>PAJA01000059.1 GCA_002705185.1 Nitrospina sp. | reverse complement strand
CTTAAGGCGAATTTTTAGAACTATAAGCATCGCCTTTGGACAGACCCGACTTCTTAAGGAACCCAAGTCAGGGTGGATGCATGCTGTCATTTTTTGGGGGTTCCTTATTCTTCTCGTCCGTGCTGGAGAATTCTTTTTCATCGGTCTTTTTCCGAATATCACATCTCACTTTTCCGCAGTTAACTCTTTGATCCTGCCTTATTTGTGGATTAAGGATGGTGTAATCTTAATGGTTACTCTAGCAGTTATTTACGCTCTATACCGCAGACTTGTTGTTAAACCCAGTCAACTCACGCTCTCCACCGAGGGACTGATAATTCTTTACCTGATACTCATAATCGTAATTAGTGATGTTTTATTCGACTCCGCCTTTCTGTCTCTAAATTCAGATATTGAAAAATCCGGTCCATTAGCAGCTCTTTTAGCCCCCATTATCAGCCTCGCAGGAAAAGATTTAACCGGTCACCTACATAGCCTGGCTTACTGGAGCCATGTTTCTGCTATCCTGTTTTTTCTCACGCTTCTTCCACGTAGCAAACACTTTCATATCATTACTGCAGTTCCGAATGTTTTTCTTTCCAACTTAAACCCTGGAAATGATCTACACCGCATCGATTTTGAAAACGAAGAAAAAGAAACTTTTGGTGTCACAGAGGTTGAAAATTTCACCTGGAAACAGTTACTGGATCTACATACCTGTACTCAGTGTGGACGGTGTGACCGAGTCTGCCCGGCATTAGCAACTGGGAAACCTCTTTCACCGCAAAAGCTTACAGTTAATTTAAGAGATCACCTTAACAGCTCACCCAACGATACAGCTCTTCTTGGAGATGTGATTGAAGATAATGTTCTTTGGGCCTGCACCACTTGCGGAGCCTGCGAATCAGCCTGCCCTGTTATGATCCAATACGTTGATAAAGTAATCGACCTTAGACGTGGGCTGGTGTTAACCGAAGATCGTTATCCAAAAGAGTTGGAGTCAGCTTTCAAATCTTTAGAAACTCAATCAAATCCTTGGGGGTTTCCTAAAAACTCACGTGCCGATTGGGCTAAAGCATTAGACATCCCCATCTGGGACAAGACTAAGCCTACCGAATATTTATATTTCATCGGGTGTAACGGTTCTTTTGATACACGTGGCAAAAAAATTTCCGAGTCGGTTGTAAAAGTTCTGAAACAGGCAGGAGTCAGCTTTTCCATTCTTGGTAACAGTGAGGGTTGCACCGGAGACCCGGCTCGCAGAGCTGGTAACGAATATCTGTTCGATATGCTGGCCAGCCATAATGCAGAGACCTTCCAGCAACAAAATGTGCTAAAAGTCATCACCCACTGCCCGCATTGCCTCAACTCATTAAAAAATGAGTACCCTGAGTTCGGAGTTTACCTCGAAGTGTTGCACCACTCAGAGTTACTGGAAACATTGATCACCAATGGGAAAATATCACCCGAAGAAAAAATCAATAGCAATAATGTCGTGATCCATGATTCCTGCTATCTCGGCCGACATAATAAAATTTATGATGCACCGCGAGAAGTTTTAAAGACCACCACAAAAATGGAGTCAATTCACGAAGCCGAGCAAAACCGGGAATCAGGAACCTGTTGCGGTGCAGGTGGTTCTCGGTTTCTGCTTGAGGAAAATACCGGAACTCGAATGAGCCATCACAGACTCGATGAACTGATGACCACCAACCCCGAAACCATCGCTGTGTCCTGCCCGTATTGCGTACTCATGCTTGAAGATGCAGTAAAAGCCAGAGGCCTGCAAGAAAAAGTGAAGGTTAGAGATATTGGGGAAATGATAAAGGAAGCGAACTAATTGTTAGCTAGAGTTTTATGGAAGAGCCTGATTTAATCTTTTAAGCGACTCTTCCTTTCCAAGAAGAAGGATCACATCATAAATACCAGGGCTTACCGTAGCACCTGTAAGGGCAACACGAATCGGTTGCGCCAACTTACCAAGCTTCACACCCTCTTCCTTCACAACCTGATTAAATAACGCCTCAATCTCTTCTGCAGAGAAGCTATCCAACTGTGAAAGACCTACAATGGCTTTTTCCAGTAACGGCCTAACCTCAGGTACCAGAAACTTGGCTTTTGCCTTTTCATCAAACTCGACTTCTTTTTTAAAATAAAATGTCGACTTTTCCGCCATCTCAGCAAGAGTTTTAGCACGCTGGTTCAAGGATGGGATGACCTTGGCTATTTCTTCAACGTTCAGGCCATGATCTTCCTGTAATATTCCTTTGCTAATAAGAAATGGTTCTAAATGAAGAGCGAGTTCTTTAGGAGGTGTGTTCTTTATATAATGCTCGTTTAACCAGGACAGTTTGCCTGGGTCGAAAACTGCTGCTGACGTATTTACTGAATCAAAAGAAAAGAGTTGGATCATTTCTTCCTGCGAAAAAATTTCCTGATCACCATGCGACCAGCCTAGCCTCGCCAAATAATTGATCATCGCAGAAGATAGATAACCCATGTCGCGATAAGCCAATACCGAGGTCGCACCATGACGTTTGCTAAGTCGGGTCTTATCCTGCCCTAGTATCATGGAGATATGAGCGAATTGAGGACGAGGAAAGTTCAGAGCGTCATACAACAAACATTGTCGAGGTGTGTTGGAAAGATGGTCATCCCCGCGCACCACATGGGTAATACCCATATCAGCATCATCGACGACAACAACAAAGTTATAAGTAGGAGAGCCATCAGTCCTTTGCAGAATCAGATCATCCAGTTCGGTAATATCAAACACAACCTTACCGCGTAAAAGGTCTTCAACGACCACCGAACCCTCAATAGGGGCCTTGAACCGGACAACGGATGGAATTCCTTCTGGCTGATCAGCTCTCTCTCTGCAAGTTCCATCATATTTAGGTTTAAGTCCCTTTTTCTGAGCTTCACCACGTTTCTTATCCAATTCTTCAGGCGTGCAATAACAACGGTAGGCTTTACCAGCATCAAAAAGCTGATTCACTTTTTCCGAATAAAGTTTCTGCCGCTCAGTCTGCCTGAAAGGACCGTCATCCCAGTCCAGTCCAAGCCAGCGCATAGACTCAATTATTTCTGCAATAGATTCTTCTGTAGAACGCTCATGATCTGTATCTTCAATACGTAAGACAAATTGTCCCCCATGATGGCGGGCAAATAGCCAATTAAATAGAGCTGTCCTCACCCCACCAATATGNAAAAACCCTGTTGGACTGGGCGCAAAACGAACTTTAACGGATTCACTCATGAAACTACCTAAAAATAGGGGCTGTTATTATTTGGTGGTTTACTAATCGGCTAAGGGTAACAAATTAGCAAAGAAAAATTAAGCGCAATTATCGTAAAAGATACAATCAGCTAAAAAGGTAGGAAAAAAANAGAGCTTCAAATAAAAAAACAGCCGGCCTTGGGAAAAGGCCGGCTGATCTAGGGTAAAGGCAAGGCTCGTTGACTCACCCTTACAAAAAGATAAAACTTAGTTACAAGTAACTGTAACTGGGATAGAGCCCGTGTTGGTGATCTTTACTAAGCCACTGATATCACCAATAGAGTCACCACGGCTAAATGCAGGCTGGGAAACCAAAGTTACTTTGCTTTTTCCCATTCCGCCTCTTTGTGGAAGACCGGTTTTTCCCTTGTCAGTACCATTGAGACTNTCATTATTATCATTTGGTCCTAAGGTCAATGGAACAGTAGTGAAGTTAGAAGATTTCCACAAAACCAAGTTAGCGCCACCACGATCGTTATCGGTGTAGCCGAATTTGTCTGAAGTTTTGTGAGCTACTTTTGCCGCTTCAAGCGTGATGCTTTTAGCATTGTTACATTTTGTCATTTGACCATTGCTGATTTGACCTGCATTGGCAGAAAATGCCAGGCCAGCGACAAACATAGTCGTTAAAGCGAAAATCTTTTTCATAGTACCTCTCCTTTATTGTTTTATAAAAATCACTTACTCAGCAGTGCTAATAGATATTTTCATAATTCTTAGAGAGTCTAATGAACCATATATATTTTAGATATCAGCTGAGAACCATTTTTTTAATAGCCAAACCGCTTATTGCTATCTAAGTAATTATCTTTCACGGCATAAGAAATAAAAAAATAACCTGCGAAAAAATTAGGAATTTTTTCTCACAACATANAAATCGAGATACCTATAAAATCATGAAAAATTAGGAGCAGTCGCCTAAANANAATAGATCCAGCAGTAAGAAAACAATAANAACTAAGACCAGGGTTTAACTTACAAAGATAGCCTGAAATAATACAAAAAAAAACAGCCGACCGGGAGAGGTCGGCTGTTCTCTAGGGTAAGGACCCAACTCGCTGATCAAGCCCTTACTAAATAATCGTTGATTAGTTACAAGATACCGTAACAGGGTTCAGGCCGGTGTTGGTGATTTTAACCAATCCACTAATATCTCCAATAGAGTCACCACGGCTAAACTCAGGCTGAGAAGTCAAAGTAACTTTGTGCTTACCCATTCCGCCTCTTCGAGGAAGACCTGTTCTTCCGCCATCGGTACCATTTACACTATCGTTATTGTCGTTTGGTCCTAATGTTATAGGAATCGTAGTGAAATTAGAAGATTTCCAGATAACAACATTCGCACCACCGCGGTCATTGCTAGTGAAACCAAACTTATCGTTAGATGTATTTGCTGCACCTGCAGTTTCTAGTGTAATGCTTTTCGCATCATTACATTTTGTGGTTTGTCCGGTCGCAATTGAGCCTGCATTAGCAACCATGGCAAAACCAGCAACGAAAGCCACTGTTAAAACAAAAATCTTTTTCATAACCCTCTCCTTAGTTTTGTTTATTAAAAACACTCAATCGTGTAACAGACTATTCTTCATTACTTATTTTTCCGAAATTTTAATAGATAGAACTTTATGTTAATATAGGCATAACCCCTTTTATATTATAGGATTAAATACTATATATATTAATCAATACGACTATTATCTAATAGGTGTTTGTCCTATAGTAAGTATGAATGCATGGTAGTTGTAAAAGAGGAGGGTTAAAATGAGCAGCTTTATTGAATAAGCTTTTGGGATATTGCATAGTGAATCAGTTCAGCATTTTTCTTCATTTGCATTTTTTCTAGAATCCTAGAACGGTGCGTGCTAATAGTTTTTACACTCAGAGATAACTCTTTACCAATCTCAGTGGGAGAACCCCCTTCCGCTAGCATCATGAAGACCTGATGCTCCCTGTCTGAAAGACTTTCATGGGCGGGTCGGTCCGACTTGGTAAAATCAAAAGCTAGTTTTTCAGTGATTTCGGGACTGGCAAATTTACCTCCAGCGGCGACTTTTCGCACAGCCGTATATATCTCATCGGTGCTGCTTTCTTTGGTTATAAAACCCGATGCCCCGGCTTTGAAAAAGCGCACGGCATAATGCTCTTCAGGATAAACTGTTAATATCAAAACGGGTAACTTGGGCCGATCTTCTCTCAGTTGCTTGAGAATCTCTAGCCCTCCTTTTCCAGGTAGCGAAATATCCAGAAGAGCAAGACTCAAATCCATACCACGCGCCTTCTGTAATAATTCTTCACCAGTTTCCGCTTCATCTACAACCTCGATGTCAGGAGTTTCTGAAAAAGCGTGCCTCAAGCCTCGACGGAATAACGGGTGATCGTCTGCAATGATTACTTTTATCTTCCCAGTTTCCTTTTTTGTTGCCATGGTCATCCTTTTTGAATATTTATATTTACAATTGTACCGTCACTGGGAGTGCCATGAATTAACACATTACCTCCCCAAACCATTGCCCGTTCCCGCATACCCATCAAGCCCAAAGACCTGAGACTAGACACCTGACTCGGTGATATTCCACAACCATTGTCTTGAACATGNAGGGTCAAAGTTTCTTCATTTTGACTNAGTGTAACACAAACCTTNGTNGCACCTGCATGACGCACAATATTAGTAAGAATCTCCTGAAAAANACGAAACAANGTNATGGATCGCTCCAAGTCNGGTTCAAAGCCACANANNTCATCCTCAAATTCACACGCGATGCCGGTNCGTTCCGTAAACTCTTTGACCTGCCATACAATAGCCTCGGCAATTCCCAGGTCATCAAGAATTGGTGGCCTAAGATCCATTGAAATTTTCTTAACTGTTTGAATTGCTTCATCACTCATTTCAAGTAACTGTCCTGTAGACTCCTCTATTGCCGGGTTCTCATCGACCAGTTTGTTACGTAGTAAAGAAAGTTCGAGTTTGATGGTGGTAAGGACTTGGCCCAAATGGTCATGAACTTCCCGCGCAGTGCGAGTTCTTTCTTCTTCTCGGACCTGTTCTAAACGAAGGTACAATTTGCGCAACTGATCCTGGGAACGTTCATTTTCATCTTGAGCTTGCTTTCTTTCAAGCACCCTGCCAAGCAGAGTTCCTATCTGAGCCATAATATAAAGCATTTGCGGATCTGGCTCCACCGCCTTGGGCGAGAAAAACTCCATAACTCCCACTACCCTAATGCCAATCAATATAGGAAACGCAAACCCAGCTTTTACCCCAATATCCTGAGCAAGCTTCGCACGAGGGAAATTTAGATCTTTTGTAACATCAATGATCCAAACCGGCTCTCCACTTACCAATACCCGACCAGGTAGTCCAACCCCTGCCTCTAGCGGAGTCTCCTGAGTGATCTTTTGGAAAGTATCAAATTGTCCAGGCTCCTCCACATACCAAAACTGTGTCGGGACAAGCCCGTCAGATGGGTTTTCAGCTGCTAAATATAGATGTCCAAGCGGCCACTCGGCAAATTCGCAAACTTGACGAATACAAAAACGTAAGGTTTCATCAATTTCCCTAGTTTCATTGGAAGCCACAGCGATGGTCTTGATTAGTTTAGAGTATTCTATTTCGGCGTTTAAACGTTCATTAGTTTCTTGGACCCTGCTAGTTCTATCTATTATTTTTTCTTCCAGTTTGTCACTAGCAAAACGTTGTCTTTCTTCCGCCCTATTTATTAGCAGGCAAAGTACCGCGGTCATCCAAATTGTAAAAACTGCTAAACACCGGTTAGCAATCACCTTACCCAATTCGCCTCCAGCTGGTGAAACCATAAAACCTAATAGATTTAAAACTGAGCCTAGAACCGCTGCGTAGATAATAAAAGAACGATTGCCTGTCATTAATCCCAATATGACCAACACGATATAAAGCATTCCCTCCGCAACACCAAGAGGAACCTGGGTATCAATCACAAAGACAAAAAATGAAAGAGCAAAACCAATTAACAAGTATTTCTTCGGAGAAATATTTTTAATTTTCGTCTTCTTTAACATAATTTGAATTGTCAATTATGATGCGGTTGCCGTTTCAAAAAAAACAAAACTATTAAAGCACTGGTAAAAATCTTTTTTACTTATTTTTACTTATATTAAAGAGAATATTCTATCTAGATGAAAATGATGAATAAAAGTTGAAAGTGCAGGGTGTTATTTAGCTTAGGATCAACAACAGATTGCGGATAAAATAAACTTTAGCTATAAAACCTAGGAAGATTTACAGGTGTCGAGCTTATATAAACTTAAATTATTAAAAGACTTTTAAAAAGTTCGGCAAATAAAACAATCAACAATCCAATAATAGCTTTTGACATGAACTCTGTCAATTAGTCAGGGGGAAGGGGAAACGAAGACATAATCAAAGTACTATCATAGGCTCCTATTTTATATAACCTGTCTTCCCCCTATTTAAGGTCATAGTATTTAGTAATTATAATTAGAGTTTATTATTATGGAAATGGCAAGAATGCCACCAAAGGTTTTTGATCGGGCAAAAGGCGAGGGTTTCCATCCTTAAAAATCTTCTGCATACCTACTGGATTGGACGGCCAGATCCCTTTTTTTATGTTTTTGGGCGCAGTCCCCTTAAATACAAGATAACCGTACTTTCCATAATGTGGCAGTTTGCGTATTAAACCAGGAATGCTTTCTGCATTACCGGCTATGACCCACGTCATAATTCCTTTTTTAGTATCTGTTCGGGGAAGTGTGAACACAAAACTATGATTCTCCCAATGAAATGATTTACCTTGAATCTTAATGCCCTTTTTAGTCACTAAAATGTTCGATTTCTTTAGTTGCGTTATAAAACTTTTTTTCAACATATGCTCCCGCCCAAAAACCCATATATTTCCTTCTGGTGTATTTCCTTGATCGGTAAAAATCATTTCTGAGTTTGCAACCGAATGTGCAAATTTCTGGTAGTCGAGGCTTCCATTCTTTGGCAGAAGTGCCGACACCGCTTCGGCTCCATAGATCTGGCCAAGGCTGGCAGGAACTTCATCAACGCCTAAGCTACGAAAGACATCGTTATAAGGGTCAAGTTGCAACGCCACAGGCTCTGAGGACAGCTCAAAATTAAACTCCATATTTTTTGCATTAAGTTCTATGAAATGAATCTCCCCTAACGGGGAGCTGGTGGTCCAGATCGCAACGGGAAGTTTCAACTCAAAAATTGGAGTAGATTGCTCCACCGTCAGTTTCAAATTATATCGGTTCTTAAAAGAATCGTAGGATGCTTTCTTTAGTCTAATTTCTGGCGCTCCTTTTCGATGAATCCACTGCCGAAAGAATATGTGCAAGTTTTCGCCTGACACTTCTTCAAAGTTCTCTCGTATATTTTCATAATCGGCATATTTATACTTATAGCTTGCATAAAACTTCTTCAGTCCCTTTAAAAATTTTTCGTCACCGATTTCTGTGCGAAGCATATGAAAAACCATCAGGAGCTTAGCATAGCCAATTGCCTGAGAAGCCATGCTGTCCCTATAAGAAAACTCGCTTAGGGGAAAATCATTTACTTCGTTAACATAGTTCAAATATTTCATCATTTCCTGAAACCGATAGTGCGCCCCCTTTCCTTTTAGTTCCATAAGGAGATGATCAGCTAGGTAAGCAGTCAAACCCTCCGACCAGTTACCTTCTTTTATATCGGGGAATACACCATTGCCCCACCAGTTATGAAGAATTTCGTGCGGATAAGAACTGTGTAGAATAAATGGGAAGCGAATAATGCGAGATCCCATAAGTGTAAAGGAGGGCATGCCATAACCCGTCTGTCGAGAGTTTTCAATCAGGGCAAACTTTTTATACGGATATGGCCCGATCAACTTGGAATAAAAATCTATATAACCTTTTGCAGCCTGAAGATATTTTGAAGCTAGAGCGTCTTCCTTTTGCAAAAGAAATACATATAAGGGAAGTCCGTTATACAAAGTTGTATAAACATCAAACTTGTTACCGATCAAAAATATTTCTTCAGTTGGATAGGAAGATTTCCATGAAATGATTTTTCTTCCTCCAGACAACTGATCAACTTGCCTTTGCCCCTGACTCACAGCCTGCCAAGGTTCTGGAAGTGACACCTGCATCTCAAATGTAACTTGAGAAAAAGACTTATTCGACCGCGGATAAAAATAACTCTCACCAGAAAAAAAGAACCCTTTAAAATCTTTTGTGTCATCAGGGCCAAGAGAGGAGTCACGAAGAACACCAGAGTAACTCAACACCAATGTTTCGGGACAAATTTTGGTTCGGCTCTTTACGAAGTCGAGCTTAAGAAGTCCGGAGGAATTCTTTACCTTCCAACCATCCGGAATTTTATCTAGCTTTAAATTAGCATGCAGAAAAAAAGATTCACAGTTTCCTAGAGAGTTTTTGAACTTAATCGAATCTTTTATTCGGGCAAATTGCTTAGATGGGTCCAGCTCTATTTGCAATTGATGGTGAATCGAATCAAAAGCCCCAACTTTATTTGGAGCTGCAATGAGAGCCAACAACAACAAACTAATAACTTCCAATATAAAGGAATTTCTCATACCGCAAAAACTTTAGTGTGGCTTAGGGGTTCTCTTTCGACTCTCACTAGCAGATTGTTGGCTACAAATACTGAGAGGCGGACAACACCATAAACATATCCCTGCTTGATATTGAACTCTATGCTTAAAAAAAAGACCTGCACCAAAAAAGGAAGTGCAGACTGTCAGCATTTTACTGTAACTATTAAATTTCATGGCTAAACTTAATCACTCCATTGAGCATCTTGCAAAAGAACCTGTGAAGTTTTATGGGATTCAAAATAAAGTCTCAGAGCTTCTAATCCACCCAAATAATCCCTAGAGGTAAATTGTTTTTCTCCCGGCCCTTGGTAACGGCGCACAAACAGCCCAAATCTCTGTGCGGTTCGAACAGCATAATCTTTTTCAAAAATTTCTTTCTCTCCGAGTGAAATCCCATTCACCTTAGGAACCTGGTCCAACCTTGGACGCAGAAGATTCAAAAAACTTTGATCTGTTTCCCATTGTAATGGAGGTAGAAGCGAAACAGAAGAAAACTCTATCAAGGGAAAATCGTCAGTTATCTCACCAGCTCCCTCCAAAAAAGGGGAAAGATGCTTCCCTTCGGTAATATAAAAATCTGCAAAATCCAAAAAAGATCTCACCTTCATTTCGTTAGCGATCTGCTGGATTTCCATATTCTCCATCAGTGTTTCGAAATGTTTTTTATTTAGCTCAACTGGTTTGCGACTTCCAATCAGCATAATAATTCTCGTTAGAAAGCTGTTCCATACCGAAAACTCAGGAAAGACCTTATTAAACGTATAGGTTATTGATCTTGCGTCTTCCGGCCCAACGAGATGCAAAGGAAGCCATTGAACTAGCAGTCCATCTTCTTTCAAACGACTTAAAGCCAGCTCATAAAATTCTTTAGTATAAAGGTTAACGACTCCAGCCTGCAAGGGTGACATAGGTTCCATAATAATGACATCATAGTTAGAATCTGACCATTTCAAAAAAGCTCTGCCATCCTGGATAAACATTTTTGTGTTGGGTCGGCTTAAGACATCGTGATTCCACTGCGAAAACCATTTAGAAAATTTCAACACATTTTTATCAATTTCAACACCGTGAATCTCGGCGCCTGGAAACAGGGAAGCTGTACCCAGAGTATTACCAGTGCCAAACCCGATTACCAAAACTTTTTTTGGCATGGGATGCAATATCATAGGAACAAACCCCATGGCCTGCATATAGGTACTTCCAGAAAACAAAGTGGATACTGTAGCAGTGCTGAATCCATCCAGATAAATCGTACGTGCTTGGCTCTCCTTATCTTCTACAACACTTATAGTTGAATATTCCCCTTCCTTATAGTCAAGAAGATGTATCCGGTCAGATAAAACATTCACCTCCAGACGAGCAAAGTTACCCTGCCCCGGTTTTTGAGTTTCTATATTTGGGACCCAAAAACCTTTCCCAAGTACTAAAATAAAAAATACTATGCCTAGCATCATCACCGTGGAGGCGAGCTTAAACTTACTTATCCTTATCAGAGCATAAACCCCAAACAAGATTAGTAATGCATAAATCCAATAAAGTGATAAACGAATCCCCCATAGCGGTATAAAAATGAAGGGGGTAAGAATAGTTCCTAACACCGCACCCATAGTATTTATTGAATAAATGTTACCGAGAGTTTTACCGACGCCCTCGAAACGGTAAGAACAAATATGATTAGCTAGAGGAAAAAGTAGGCCAAATCCAAAAGTTGGAGGGAACATCAGCGAAAAAGCAAACAAGGACCGGATAAAAATAATTTTTTCAGGCGAACTATCTAAGCTATAAAAATAACCATCTGCCAAGGAAGTCCACTCTGTGAGGTTTGCCAATACAGGAAGAATGGCGATGCAAAAAATGCCTATGGAAATCTCTATAGCAAGAAACTTGAGCACTAGATGAGATCGTCCTAAAAGCTTATTGGCAGTCAGGCTACCAAACGCTATTCCCGATAAAAATGTAGCCAGAATTAGTGCAAATGAATAAAGAGTGCTGCCCATAGGAAAAACAAGAATCCGTGTCCATAAGATTTCACTGGATAATGAAGCCATACCGGAATAGGCGAACATAGCAAGAACCAAAATACTAATAGCGGGCGAGCACTTGGTCTCTTCTTTCCCTTTATTTTTTTTGGTTTCAGGGGGACTCGGTTCCACAACATAAAAAATTTGTGCCCTGCCATAACACACCATAAAAATTACTACGTTTATTACTATTGCAAACCAGGTTGTCCCCTGAACACCCAAAAGACGAATGGCAAAAAACTGGGTAAATAAACACCCAAAAACTGCACCTAAAGTATTAATTCCATATAATAGTGAAACTTGGGTAAAAACCTTCTCGGTCTGATTGCCAGTCACCCAATATCCAACTAATGGTAATGTCGCTCCCATTAATAGAGTTGCAGGAAACATTAAAAGTGTACTCAGGGAAAACTCAAGCAGGTGCACGGTCAAACCAACCTCTCTGCTGGCAGGCAAGATTAAGGGATACAATTTTTCCAGAAGATCCAGCTCCAGAGGAAAAAACAGAGCATAAAGTCCGATCAATCCTTCCAACACACCATAGAGACGAATTAGTTTCCTCGGTTCTAGCTCGGCATGAATACGGCCTAACACCCTCCCCATAACCCAAGCTCCTCCAGCCAGCCCTATCATGAACGCGCACAATACTGCACTCAGCGCATATAAACTGGCCCCAAAAACCAGAGTTAAATGGCGAAACCATATTAGTTCATAAGCCAGGCTGGCAGTTCCAGAAGCAAAAAGGCAGGTATAAGTAACCCATGAAACTCTAAATGAAGGATAATTCATCATAATGGAGGGGCAATTTTCCCACAGCAACGCTGCCACGTCAATTTAACCGTTTCACCACAAGTAGAAACAGAATGCCTTGATTAAATTTTTGTTTAAAAAGCTTGAAAGTCCATGGAAAATAATCTCCACTGGTGGGGTTTATTGAACAATTATTGCAACAAGATTTCATGAGTGTTATTCTCGAAAAAAATCCTTAGTAAAGTAGCGTGAGAGACTTCGATGTATCCATAGATGTATCCATAATTAATTTAAAGACCCGGAGAAGAAAATTGATTCATCGCCTCCTATAATTAATTAATTTTTATTTTACCGATCTATTATCGTGTTCTTTCCGGCATAGCCCAGCCAGCTTGAAACTGGTTTCATATTAAACCTTTTATTCTTTGAAGAAATCATGAAAAAAAGATTCTACCGTTTAGTTATCATTGTTTTATCTATTTTCTCCTTTACTCTTCAGGTTGAAAAAAATTCTTCCGCGCAATCTTCGCCCCAATCCTTGAAGATTCCCGAGGTCGTTGCACAAGTTAATGGAGTGGACATTCAATCAAAGTATATTGAGTTCAGGATGAATCAGATTCTAAAAAACGTGAAACGGCCTCTAACCATTCGTGAAAAAACTAGTGTCGTTAAAGATCTAATAGAAAAGGAAATCGTACGAGAACTGGTTAATCAACAAGGAAAAAAAAATAACTTAGAGGTAGGCTCAGGCTTAATAGAAAAAGAAATGACAGCTCTTCGCAAACCTTATGATAGCGACGAAGAGTTTGAAAAAGCCCTAGGCGCAAGAAACATCACCATAGATGACCTTAAAAAATCCATAACAGTCGATATCAATGCTCGAAAGTTACTAAATCAGGAAATCAAAGGCAAAATCACAATTTCAGATGCTGATGTCAAAAAATATTATGAGGAGAATAAACATAAGTTTCACCGCCCAGAATCTTATAGGGCTCGCCACATTCTGGCCGCGATATTCCCCCCCGACATGCTAAGGTCTACCCCTGTTACTGAACTGCAAAATAAAAAAGAAGAGCT
>PAJA01000058.1 GCA_002705185.1 Nitrospina sp. | reverse complement strand
CACCGCGAAATATTCAAACGTGTCATTCATACGACTGGAGATGTAGATTTTATAAAAGGTTTGACCATTTCAGAACATGCCATTGAATGCGGAGTTAAAGCCATTCGTGAAAAAGCTTTAATTTGGACAGACGTGACCATGGTACAAACAGGACTAAAAAGATCCTTGATGAAAGAATGGGGGTTAGAATCTGTCTGTTATATCCATGATCCTGAAATATTCCAAAAGGCTAAAGCAGAAAAGACAACAAGAGCTGTTGCAGGATTACGTACTCTTGCGGAAAAAAAAATAAAATCTCCAGTAATTTTAGTTATTGGAGATGCGCCCACTGCACTCCTTGAAGCAGTTAAACTGATATCCAATAATGAACTTAAAGTCGATTTAATTATTGGTATCCCAGTCGGGTTTGTAGGTACAGAAGAAAGTAAGACTGCATTAAGTCAACAGCTTGTAAGCCCTTATATAACTAATTCAGGAACGCGTGGCGGTTCCACAGTGGCGGCTTCAATTTTTAATGCTTTAATGATCTGGTCTCTCAAGGAAAAAGAGTTTACCAAATAGGAAACTCGTATGGATGGTCCGCTTATTGATTTGACTCTTCCTTCAGGTAACAACCTGTATCGAGGCATGACAACAGGGAGCTGTGCTACGGCTGCTGCAAAAGCTGCATTAAACCTTCTGCTTTTTAATAAAAAGTCAGATCAGGAAATAATTGGGCTTCCATCTGGAGAAAAATTAAAGGTCTCTATAAATTTTTCACGGAAAACTGAATTGGGAGCTGTAGCTCAAGTAACAAAAAATGCTGGAGACGATCCCGATGTAACCCATCAATGCAAGGTAGAAGTAGAAGTTAAAAAAAATAGCTCTGAAAATTTTCAATTTTTTGCTGGTGAGGGTGTAGGGCTGGTGACAGAAGAAGGATTGCAAATCCCACCCGGGGAACCTGCGATCAATCCGATTCCAAGAAAGATGATCATTGAAAATTTGGTCTCTTTATTGAAAGAACCATCATGTCCTGAAGCATGGGTTCAAAGTGGTTTGGATGTTATTATAAGTGTTCCGGGCGGAAAAGAAATTGCCAAAAAAACTTTTAATCCTAGATTAGGAGTTCATGGTGGAATATCGATTCTTGGAACAACTGGAATTGTTGAGCCCATGTCAATCAGTTCTTGGAAGGCCTCGATCGAAACCTACATTGATGTTGCCTTGGCAGCAAATTCTGAATATATCGTATACAGCCCAGGAAGATGGGGACAAAAATTTTTTCACAAAGAAAAAAATGTCCCATTAAAAAGAATTTGTATCATTTCAAACTTTATAGGGTTCGCCCTTAATAATTTAAAGCAAAAGATAAGGCAAAATCCAACAACATTAAAAAAAATTGTGCTAGCTGGGCATCCTGGAAAGATTGCAAAAGTTATTGCTGGGTATTGGAACACTCATTCAAGCGAAGCTCCATCGGCTTTACCCGTGATATTGAATATTGCAAAAAAATTTACGGATCAAAATGTTCAAGCAATTTTGGAAAGTTCGAGAACCGTCGAGCATTTGATCCAAGTAAGTAAAGAGCAAGGCATACAGGAAATTTTATTTAACACAGTCTCTAGTGAAATATTAAAAGTTGTATCTAATTATTTAGATGATGAAATAGGTGTGGAAATCTTGCTAGCTGACTTTAAAGGAAACCTTATAGGTCAAGCACCTTCAGGTAAAGTTAATTTAAGAATTCGAGAGAAATGATAGAACCCATAGGTACATTTATTGGAGTTGGGGTTGGCCCAGGGCCTGAAGAATTTATAACTGTGAAAAGTCTAAAGGCTTTGAAGCAAGCAGATAAAATTCTGGTACCCAGAGCAGAGGGGTCTAAAGATTCTGTGGCCTTAACTTGCATAAAAGATGTCGATGTTTCGGTTGATAAAATTGAGTTGTTAGACTACCCCATGACAAATGATAAAATCTTACTTCACTCAATTTACGAAGAGATTGCAAAAAAAATCATTATTGACCTGAAAAAGAATCTAAACTTAGTCTATATCACAATAGGAGATCCATATATATACTCTACTTATTCCTATACAGTCCACGCGTTAAAAGAGCTCTTACCAGAAATTTCCATTATCACTTATCCGGGGATTAGTTCCTTTCAAGCATTGTCCGCCGCCATGAATTTTCCTTTAGCTATTGGAAAAGAGAAAGTGCTGATTCTCCCCTGCCCTGAAACGCCTGACGAACTGAAATGCCAAATTGAAGACAATGAAAACATTGTTTTAATGAAAATTGGAGACCGCTTCGATTGGGTACGAAAACTGTTAATTGAGATGGATATTGTGTCCAATTGTGTTCTTGGAAAGAGAGTGGGTTTGGATAATGAAATTTTAACAAATGATCTAATGGAGTTGAAGACAGATGAGAAGCCCGGTTATTTGTCTGTATTAATTATCAGAAAAAATGCTCCCGTTGGAAGAAAGGAAATATGAAAGTTTACTTCATTGGTGCGGGACCAGGTGATTTAGAACTTATCACCTTGAAGGGAGATAGATTTTTGCGAGCTTGCAATTATGTCATGTATGCAGGTTCGCTGGTTAACCCTGAATTTATTAACCGGATGCCAAATACTACAAAGATTTACGATACAGCAAAGTTGAATTTAGAAGAGCAAGTTTCCATATATAAAGAAGCCAAAAAATTCAATCAGGATGTTGCTCGATTGCAAAGTGGTGACTTATCAATTTATGGAGCTATTGCAGAACAAATGCGAGCATTAGACAATCTGGAGATTGAGTATGAAATCATCCCTGGAGTTTCTTGTGTGGCTGCAAGTGCCGCTGCCCTTAAACGTGAGTTAACACTTCCTGACGTCTCTCAAACCATTGTTCTTTCTCGAATCAGTGGAAGAACTAAAGTGCCAGAGGATGAGGAACTAGAAAAGCTTGCCACGCATAAATGCACTTTGTGTTTATTTTTGTCAATTTTAAAAATGGACCTAATTGCCGAAAAACTTTTGAAACACTATGACCCTAATACACCGGTAGCTGTTGTATATAAGGCCAGTTGGCCTGAAGAAAAAATCATTCAAGGAACTTTGACAACGATTACAGAAAAAATGAAAAATGAAAAAATTACGTTATCCGCATTAATTATTGTTGGAGATGTTTTAAGACCAGAAAACTTCAAGGACTCTCAACTTTACTCCAAAGATTTCTCGCACCTTTTTAGAAAAAAAAGTGTTTAAACGCGACCCTATTGCAATAGTTGTTGTTCGACCAGAAGGTTTAATTTTGGCGCGGATGCTGCGTAAAGCCTGCCCTTCCTGGGATTTGTGGATGCCAAATCACTCCAACCCTCAAAAAGGTGAAAGTGGCTATGACGGAAAATTTAAAGACTGGTTACATTTAAATATAAAAAAATACAAAGGTTTCGTTTTCATAATGGCTGCAGGAATAGTTGTTCGTTCGATCAGTTCAATCATTCAGGACAAGCAAACTGGTCCTGGGATTGTCGTTTGTGACGAATTCGGACGACAGGCTATTTCTTTATTGGGAGGTCATGAGGGAGGAGCTAATGAATTGGCCCATGAAGTGGCAAGTAAAATAGGTTGCAATCCCGTTATTACAACGGGAACAGAGGCTATGAAAAATTATATTTTAGGCGTGGGGTGCAAGAAAAATGCGGATTACCTATCGTTAAAAAAACTCGTGTTAAAAGTTTTAAAAAGTATAGAAGTTTCTATAGATCAGGTAAGAGCTCTTTCAACAATTGATTTAAAACAAAATGAACCCTGCATTCTTGAACTGTCTAAAGAGTTTCAATGGCCTTTATTAGTTTTTTCGAAGTATGAAATCAATGGTGCAAAGCTTAAGGTGAAATCATCCAGTTTTGTTGAAGAAAGCATTGGTGTTCCGGGAGTTTGTGAACCGACGGCTCTTATAGCTTCTCACCATGGTGAATTGATTGTTCCCAAAACGACCTCAGAAGGTTGTGCTGTGGCGCTTGTTCGCGAACAGGAAATTTTGGAGCGTAGACCTTAGTGATGGGAAAACTTTATTTGGTTTCAATTGGTCCAGGTGCAATAGACATGATCATTCCTCGTGCTTCAGAAGCATTAAAGAACAGCGATGTTATTATTGGACATCAACTCTATCTAGATTTAATTCAACCCTTGATCGAGAAAAAGGAACAAATTGCATCTCCATGGGGGCAGGAAATAGAAAGAGTCGATTTATCTATAAAAAAAACTAAAGAGGGAAAACGAGTTAGTCTGATTTCCAGTGGTGATATCGGAGTCTACGCTCTGGGCGGCCTAGCATTGGAAAGACTAGGAGAGAACAAACAAAAGGTCGATTTTGAAATTATCCCCGGGGTCACTTCGGCAAATGCCTGCGCCTCGATATTAGGAGCACCCTTAGCTCATGATTTTCTTACTTTGTCTCTTTCAGATTTGTTGGTTCCCAGAGAAACCATTCTAGAAAGAGCCGAGGCTGGTGGTAAAGGAGGGTTTGTTTCAGTTCTCTATAATGTTCAAAGCTCTAAAAGAAAAACATTTATTTATGAGGTGTTAGAAAAATTCAAACCTTATCGTTTGTCTCAAACTCCTTGTGGAGTCGTTTCAAATGCTTTTCGTCAGAATGAAAATAAACAAATTGTGGCTTTTGAAGATTTATTCTCCATGCAGTTCGATATGTTAACAACAATTGTTTTGGGAAACGATGCGACACGAGTGATTCAAAACAAAATGGTCACAGAACGCGGGTATTCAAATGTCCCCGAAAAATAAATTATTATGGCTATTTTCAGGCACCTCCGATGGAAACCAAATCGCAAAGAATTTAATTGCTAAAAATTGTTTTTTAAAAGTATTTGTTGCAACACCATATGGAAAAAACGTTGCGGTACAGACATTACCATTAGAAATAATACATACAGGGAGATTGACTGTTGACGATATTTTTGAGATCGGTCGAATAGACACTCCAGAAAAAGTGATCGATGCGACTCATCCATTTGCGATGGAAATTAGTAAAAACTTAATGGAGTTTTGTCGAATTAGAGAGGTCCCTTATATTCGGTATGAACGGCCTGAGGAATCTATAGAAGGAAATAATGTTTATTTTGTTGAAAATATCAGACAGGCCGCAGATAAGGCTAAAAAGATCGGCAGGCAAATTTTACTAACTTTGGGGTCCAAAAATATTGATCCTTTTCTTTGCAAAGAATTTCTTGAGCGAATATATATCAGAATGCTACCAGACCCGCAATTAATACAAGATTTGTTGTCCAAAGGAGTATCGCCTGATAGAATCATCGCTATTCAAGGACCTTTTAGTATTACATTAAATAAAGCGTTGATGGTTGATAGATCCATTGATTGTCTTATCACAAAATCTTCCGGCAAAGAGGGAGGTATTAAAGACAAAGTTACTGCTGCACAGGAGTTGGATATATCAGTTATTGTAATCAAAAGACCTGAAATGAATTACCCAGTTTTATTTAGCGATCAGAATAAAATGACAAATAACATTCTTAAAGATCAAGGGTGATTCAAGATGCAATATAAACTATTAAAAATATTAGGAACCTAACATGGAACAATTCTGGTTTTTAGCTGGCGGATTACTTTTGGGTTGTCTTCATGCATTGGAAGCGGATCATATAGTTACAGTTTCCAACTTAGTTTTAAATAAGGGATCNTTAAAAAAATCTATGCGNCTTGCTATTCAATGGGGCTTAGGGCATAGCTTGACNCTAACAATACTTGCAGTATTNGTTTTATNGTTAGACTCTGCGTTTGTTGCAGTNATGAGTAGTTCTGCTGANCAAATGGTAGGAATCGTTATGATCTTTCTNGGATTAGTTGTTTTTATTCAAGAATTGAAACAAGGCTCTAGGTTTAAGAAATTGGGTCACAAGCATGTAGAGTTTTCTGGACGACAAATTTTTGGAGTGGGGGTTTTACACGGTATTGCGGGATCGGCTTCTATCTTTTTATTAATTCCTGTTGCACTGACTAAATCCATTTTTGGAGTATTGTCTTATGTGGCTTTGTTTTGTATAGGAATGATAATCACAATGGCATTATATGGTTTATTCTTGCAGAATTTATCCTTAAGTAAAAATGGTTACTTACCAAAGGTCAGGTTTATCGTAGCTATATTTTCAGTAACTATTGGAATCAAATTATTAGGAACTTAAAATGATCTATGCTGTTGGAATAGGACCGGGCGACCCGGATATGATGCCGTATAAAACAGTCTTACTGTTAAAAGAAGCGGATGTTATTTCAGGATTCGAAACTGTTTTGAGATTGGCTGATAAACACTTTAATCCTAATGCACTTCAAGTTTCTATGGGCTATAAAAACCAAAAAGAAAAACTGGGCGAGGTTGGTATATATTCGCGAGAAGGCAAAAAATGTGTGGTTTGTTTTATGGGGGATGTAAATTTTTCCGGATACGAATACCTAGACAGAATACATACAGATTGTCAGGAGCCTAATCCCATAATCATCCCAGGAATTAGCTCTGCTCAGATGGCGGCATCAAAAACTTTAACGGCATTTGAAACAAGCGTATTCCTGACTTTCCATAAACGTGGTGATATTTCCGAGGATAAAGAGTTTTTAGTCTCTGCATTAAAACAAGGCAAAAGCGCAATAGTTATTCCATTACCATGGGATTTCATGCCTGCGGAAATCAGTCAGTTTCTATTGGATCGAGGGATACCACATAATACGCATGTGGATGTTTTTGAGCATTTAACCTGGCCTGAGGAAAAATCGTATTCAGGTACCCTTAGAGAATGCAAAGAAAAGTTCAGCGATGTCTCCATCATGGTGATTTCCCGAAAAACCAGTTCTTAAAACAATTAATTATTAAGCAATCATTATGTCAAGTTTCCCATTCACGGCCGTTGTAGGTCAAGAAAAGCTAAAAGAATCACTTGTATTAAATGCAATTAATCCGGCCATCGGCGGAGTGCTTATTTTTGGAGAAAAGGGAACTGCCAAATCAACAACTGTTCGTGGGTTGAAATCTATTCTCGAATTTTCGGATTCAATTAAGTCGGTACCTTTGGTAGAAATGCCCTTGTCCTCTACAGAAGAAATGGTCGTCGGAACCATCAATATTCCAGATACTCTTAAATCTGGTAAAACAAAAATAGAATATGGCTTACTGCATAAAGCAAATAACGGAATTATTTATATTGATGAAGTGAATTTACTTGAGGATCATCTCGTAAATATTATCCTCGATGCAGCGGCAATGGGAGTCAACCGTATAGAACGTGAAGGCATAAGTCACGAGCATCCGTCTAATTTTATTCTCACAGGTACAATGAATCCAGAAGAAGGGGAATTACGCCCACAATTATTAGACCGGTTTGGAATTTCTGTTCAAATAAAAACAGAGACAGACTTAGAAATCCGAAAAGAAATAATTCGCCGCCGATTGGCCTGGGAAAAAGATAAGGTAAGTTTTGTAGATAAATGGTCTGCAGAAGAGGCTAAATACTTAGAAAGAATTGAAGAAGCAAGAAGTCTGCTACCAAAAGTTAATTTGCCGGATTATCTTTTGGATCGAATCGTAGAGTTGACAGTAAAATCAGGCTCAGAAGGTCATCGTGCAGAACTGGTGATGACTAAAACAGCGATAGCTTTAGCTGCATGGAATGGTAGATTGGAGGTCATTAAGGAAGATGTTTATAAGGCTGCTGAGTACGCGTTGAACCATCGCGGCCAATTTCAACCCCCAGCAAATAATGACTCCACGGATTCAAATAATAATTCGAGTAAACCTGAAAATAACAAATCGTCCAATTTGGGTAATAATGAGTCCTCACCTGAGCAAGAATCTTCCGATTCACAAAAAGGTCAATCTTCATTTCAGTCAGAGCAGGACCCTGCACAGCAGAGATTTGAGACATTGGAGTTATTGTCGCGTTTAACCCGACAAGGGACCGCAGGAAAAAACACATTTTCAAAACAAACATCTGAACATGGTAGAACCCATGGTTACTCAGAAAATAAGAAGCTGGCGCGGGGGCCTTCAGATATCGCTTTTTTTCCTACACTGATAGCAGGAATTAGAAAAGGTAAAAAGAACTTATCTCAAATCAGTCTGGATGATTTGAGATATAAAAGAAAAATTTCAGGTAACAAGCAGTTGCATTTATTGGTTGTCGACACATCCGCTTCAATGGGAACCCAAGACAGGCTTTCCTTTGCGAAGGGACTAGTGCAACGTATTCTTAAGTCTGATTATCAAAAAAAGAACCTGGTCGCTATTGTCGGTACTGAAGGTGTTGATGCGAAAGTATTTTTGCGTCCTACCCGAAATGTATTCCATATTTCAAAAGTTCTCGACTCAATTTCTGCCAAAGGGAAAACCCCATTGATACATGCTATGAATGCAGCCCTTAAGATGGCAGAAGGGTTTGCGAAGAAAAAGCACCATTTAACAAGCCTGATGGTTATCATCTCTGATGGGCGGGTAAATGTTCCATTTAGGAATTCTATTTCCAAGGATCTCGATTGGTTAGCAGATCGGATTAGAAAATTAGGCTTATTAAGTTTTGTAGTAGATTCGAATACACGATTTGCAGGTTCTGCATTATTGAGAAAAATCGCCAACACTTTTCATGGGCGTTATGTTTTGATGGCAGATGTACACCATCAGGAAAAAATTATGCTTTAAGGAATTAAGATACATATCATGTCCATATATATATTTGTTTCTACCTCCTCCGATTACCATGTTTTCTCAAAAAATATTCCGGTAGCTAAAGAGCTTGGTATAGAGGTTTATGCTTTTTATCTTTCGCAGTTTGATAGCATAGAAAAAAAATTGAGTGTAGGTGATATCCTTGTCACCCGAAACCTGGGTGGACTGTCGTTCAATAAAGAATCATTGGAAAAGATGAATCAGATTTCACACGCTAAAAATCTGCCATTCATTTGTCTTCCCGGTTATAAAAATGATGACCCCTCTATTTTATCTCTATCTACTGCGCCGGTCCCTGTCTGTCAAAAAATGTTTTCCTATTACGAGGCTTGTCATTCTGAACATATTATTGAATCGTTAAAATATTTAAGCGATCTCTATTGTGGAACTTCTCTGGGTTGGCAGGACCCCAAGCCATTTCATGAATTTGGTTTTCTCCCTGAATATGCAGATAAGAAATATATTAAACAGGCAAAAAAAGAAAATAAAAAGATCATAGCTGTTCTTTTATACCGGACGCATTATCTGGCAGATGATATTCAACCTATCAAACAATTGATTACCGAAATTGAATCAACGGGTTCTGTTGTTATGCCTTTGTATTGCAGCATGATGAAACAGCCTCAAGATGAAATTCATCCTGTCGAAAAATACCTGTTAGGGGAAAACAGTGCAACTCTCCCTCATGTAATCATTGATTGTCTGTCTTATGCCACGGTAGATGTTTCTACAACAGGAAACGTCACCCAAGGTGAAGATGATTTGCGAGGGCTCTTTGCACGCATGAATATACCGGTTCTACATGCCCTTTACTGTTCTGAATCTGAATCGCAGTGGAGAGATAATAAAAAGGGTATGAGTCCTCGCGATATGGGGATGAAAGTCGTACTACCCGAGTTCGATGGAAAAATCGTTGCTCATCCTATTGCATTTATTGAGGAGAAAATGCTAAATGGACAGCTTATCTCCCAGTATGAAGGTAATCAAGAAAGAATAATAAATTTAGTGGGACTTGCCAATCGGTTTGCCGGACTAGCTCTTAAGGAAAATAAAGATAAAAAAATATCTATCATTTTAACCAATTATCCTACTCAAAACGCACGAATTGGCAATGCTGTCGGATTGGATACTCCTGCCTCATTAATCTGCATCCTCAAAGAACTTAAAGAACAGGGGTACAAAGTAGATTCAATCCCGAAAAATGGCGACGACTTGATTCACTCACTCATCGATCAAATTTCCTACGACACAGAATTTCTGACTGAAGATCAAAAAAGGCTGGCCCCAGCTCAAGTTCACCAACAAGCTTACAAAAAATGGCATGAAAAGTTCCCTGAAAAGTCTAAAAAAGAAATGTTGAAAGACTGGGGCGAACCACCTGGAAACGTATATTTACATGAGGAAAAACTATACTTACCTGGCATTTTCTTCGGCAATGTATTTGTCGGCATTCAGCCGCCACGCGGGTTCGGCGAAAACCCTGTAGCTATTTATCATAGTCCTGACATCGTTCCAACACATCACTACTTGGCTTTTTATAGATGGCTGAAAGAAGATTTTAAAACTGATGCCGTCATTCATTTAGGTAAACACGGCAATCTTGAATGGCTACCAGGTAAAGCCGTTGCACTTGCTGATACTTGTTATCCAGATCTGGCAATTGCCGACCTACCCTTCTTCTACTATTTCATCATCAACAATCCGGGAGAAGGGTCGCAGGCGAAGCGTCGAACTCATTCTGTGTTGGTTGACCATATGGTACCCCCTATGACTCGGGCCGATCTTTACGACGACCTTGCTCGAATTGAACAATTAATCGAAGAGTGGACTTATATTCAGAGTGTCGATCCAGATAAAGTTGATATCGTTCAAAACCAGATATGGGAACTTTGCGAATCCACTCATATTAATCATGATCTTGGGTTTAATCAGGCGCCTGAAAATTTCAAAGAATACAGGAAAGCCATTAACGGTTTTCTCTGTGAGATAGGTAATACACAAATACGAGAAGGTTTGCATATCCTAGGTAAAGTGCCCGAAGGGGATCAACTCATCAACTTGTTTGTCAGTCTAGCGCGAATAGACACACCTCCGGTTAAAGGCACACAAACTATTCTTATGGAGTTTTGTGGTATCACACATACCGGTTATTTCAGTGACCAAAGCCTACCTCTTGAGCATAAAGTTCCAAAACAGTTATTGGATTTCTACCAAAAACCAGTAACCAGCCGTGGTGATTTACTCAAACTTTTTGATACTATTTCTTATGCTGTGTTCGAAAAATGCTTTGTTCAAATGTCCCAACCGATACAAAGTCTGGAAGAGGAAATCAATAAGTTGTTGAAATTAAAAATTCCAGGCTTATCTAAAACCGTTGTGTTTATCTTTCAACAAATATTCCCTAAATTACAACAGATGGCGGATGAACTGACAAGTCTTACTGAAGGGTTAAACGGAAAATATATCAAACCCGGTCCTTCAGGCGCACCTACTCGGGGTATGGCAACTATATTGCCCACAGGAAGGAATTTTTATTCTGTAGATATTCATTCCCTACCGACCACCACCTCTTGGATCATGGGTAAAAAACTGGCTGATGGGCTTTTGACAAGATTTAAAAAAGAGTCGGAGAAATATCCAGAATCCATTGCCATGGTTTTATGGGGCACTTCAAATATGCGCACTAAGGGCGATGATATTGCACAGATTTTATATTTACTAGGGGTGCGCCCTATATGGAAACCAGAGAATAAAAGAGTCATCGGAGTAGAACCAATCCCTCTCGACAAATTAAAGCGACCACGAATTGATGTCTCTATTCGCATCAGTGGTTTTTTTCGCGATGCATTCCAGAACCTTATAAACCTGATGGATCAGGCCATTCAAATGGTCGCAAATCTTGACGAACCTATTGAGATGAACTTTGTTCGCAAGCATCATCTTGAATCAAAATCGAAAGAACTGTTCCGTATATTTGGCTCTGCGCCAGGTAGATATGGAACAGGAATCTTAGAAGCCATCACCACTAAAAACTGGGAAAGCAAACAAGATCTCGCAGATATTTTTATGACCTGGAGTGGTTTTGCCTACACTCAAAATGATTATGGTATTGAGAAAAAGGAAGAGTTTAAAAAACAGCTCTCACAAATGGATGTGGTTAGTCAGAATCAGGATAATCGTGAACATGATATTTTTGATTCCGATGATTATTTGCAGTTTCATGGTGGTTTAATCAATGCAGTTAATCAAATCAAAGAGGGACAAGGAAAACAAAAAGTAAAAGAATATTTTGGGGACTCATCAAATCCCGCTGCGGTGAAGATTAAAAGTTTAAAAGAAGAAGTCAAACAAGTGTACCGCGCCCGAGTTGTTAATCCAAAGTGGATCGATGCTATGAAACTCCATGGTTATAAAGGGGGGCTTGAAATGGCTGCAACGGTTGACTACATGTTCGGCTACGATGCCACAACAGATGCCATTGAAGACCATATGTATGAAGGTGTTACTGATAAATATCTTTTGGATGAAGATACACAAAAATTTTTAAAAGAAAAGAATCCATGGGCCATCCGAGCCATGGGAGAAAGGCTTATGGAGGCCGCTAATAGAGGCCTATGGAAAAAACCCGATCAGGATCAATTGCTAGAAATTGAGAGTCTCGTGGCTTCAGTGGAAGGCGATATTGAAGAAAGCCTTTAATTGCCAACCCCTATTAATAACTACAATTGTAATTAAAAATGTTGATCGAGAAACCTAAATCCTTGCCGGGCATAGTTATAGCTGGAACCCATAGTTCTGTAGGAAAATCTTCAATAGCTATTGGATTAATGCAATTATTACAGAGAAAAGGTTTCAGTATAAAGCCTTTCAAAGTTGGCCCCGATTATATTGACCCTGGTCACCATAACCGCGCTTGTATTAGCCCCAGTTATAATCTCGATACCGTAATGTCATCGCCAAATTATGTAAAGTCACTCTTTAAAGATGTGATGCGGAAGAGTGATTTTGCTGTAGTCGAGGGCGTTATGGGGTTGTTTGACGGATCCTCCCCGACAAATGAAAAAGGTTCCACAGCCGAAATAGCAAAAT
>PAJA01000057.1 GCA_002705185.1 Nitrospina sp. | reverse complement strand
ATAGCCCGTAGTTCCTTGCGCTCCCATCAAGGTATCGTCGAAATTTGCAGGAGCGGGTTTAACATGAGCCGCAGCCTCGCATGCCGGTCGAGCAACCGTAGCTTCCAAGTTAGCACAATGAGATATATCTGTGTCTGCATCTGCAGTGTCAACATTCCTAATAGATGGAAACATAAAAGTTAAAATAAATAATGCTATCAATATGATATTAGCTTTCATATTCTTGTTAACTCCGTAAACATTGTTGTTAATAACTATATAAATATGTAAACATTTTGATTTCAATCTTACTCATCGTCAAGTCAAGAAGGTGTTAAAATCAACTGTCTCATACATCAACTCGCTCCCACCCGAAGCAAAACCGATGATAAACTGGCAGTAACCTTAACGCCTTCATATTAAAAAACTTTACGCATATACCATTGCCGTAAGTAGTCCCTGCAAACAAAGGAAAGATACCGCCAATCCCTGAAGTCTTTCACCTTAGAAGAAACCAAAGGCTTTGATCTTTTTGGAAGCCAAGCCCACCTTTGGCTTGCCCTGGATCGGCTGGGAAGGGCGGATTAGGAGAGTTTAAAGGGGAAGGAAGGTGGATGGGCAAGAGAAAAGATACACAGGACGAAACCACGCAGAATATTACTTGCCATGGACTCCGTAAAAAAGAATGAACTCATGTAAAAGTAACAATTCAGTTATAAGGCCTCCAGCCTTATAGAAAAAATTGTAAATAGATAGGCGAAACGGGGCGCAAGTCCCGATTCACCTACCTACTACGCTCCGATTTTCCCGGAACAAAACATTTTTTCATCAGCTTACTGATGCCAAGCTATTATCACTCAAGTAAAAAGAAACAAAGAAATCGCAAACAACAACCGCAAGATCCATTGGCTTAATGGGCTTTTTCATGCACTCATAAATACCCATTGAACTCTGACAAACTGCTCTTTCTTGCGTGTCACTATTAGACATAAGAATTGTTTTGGCTCGATATTTAGATGAAAGCTGTTTTAGGAAAACATACCCAGGGCCATCAGATAGTTCTTCGTCAACAATAATCAAGTCATATGAGTCAAGTTTAAGGTCAAACACATCAACCTTATTTGTAAATGCAACGGAATGTTCGAACCGTGCCAGCATGATAGCAAGTCTTCCTCTTTCCTCTTTATCTGCATGAACCATCAAAATTTTCATAGAAGAAATTTTCATGCATTTACCTCGCTTTCAGAAAAACCTTCCAAGCAACGCTTTAAAGCTGAAACACTGCTGGAGTGACTGCGTTCAAGAGGAATTCCGCACATTCTTGCTACTCGTGTAGCCTCTGCAACCATAGGATGAGCAACCGTGCCCGTAAAAATAACAATTCCACTAACACCTGTCATTCTGTCAGCCAACTTGGGAATACGTTTAGTAAAAACTTTTCCCTGATACCCCATATCCTGACACTTCTTCTCATAGGACCTTCTTAATCGATCTAAACCACCTACAATTGCTACACTCACGATTAGTATCCTTTCTTAAGTCTATAAAATAAAAAGATTAATTAATTTATTGATAATCATTCTCAATTTAAAAATAAGCAAAATTTTTTTTCCTATCTAATAGGCAACACTCTCATTACTAACACCCAAAATAGTCAAGACTTCCTCGGCTTCCTTTAACTTTAAGATTTTACCTTTACAGCCAATCCGCACAGAAACACCACCATGACAAGCATCCATGCAGGCCACACGACAAATTTTAATATCACTCAAATCCAAGTTATCCGCAGTTTTTCTTAACTCGCGAGCAATACGATCAGAAGACCAAGCCTTACAATTTGGCCCCTTACATATTTTTACGCTATTGTATTGCATTGAACAGCCCTTGATATTGATAACTATTATCAATATATAGGTTAAACTTTCATTTGTCAAGAATTTTAGTATATTTTTAAAAGGGCTAAAGACATTTGTTTACTTATATTTATAATTATTTACAATTTAAAAATATAAATAGTTGTTATTTTTATTTTTTTAATATAGATTCGAAGCGTTTTAGTTGGATTTTGATAATAATAATCTTTCTCAAAATAAAATGCTGAACGAATTTGATATTTTTAAAGATTTTCTACAACAGAAAAACCTTCGGTGGACCCCCCAAAGAAAAATGATACTGGAGATTTTTTTATCTTTCGACGGCCATGTTGATATCGAATCTCTCCATCAGAAAATTCAAGAACAGGATCCTTCGCTAGGAATCGCGACCTTATACCGTACCTTAAAAATATTGGTCGATTGCGAGCTAGTTGAGGCGCACTCCTTTCATGATGGCAAGAAAAGTTACGAACGTAAATTCCGCGTACAACATCACGACCATCTCATTTGTACTCAATGCGAAAAAACCATCGAGTTCGAGCACGCTCTTATCGAAAAGTATCAAATCGAGATATGCGAAGAATATGGCTTTACTCTGAAGAGCCACAAAATGGAATTGATGGGTGTTTGCGAAAACTGTAGAAAAGAATAAAAAAAAAACCTGAACCAATATTATTCAATATTGAAACAGGTTTTTTTATGCCTTAAAACAACTGAGAGTAATTATTTTTTAATTATTATCCTTACTCATATTTTCAGCAAGGTAGTTTTGGATACCAATATCCTTAATGCGATTGAACTGCGTTTCAAGCCAGTCAACACTTTCTTCAGTTTCTTCAAGAATAGTATCCAAAATCTCTTTAGTGCCGTAATCGTTTTTATCCAGACAAGTCTTAATATGCTTTCGAAGTCGCGCCACATGAGCGAGCTCAATTTTATATTCATTTTTTAATTGCGCTTCAACAGTATTTCCTACTAGAACCGTATCGTATTTTTGCATATTAGGAACCCCATCCAAAAAAAGAGTCCGATCAATCATCATATCAGCATGTTTCATCTCTCCCATCGACTCTTCCCTAGCATGAGCCGCTAGTTTTTCATAACCCCAATCTTCTTGCATTTTATAATGAATGTAATAAATATTGATTGCCGTCAATTCAGCCATCAATACATCATTCAAAGCACTGATCACTGCTTTATCACCCTTCATGTTCATCTCCATTTCAATTTGTTTATTTATAAATTACTTACAACTTTTATAGTGCAACAAACATAAGAAATGAGTCAACTCTATTATTTATAATAAGTTATATGGTTTTTATGTTAATGAGAGTCTATATCATTAAACTATAAAATATCAAGAACTGTAGGAACATATACTTGATCAAGAGCCTTTAAAGAAGGAGTAAATACCAAAATAACTCTTGCAGCAATTTTTAAAATGATAACAAATATCACTTACTCAACAATATTTAGAAAATTAAAAATTCTTAATAGTACGTTTTGTAAGCCTATTGTCTTTTTAAATTGTACAAGCCCAGACCAAAGTTGCAGTAAAAGAATTAATTGTGAAAGGAACTAAAAGTTATAAATTGGAAAATTTCGAAGAGATAATAGAATTTAAGGAGAAGGGAAATGAAAAGCAGATCTGAAAAACACAAGGTTCTTCTAAGTTTAGTTGATTCAATGCAGTTTGAATCTTAAAAAAATAGACCAAAGGAGCAGTTACCATGGTTGAAAGCAGGACAATATTAAGAAAAATAATTCAGAACTGAGTCCGGCCATCGAGGCGGGTCATGACTTCGACACCTGTATCAGTAACACAAAGGGTATGCTCAAATTGCGCCGAGAGACTGCCGTCCTCAGTTACAGCAGTCCATTTATCGGCAAGGACTTTTAAATCCGGCTTACCTAAGTTGATCATAGGTTCAATGGTGAACACCATACCTTTTTTAATTTCTAGACCTTCACCAAAGTTTCCATAATGCAAGATCTGTGGTTCTTCATGAAAATTATTCCCGATACCATGACCACAAAACTCACGTACCACAGAATAGCCATGTCCTTCAGCTAGCTGCTGGATCGTTGCGCCAATATCACCTAGCCTAGCACCAGGCTTGACGCATTCAATGCCCTTTTGCAATGCTTCTTTGCATATCTCCACCAGTTTCTGCGCTTGTTTGCGTGGCGAACCAACAAAAAAAGTACGACTGGTATCCCCATGAAAACCTTTAAAGAAGGTAGTTATATCTAGGTTAATAATATCTCCATTACGCAACTTTCTACTCGAAGGAATACCGTGGCAAATTTCCTCATTGACTGAAGAGCAAATACTTTTAGGAAACCCTCTATAGTTGAGGGGTGATGGAATAGCTCCATGGGATATGATGTAGTCGTGGCAAATCTGGTCCAGCCTTTCGGTGGTTACTCCAGGCTTCACATAGGGCTCAATCATGATAAGGACTTCTGCCGCAAGCTGGCAGCTTTCCTTCATGGTATTTATTTCTTCATCGCTTTTAAAATGAATCATGGGTATAACCGAACTCCTTTATAGTCTTTTTTTGGTCTCTCCAATTAGCTTTGACTTTAACAAACAGCTTTAAAAATATTTTAGCGCCTATACGTTTTTCTATATCCTGTCGTGCCTGTCGTCCAATATTTTTTAACATGCTTCCCCTCTCGCCGATCAGGATTTTTTTCTGCGAGTCCTTCTCCGCATAAATCGTAGCATCNATNTGCACNACNCCATTATTNTGTTCATACATATCTTCNACCACAACNGCTACNGAGTGAGGAATCTCGAACCTAGTTANTTTTAAAATTTTTTCNCGAATGAGCTCACCAAAAAGGAANGTTTCCGGACAATCCGTATCCATGTCCTTAGGGAAATATTCTGGGCCCTCGGGAAGATAATTTAAGATCAGATTTTTTAACTGATCCAATCCATCTTCCTTCAGCGCTGATATGGGGATGATCTCCTCAAATAAAGATTTTTGATGCATCTTATCCATCAAAACAAGAAGATTCGACTTTTCAACCAAATCAACTTTATTGATTACCAACACCTTTTTCGTTTTAACCCCTCGCATGGAATTCAAAACAAATTCATCGTCAACACAAAACCCTGATTCTGCCGAGAGCATAACCAAAAGCAGATCTACATCCGAGAAAGTACTGACACTAGCTCGCACCATCATTTCGTTCAAGGTCCGATCGGACTGATGAATTCCCGGGGTATCTACTAAGATGATCTGCGCACCTGGAAGATGTAAAACTCCTGTGATCTTGTTCCGGGTTGTTTGAGGTCGATTAGAAGTCACCGCGACTTTTTTAGCCATCAAACAGTTTAAAAGCGTAGATTTACCCACATTGGGTCTACCAACAATGCTGGCATAACCCGATTTAAAATGATCTGTCATGGATATCAGTAGGTTAAAGTGAGACTAAATAGCAATAAAATTCTCAAAAAATTCATGCTGTAAGCTAAAATTGGTTAAAGTCCATTTAGAATTCTATTACCTTTTAATAATACCATGTCCTCTCTAGGAATCTACCTTCACATTCCTTACTGCTTACACAAATGTGGCTACTGTGATTTTAATTCTCACCCAGAAAACACGGAAGAGGCGCAGACTTATATTTCAGCCCTATTATTAGAGATAGACCACTATGCACACCGATTTTCTGAGAGAACATTCTCCACCTTATTTTTCGGTGGTGGCACCCCCACTATTCTGCCTCCAGAGAGCCTAGATAATATTCTCGGAAGGGTAAAGAATCTTTTCAACCTCAGTTCAGACTGTGAAATCACCATTGAAGCCAACCCCGCCACGATTAAACAAAAGACACTTACACAGATACGCTCCGCTGGATTCAATCGTATCAGTATAGGGGTACAATCTTTTGATGCGGACGAATTAAAGTTTCTAGAGCGCGTTCATAATGAGAAAGAAATCTATACCACTATAGACAGAGCTCGTCTGGCTGGATTTGATAATCTCTCTATTGATTTAATGTTTGGGCTACCAAATCAGTCCCCGAAAAAATGGCGGTCACATCTTCGTCAGGCTGTAGCGAAGGCACCCAATCATATTTCTGCTTATAGTTTGACTATTGAACCTGCAACCTCCTTTTTCAAATTACAGGAACGTGGTCGTTTGCATCTTCCGGCCGAGGACATTCAACTGGAAATGTTTCAAGAGACGATTGAAACTTTGCAATCAGCAGGTTATGAACAATATGAAATTTCCAATTATGCTCAGCCCGGGTTCAAGAGTCGACACAATCTCAATTATTGGGATAATGGAGAGTATCTTGGGCTAGGTGCTGGCGCTTCTTCCTATATAAACGGAGAGCGTTATAAAAATATCAATTTACCTGCCCGCTATATTCGTGAAGTACAGTCCAAAGGATCAGCAGTGGAGTCCACTGAAAAACTCGATCTCTTGCACGCAATGGGTGAAACTATTATGCTAGGTCTACGCTGTATTAAGGGCATTGCTATTGAAGATTTTGAAAATCGCTTCCAAGTTTCTTTTAAAACAGTTTACGGAAAAGTAATCGACCCCCTTCTCAAAGAAGAACTGATAACATTCAACAACAACCGTATGGCCCTGTCGCGTAAAGGACTCTATATCGCCGACTCAGTCATCCTAAAGTTTCTGGCCTGATAAAAATGACAGACTTCAAAAAAATAACCGAGATTGTCGATACCCTGATGAGCGAAAATGGTTGCCCCTGGGATAAAGTCCAGACCCGCGAGAGCCTAAAGCCTTATCTGGTCGAAGAAGTTTATGAAACACTAGAAGCCTTAGACAGCAATGACCCTGAGCAAATTAAAGACGAGCTAGGGGATCTACTCTATCAGATCCTGTTTCATGCAAAAATTTCTGAGAATAGAGGCGAATTTAATATAGAAGATGTGGTGCAATGTATAAGTGAAAAAATGGTGCGCCGCCACCCGCATGTCTTTAATAAAGGAACTCTCGAAACTCCCGAGCAAGTTGTCACACAGTGGGAAGAAATCAAAAAGCAGGAAAAAAGCAGCGCACTCAGAAAATCGGTGCTGGATGGTGTGCCAAAACACTTGCCCGGACTCCTACGCGCACAAAAACTGCAAAAAAAAGCCGCCAAAAATGGGTTCGACTGGGACGAAATAACCGATGTCTTCGACAAGCTCGATGAAGAAATCGCTGAGTTCAAAGAAGCCGTACTATCAGGGAAAGAGGCGGATATGGAAGGGGAACTCGGCGATATACTCTTCGTACTGGTCAACATTTCTAAATTCAAAAAAATAGATGCTGAAGAGGCTCTACGTACTACCAACAATAAATTTATCCAACGCTTCCAATACATCGAAGAACAAGTCGCCAAACGAGGCAAAGAACTTAAAGATACTCCGCTTGCAGAACTAGAGCAATACTGGCAACAAGCAAAAAATAATGTTTAAACTTTGAATTGTAATTAATTAGAATGCACCAGACTTGACGGATGGCGATCGAAAAATTTCACGAGATTAATTATAAAATAGAATTGGCATTGTCGATGTAAGAACCAACCTTAATTCCTTTTTCAGTAAGTAATCTTGAGATGTGATTAATAGCAAATAAAAAGTTATAGCGTGTCTGATTATTCCATCGAATAAACTCTACCCCGCCACTCAACGCGAGAAAAAATCACGATATGAATCATCGAGTTGATCATGATGCTCGCCATTACGAGAGCACCGATAGGAAACAAGCAGGCATTTAAACGATTCAACCCTAACTCATCACAAGTAGTAATAGTCGCCGCTGAAACCATGAGGACACCAAATAGAGAAAGCCCTAGCCAGATCAGATCTGACCCGGTGGCCATATTCCACCCCAAAATCAGATAAGGTGTCAGCAAAAATGAAAGTACCATGAAAATATAATAGAGAGCACGAAAGATCGACCCCTTCATAGCTAAAAAAATATTCTTGCGCCAGCCAGTCCAGATCTCATGGAGTCCATAATACATGCGAATAGAAAACAGACATTTCGCATCGGCAGCAAGAAGTTTGAGTCCCGCGTTTTTCAGCCGTTTGGCAATTAACACATCTTCTAGCACATCAGCCTTGCCTCCCTCATGTCCCCCTATGGATTCATAGGAAGAACGTTTAAACATCAAAAACGCACCAAATCCCATTGCAGTTTTATGATTCGAACTATTCACTTTCCGAAACCGAGTCAGTGATCCAATAAAACCGAAAATAGTTGGTTGCACTGCCCTCTCCCAAAAAGAACCAAACTCTACTCTCGGCATCAAGGTCAAAGCATCCAAGTTACGTTGCTGCATAGTAAAAATAGCTGTACGCAGTGCATGAGATTCAAAAACAGGATCCGCATCGGTAAACAATAAAATTTCTCCTTTAGACTTCTGAAATGCTTGATACAAGGCAAAGGGTTTTCCCAGCCAGCCCTTTGGCAGGTCTTCTCCGTCAAAAGCAATTAAGCGAGGGTCTTTTTCTGCCATCTCACGAATCAACTGGCCGGTACGATCAGTAGAGTGATCATTCACCACGATGATTTCATAATGTGGGTAGTCCTGTCCTAAAAGAGATTCTAGGCATAGCCGAATTCCTCTCTCCTCATTTCTTGCGGGAACGCAGACAGAAATCATCGGCGGGTTATTAAGTTCTTTGAGAATAGGTTTAAGACGTACAATATAAATCATGTTCACAGTTAGATAAACAATCACTGCTACGATTAGGACCAATTGTAAAAATGTAAGTATTTGCAGCAAGCTAATTTATACCTTTCCTTAGCTAAGACAAAAAAAACAAATGCAAGTCAAATAATTTGTTATGATTTAAATAGGTGATGGCAGAAGTAAACATGTTTCAACAAAAGCACTAATAAATTTTAGCATACTCCCAATTCAACCTTCAAAGTCATCACTCCAATTACTTGCAATTCTCAATACAGCGCTATGACTAAAACTTCCTTATCAGTTTCAATATTAACAATAGTCTTTTTTCTTGTTGGGGCAGAGACTGCGATGGCTCTTTGCATTAAAGAAGAAAAAGCCAATTTAAGAAAAGGACCCGGCACCAAGCATGAAAAAATCTGGCAGGTATTTCAATACATGCCCTTCAAACTTTTATCAAATAAAGGCAACTGGAAAAAGGTAAAAGATTTGGACGGCGACTCTTATTGGGTCCACGCGCGACTAACTACTCAGAAGTACAAATGTGCAGTTATCAGGAAAGATCAAACCAACCTAAGAACAGGACCTGGAACCGATCACCCCAAAGTGAATTGGGCTCCGGTGGACAAATATTTCTCTATGAAAGTCCTAAAAATCAAAAATAACTGGGTGCACGTCGAAGACGCCGCAGGAGACAAAGCATGGGTATACCATCCTCTGGTTTGGGTTCAGTGAGCCATTTCTTTTCCTATATTTCTCGAAACCTAAAATTTCTAGTACCCAACTCTTATACTTTGAAAAAGTTCTCTCACTCTTAACCTACAGATGGCAACTCGGAAATAATAAAGTTATGGAATCAAATTCTTTATTTTTTGGGAGAGGGTTAAAATCTAGGGTGATTTTTGAGATATTGCTTAATGGCCTCAGGCCTAGTGCTTGGAATGCGGATTTTGAATCGGGTTCCAATGCCCAGTTTACTTTCAACTTTAATTTCACCTTTATGTGCTTCAGCAATATGCTTACAGATACTGAGCCCAAGGCCGCTGCCACCTTCATCACGTGACCGGGCCTTATCAACCCGGTAAAACCTATCAAATATAGAGGGCAGATCTTTTTCTGGAATCCCAATGCCTGTATCTTGTATCGAAAGTAAAGCAAACCCCGCTTCCTCCTGTAAAGATACTTTTAGTTCACCACCCGATTGAGTATATTTGATACCGTTATGTAGAATGTTCCATATCATTTGACGGAGACGAACCTCATCACCATTGATTTCGACCGACTCCAAAAATGCAATGACTATTGAAATATCTTTATCGCCCGCCAACACTTCGGCATGTTTGCAAACTTCCTCCGCTAAGATACTCAGGTCCATCGGCTTACAATTGAGGAGAATCTGGTTTTCATCGGACTTTGATATGGCAAACAAATCTTCCAACACTTTAGACATATAGTTAATCTCTTCGAGATTACTAATAATTACTTCCTCATACTCTTTTGGGTCACGCGGCTTACTAAGTATCAATTCGTTTTGTCCTTGCAAAACCGTTAACGGTGTCCTCAACTCATGCGAAGCATCGCTACTGAATTGACGCATCTGGGCAAAAGAGTTTTCCAGTCGATCCATCATTTCATTAAAAGTCAGAGCCAACTGGCCCAGCTCATCTTTTACTTTAAATACCGGAATGCGTTGACTCAACACCTGTCCTTGACCAATATCTCGGGCGGTTTGAATAATTTTAGATATAGGTTTCAACGCTCGCCGGGCCAGAAATCGTGCTAACAATGTAGCCAGAACAAGTACCGAGGGAACAGCAGTGAAAAGGAATATTCTCAAGTTACGCAGAGTTTCCTGAACTGCTTCAAGTGAAGTTCCTACCTGCACCAGATTAGCCAGCTTTTTTTCTCGCAGGATAGGCATAGTTATAACCCTAATAGGGTGCTTGCCATCTACGATAAATGTTTCGAAGGAGTTTTTTCCTTTGAGGGCATCAGCATAAGCAACTTGGGACAATGGAAACTGAGAGGCATCAATATTTCTGGATCGCGAACCAACATTTCCGGAGCCATCATAAATNCTATAAAACTTGTTAAGATCACCAGCCCCTAGAAACTGTTTAAATAAGCGGTCGACGCCAGGCAATGGTGAACGATTGAACTTCATCACTACCGAGGTAGCAACAACAGTGGCCGAAACCTTCAAAGAGTTATCGACACTTTCATAAAGACGTTTGGATAGAAAATAATTAAGAAAAATGCTGAATAGAATGAGGATGATGCCTAGTAATAAAATATACCAGGCGGTCAATCTGGACCGAATGGATTGGAAAGCCATAGCTATTCTTTCATGATGTATCCAACACCCCGGAGTGTATGCAAAAGTTTNCGAGAGTAGTTTTTATCGATTTTTTTTCTTAAATGGTTTACGTAAACATCAATTACATTGGTGAAGGTATCAAAATTATAATCCCATACATGCTCAGCGATCATAGTTCTTGTCAGGACCTTTCCTTGGTTTCGCAGGAAATATTCAAGCAAGCTGTATTCTTTTCCNGTAAGTTCNATTTCCTGACTTTCTCTTTTCACCTTGTGACTGACAAGATCCAGAGTCAAGTCGGCGATCTCCAATGTCGTCTGAACTTCNGCTTTTCCTCTTCGAAGCAGAACCCNTATTCTTGCTAAAAGCTCNGAAAAAGCNAAGGGCTTCGTCAGATAATCATCTGCNCCTAGATTNAGGCCNTTNACTTTATCTTCTACTGAATCTTTAGCTGTAAGGAGAAGGATGGGAGTCTCGATTTTCTGATCTCTTAGAGTTGATAAAACTTCCAATCCATCAATTTTAGGTAACATGAGATCTAGAATAATCAGGTCATACTGATTCTGTTCGCCAAGAAGAAGNCCCTCCTCTCCATCGGTNGCCACATCNACAGCATATGTTTCTTCCTCAAGACCCTTTTTAATAAAACCAGAGACTTTTTTTTCATCTTCTACAATCAATATACGCATTTAGCCATCCCATTTTTTTTGAACTTTATGAAGCTTTATTTCTCCTTTCAACATTTCTACATGTTTTTCNCAATCCTTTTGGATCGCAGAATACATGGCTCTGCAACTTTCATCATTGGCGTCAATCATAGCNTGCTTGCATATTTTTACAGCCTCGTGAGAAGCTTCTAAGGCCTTCAGTATGTTATCGTTNAATTTCTTNCTCATTCTCNATCCTGANTNATAATTNTTCGGNTTTNATTCTANCATTAATTCTNTTTTGTTGAAGNGCTAATCCGGTCGNNCCTAAACAGCCTAAAGCNNTNNTCAAAGGGTANATATTCAGGGAGNAAAACATGCTCACTGACACCAGCAGCTAGTGGTCAGTGAGTTCCCTTTCAAACATGAGTTTAACCAAAATAATACCCAATGCCAGGCCAATAATGGGCAGAGCATTAATTAATTCGAGTATGTATTTTCCAAGAAAGCCAAAGTTCGTGATTAGGTATCCTGCAAACTTCACCCCTGCCTGATCCAACCAGTAAAAAATTAGGTTGATGCCCATTCCACAAACAAACCCGATAAAACCTCCAAAACCATAATATGCATATTTCATGATCTCTTTCTACCGCCGCCAAGGATCGATTCAATTTGAAAAGTTTGTAAGACTTCAATTATTATAGTAAAAAACATGATTATGATCTTTATTATACACACTTTATTTCCACTATTTAAAATCAGTAGGGCTTAACATGCGACTCGCAAACAAGACAGCCATCATTACCGGCGGCGGATCTGGAATAGGTAAAGCCTCTGCCAAATTTTTTCATAGGGAGGGCGCCAATGTGGTTCTCTTTGGCAGGAGAAAACACAAACTAGAAGAAACAGTTCAGGAGCTTGGGTCCAGGGCTCTAGCGATCGAAGGAGATATGTGTCAGAGCACAGACCTGGATCGACTGGTGCAGGAAACCCAGAGTACTTTTAAACGCATCGACATATTGGTCAACAATGCCGGTATTTTTAAAGGTGCTCCTCTGCACGAAGTTTCTGATGACCAGTATGATGAAATAATGAATATCAATATGACAGCAGTATTCCAGTTGACTCGTAAGGTACTGCCCGTGATGATGGAGCAAAAAGGCGGAAGTATCATCCATATAAGTTCCATCCTTGGTATTATCGCTGTTCCTCAGGTAGCAGTTTATAATATTTCTAAGGGAGCAATGAATCAACTCAACCGGTCTATAGCTGTCGAATATGGTAGTTATGGTATTCGATCCAACTCGATTTGTCCCGGCCTGATAAAAACCGATATGACTGCCGACCTTATGAGCGATGAAACACTTATGCAGGAATGGAGTAAGGAGTACCCAATTGGTCGATTTGGAAAACCTGAGGATGTGGCGAATGCGTGTCTTTTTTTAGCTAGCGATGAGTCATCTTTTATCACGGGAACAATTCTTCCGGTAGACGGCGGATTTACAGCTCATTAAGGACAGTACTTGACGAACACCCCTGCGCTGATTAAAATCATAGCCACTTTAAAACTTCAACATACATCAACTCTTATAATCAATAAGATTTGAGGACACGGATTCATTCATGAAGTACGAAACGGTCATTGGACTAGAAGTTCATGTCCAAATTAAAACTAAAACGAAAATATTTTGTTCCTGCTCCACTGAATTTGGCAAACCCCCGAACTCAAGTACTTGCCCTGTATGCCTGGGTATGCCCGGGGTTCTGCCCGTTCTAAATAAGCGGTTTCTCGATTCTTCAATGAAGGCCTGCCTTGCAACACATTGCACGATTGAGCCGATGAACCGTTTCGCTAGAAAAAACTATTTTTATCCCGATCTACCCAAGGGTTATCAAATTTCTCAAATGGAGCATCCTTTGGGAACAAATGGATTCATCAACATCAATATGGATGGCATACGAAAAAGAATCGGGTTGACCCGAATTCATATGGAGGAAGATGCCGGGAAACTTATTCATGGTGAAAACCTTGGCAGTCCAGGAAAAAGTTATGTGGACTTTAATCGTACCGGCGTACCCTTATGCGAAGTAGTTAGCGAACCCGATATGCGTTCGCCCGAAGAAGCCCGAGCTTATCTGACGGAGTTGAAATCCATTTTGGAGTATACAGAAGTCAGCGATTGCAATATGGAAGAAGGAAGCCTGCGCTGTGACGCCAATGTTTCCATTCGTCCCGTTGGGCAAAAAGAGTTTGGAACCCGTACCGAATTGAAAAACCTCAACTCCTTTAAGTTCGTGCAGAAGGCCATTGAATATGAAGTGACAAGACAAACAAAGATTTTAAATCAAGGAGAGCAGGTAAAGCAGGAAACCCGGCTTTATGATT
>PAJA01000056.1 GCA_002705185.1 Nitrospina sp. | reverse complement strand
CCAGGCACTCTCTTAATCCTGATACAGCACGAAATATTACTGCGTCAAATTTGCCTTCCTTTTTAGATGAAATATCCTCGGCTCGAATATTAATCACTTCAGATCGATCCATCTCAAGCTCCCGTAACGTTGCTTGCATAAAGCTGCAACGCTTGCGTTTGCTTTCTACCAAAACTAAATTTAGTGTGGGAAAAATGATTTTTAATGGGATTCCCGGAAAACCTGCACCGCTACCGATATCCATAACTCTAAAGTTTGGTTTGAGCGCGCGGGAATATTGAAGGGAATCAAATATATGCCTTTTAAGAATGCTATCGGGGTCTTTTTCTGCGGTGAGGTTAAACTTATGATTCCATTTTACCAAAAGTTCCAGGTATTGCTGAATTTTCAACTCAACAAAATTTGAATACTCAATATCCAAGGAAAGGCGAGGATCCTGCAAAATAGTTAAAATGGTTCCTTTTTGCATTAAAAAGTGGGGTTTAGGAAGAAAGGGTCTTTTTAAATGCTCTGATAAGAGCAGGAATGACTTTAGCTGCATCCCCGACTATTCCATAGTCAGCAACTGAAAAAATAGCGGCATTAGGGTCTGAATTAATAGCAACAATGCACCGTGATGAAGACATTCCAGCTAAGTGCTGAACAGCTCCCGAAATACCACAGGCAAAATAAAGATCGGGAGAAACCGTTCTCCCGGTCTGGCCTACTTGGTTTGAATAATCACGCCAGCCATTGTCCACTACAGGGCGACTCGCTCCTACCGCTCCGCCAAGAAGACTGGCTAACTCTTCCAATAGTTTAAAGTTTTCTGGTCCCTGAACTCCCAATCCACCTGATACCACAACACGGGCCTCAGTAATATCCAATTGAGAACCGACTTGCTTTACTATGCTTTGAGCACGCTGAGAAAATTCAGGCAAGTGAATTTTCTCCTCAAAAATCTCACCCTGATTGGAAAAAGGAGAATCGCGGAAAACATTTGGTCGCAATGATAGGATATGCGGTTTGTTGCCTGTAAACCGAACAGTTGAATACGCCTTACCAGAAAAAACGGGTCTCACTGCCTTCACATCTCCCTCCTCACTAACAAAAAGGGAAATACAGTCGGTAGCTACACCTACCCCAAGTTGGGCCGATAGAATGGCAGACAACTCCTTGCCGTTATTCGTAGCTGACAGTAAAAAATAATCAAATGAATGTTTTTTATGTTGCCGTAATAAAGCAAAAGCGTAGTTTTCGTGAGTATATTTTTGAAGATTAGGATTTATTAAAAAATGTACCTCATCAGCCCCTTGTTGAATAAAATCTTCCGCCTCCAAACTAGCCAAATTACTAAAGTACAAAGCTATAACTTTTCCGGAGACTTGGTCCGCTAGTTTCCGAGCTGCGCTTAGAACTTCAAATGATACAGGTTTGGCTGCGCCCTGGTCATGCTCAATCAAAACACCAACAACACACTCAATACTCACAAAATATTCCCGAAAAAATGTAAATCATCACAAAAACTTTCCTTAAAAAAACATTTTATAAAACATAATTAATGTCATTTTGGGCATATATAAATTCGAGCTTTTAGTAAAATTTAAAACTTTCATTGGAGTACGATCAATATTTGCCTGGTGGGCGAAAAAGAGGCAGATCCAGTATCCATTCAATTTCCCAAATTTCACCAATGGTTCCTAGCCCAAGAAGAAAAACATATAAAACCAGAAAACCAATGCCAATTTGACCTTTATATTTCTGTACTAAACTTTTTTTTCCATTATTAGTAGGGGAGGTTTCGCTCATAGAATAACTTTTATTTAATTAAATAATTTTTTCAATACGCAATAAACGTACCAGTTCGTCGCTTATTACGTCATCAGTTCCTTCCAAGATTATTCCTTTTTTATGTTCCGGGGGCAAGCACAGGTTTTCCTGAACCACTCTATTATTATTAATATTAACCATATCTACATCAAGTTCATTAGCAGAAAGGGTTAAAACTTCCTTTTTCTTAGCAGCCATAATACCTTTAAGTGAAGGTAAGCGCGGCTCATTAAGACCTTTTTGACACGTCAATAATAATGGGAGTGGTAAGTCATGAAGTTCACTGCCGCCTTCCACCTGCCGGATAATTTTAGCTCTTTTAAAGTCATCATAAAACTCAATATCGGTTACGACAGTAACAAAAGGTATGCCAAGAAATGTAGCAATAGCTGGGCCGGTCTGAGCCATATCTGAGTCAACAGCCTGCCTGCCACAGAGAATCAAGTCATAAGGAATTTTATCAATACTACCGGCCAAAACTTTAGCTAAGGCATAAGAGTCAACTCCATCAAATATAGCATCCGTCAAAAGAACTGCATTATCTGCGCCCATGGCAAGAGCCTTTTTAATCGAGTCTTTAAACCCCTCTGGCCCCAGTGATAAAATAGTAATTTTAGTCTCAGGTTTTTTTTCTTTAATTCTCACGGCTTCTTCAATTGCAAACTCATCATATGGGTTTATAATTCGCGCACTGCCAGGAGAAACTACGCTTCCATTATCAATCTCTATTTGAGCCGCAGTATCCAAAACCTGTTTAACGCAAACAATGATCCGCATAAGTAGTAACCAAAATTAAACTAAAATTTTATGGTAGATAGTGCCAACTTGTAAAAAAACCCTAGTCATTTTAATACATGAATGGTGTTTTTGGGAACTGATTATTACAAGATTTAACCAGCTCTTTTTCAGACTATAACCTTCTCAAATAAAGCAATAGAAAACCTATTAATTGAGCACTAACCAGTTATATGAACTTTGCATACCTCTTAAACAAAGCTCTTTTATAGAACTGTAATTAAATATCTTAAAGAAGGAGGAGGAGGGTTTATTAACCAAACAACTTAAAATCCAATTTCAAAAACTAATATTATAGATAGCTTAGAAGAATTGAATTTATATTATATTGGGTTTTTTGGGGCTTGATTTTATATTATTACTTTTATATATTGGCAGAAAATTATATCCCCCCCCACAACTTAATAGCTTTCTCCAGAATTATGCCAGCTAAAGAAACCCTTTGGAAAAAATGTTTAGAAATAATTGAGAAAGAAATACAGCATGAGAACTATGTCACTTGGTTTTCGGGAACTTACCCAAAGGCTTTAGAGGGTGGATTAATTACCATTGCGGTTCCCAATCAATTTTATAGAAAGTGCCTAATAGAAAATTATCGTGACTTAATCGAAACCACCTTAAAAACTGTAACCGAAAAGCCAATACTAGTAGACTTTTGTATAGAAGCAGAAATTCTATCCGACTATGCTCAAAATAAAGAAAAGCCCGAAGAAAGAGACATGCAACCTGTGTCAAAAGAGAAAGTTCCAACCTCTCTCAATCCCAATTACAGGTTTTCAAATTTTATTGTCGGCTCAAGCAATCAGTTTGCACATGCAGCTGCAATTGCTATTGCAACTAACCCGGCATTAGCCTACAACCCTTTATTTTTGTATGGGGCAGTCGGGTTAGGTAAAACCCACCTTCTCCATTCCATAGGCAATAAAATATGCGAAATCTGGCCTGATTCCCAGGTTCGTTATATTTCGGCTGAAAGCTTTACCGTGGATTTGATCGAATCCATTAAAAAAGATAAAATGCCTATTTTTCGAAATAGATACCGTCCCCTCGACGTCCTGTTGGTTGATGACATTCAATTTATTGCTGGTAAGGAAAGAACCCAAGAAGAATTCTTTTATACCTTTAATGCGCTTTATGAATCAAATAAACAACTAGTAATTTCCAGTGATAAATATCCTAAAGATATTCAGAATATGGAAGAGCGTTTACGATCTCGGTTTGAGTCTGGTTTGGTCGCCGATATATGCCCACCAGACCTAGAAACAAAAGTTGCTATTTTATATAAAAAGGCCGAAGTACATCGTAAAAAAATTCCACAGGATGTGGCTATCTTTATAGCCAACAATATAAAATCTAATGTTCGTGAGTTAGAAGGCTTGTTACTTAGAGTCATTGCATACTCATCTTTTACACAACGAAAACTCGATTTAGAACTAACCGAAGAAGTATTAAAAGACTTTTCTTTGGATAAAAATAAGTCTTTCACAATTGTCAATATCATGAAATTTGTAGCTCAATATTACGGGCTAAAAGTTTCCGAGATTAAATCAAAAAGACGCACTCGTGAAATTTCAGTACCTCGACAAATAGCTATGTATTTATGCAGGGAACACACAAAGTCCTCTCTTCCCGAAATCGGAAGACAGTTCGGTGGAAAAGATCATACAACAGTAATTTTCTCTCACAAAAAAATATCAAAAATAATTAAAGAAAACAGAGATTTAGCTGCTTCTGTTTTAGAAATTGTCAATCAAATTGAAAAAGGATAAACTGTATAAAACATGTTAAAAAAACCTCAATAAATTTCTAAAAGTAAGGTATAATCAATCAAGTAAATATTTCTCCTCCTTTTGCTCGGTAGAAAGCGTTTTTTAAACGACTTCTTCTTTACAGTCTACCTTTAAATTTATATATTTAACTAGTTTTTCCACATACTTTCAGGCCCTACAACTACAACAAAGTATAAATATAATCTTTTTTATAAGATATTATTAAAACATATATGAACACACCTCAAAAAAAGACTTACGACTCCTCCAATATTAAAATTTTAGAAGGGTTAGAGGCCGTTAGAAAAAGGCCCGCTATGTATATTGGAGGAACAGGTATAGACGGGTTACATCACCTAATTTTTGAACTAGTAGATAATAGTATAGATGAGGCAATTGCTGGTTTTTGTACTGAAATAGACGTGGTTTTACATATTAATGGAACCGTAACTGTTTCAGATAATGGGCGTGGGATTCCTGTGGACATGCATTCAGATAGAAATATTTCGGCGGCTGAAGTGGTAATGACCGTTCTTCACGCCGGAGGAAAGTTTGATAAAGATACATACAAAGTATCAGCTGGCTTACATGGTGTTGGGGTATCGGTTGTTAATGCATTATCAGAAAGTTTGAAGTTGGAAATAAAGAGGGATGGAAAGATTTATACCCAGGAGTATTGCGAAGGAAAACCAACAACAACCTTACACCAGTTTGGAAAAACTAGTTCTTCAGGAACAAAAATAGTATTCAAACCTGATTCAAAAATATTTGAAGATTTAAATTTTCGTTTTGAAATATTATCTAATCGTCTACGTGAACTGGCTTTTTTAAACAAAGGCGTAAAAATCCATATTCATGATGAACGGGATGGAAAGGATAATGAATTTATATTTGAAGGTGGAATACGCTCTTTTATAGAGCACCTAGGGAAAAACAAAAAAAATATACATCCTAGCCCTATTTATATTGAAAGAAGCAAGGATAGTTGTGATTTAGAAATGGCCCTTCAATATAACGACAGTTACTCCGAAGAAGTATTCACTTTTGTTAATAATGTTAATACTCGAGACGGAGGTACTCATTTAAGCGGTTTCAAGTCAGCCTTAACTAGAACGATCAATACTTATGCGGGTCAGAATAACTTGTTGAAAAATGCAGATATCACATTAACGGGTGATGATTCTCGTGAAGGATTAATACTTGTATTAAGCATAAAAATTCCAGATCCTCAATTTGAAGGTCAAACAAAGGGCAAGTTAGGTAATACTGACGTAAAAGGAATCGTAGAGCAAATTGTCAATGAAAAATTAGGTCAATTCTTTGAAGAACAACCTGATATAGCTAAAAAAATTGTTTCAAAAGTCATAGGTGCGGCTCAAGCTCGAGAAGCTGCAAAAAAAGCCAAAGATTTAGTTAGAAGAAAAAGCGCATTGGAAGTAAGTGCTTTACCTGGAAAACTTGCAGATTGTTCAGAAAAAGACCCCTCTCTTTCTGAAATTTATATTGTAGAAGGGGACTCAGCTGGTGGTACTGCAAAACAAGGACGGAATAGAAGGTTCCAGGCTATTTTGCCAATGAGAGGAAAAATACTGAATGTAGAAAAAGCACGGACAGAAAAAATGATTTCCAGTGAACAGATTCGTACTCTCATCACAGCGTTGGGAACGGGAATAGGATCAGATTTTAAAATAGAAAACCTTAGATATCATAAGGTTATTATAATGACGGATGCGGATGTTGATGGGGCCCATATCAGAACTTTGCTTCTTACCTTTTTCTTTCGTCAAATGCGACAATTGATTGAAAAAGGATATCTTTATATTGCTCAACCCCCTCTTTATAAAGCTAAAAAAGGAAAAAAAGAGAACTATTTAAAAGACGAAAAGCTTCTTTTTAAGTTTTTGATGGAACAAGGAGTAGAAAAACTAGAGATTACTACCCAAAAAAATGACCATAAAATAGTTGGTAAAGAACTTAATAACCTAATAAATAATTTATATCGATTTGAAGAATGTTTTGAGCGGGTCGTGAAAAACAATATTCCGCGGGCTCTTCTAAATGTGCTAGTTGGACTTAATGTTAGAAAAGAGACACTTTCAAGTCTTGAGCAAGCTTTGGGTGTAATCGTTCAAATTCTTGATGCTCTGATTGATGAAGAAAACGAAAAGAAATATGAATATAAATCTAAATATCTGAATGTCCCTGTTCGGTTTTCAGATAGCGTTGATCTAAACTCTGAAAAAGAAAATCGAATAAAAGAATTTTTAATAGAAATAGACAACGAGGACAACTCTGGTATTTTTTCCAAAACATCCCATGGCTTTAAAAAAATAGACTTAAACCAAGAGCTAAAAGATGTTTGGTTTCAATTAGACTATGATGCTGAAACAACTGGTTTCCAAATTGTAATGTTTGGGTCTAATAATGGTAGGGATTTCCAGTTAAAATTCAATATAGAGTTTATGGAGTCTGTGATTATCCAAAATATTCTCGACGTCTATAAGCCTATTAGGGAATGTGATTACCCCCCCTTTACTTTGTATAATGGAGGGGAAAGCATGACTGTAAAATCAAAACATGAGTTGTTAAAGGCTGTTTTAAATATGGCCAAAAAAGGAATTTATATTCAGCGCTATAAAGGTCTTGGCGAAATGAACGCAGAGCAACTATGGGAAACAACCATGGACCCAGAAGTTCGAATTCTTCTTCAAGTTAGGGCTGATGATCTTGTTGACTCTGAAGACTTATTCACCATTTTAATGGGAGAAGAGGTGGAGCCCCGCCGAGAATTCATTCAAAAAAATGCACTTCAAGCCCGTAATGTTGATATTTAATCAACTGATAAAATGAATTTGATATTCATACATTGAAAGGTAGTTGAATGCCGGAAACGATCGAACCGATCAATATAGACGATGAAATGAAAAACTCATACCTTGATTACGCGATGAGCGTAATCATTGGTCGTGCTCTGCCAGATATTCGAGATGGGTTAAAACCTGTTCATCGCCGAGCTCTATATGCGATGCATGAAACAGGTAATGTTTGGAACAAGCCCTACAAAAAATCAGCCCGAATTGTAGGTGATGTGATGGGTAAATACCATCCACATGGAGATCAGGCGATCTATGACACTATTGTACGTCTGGCCCAGGAGTTTTCACAAAGATATCCGCTCGTAGATGGTCAGGGTAATTTTGGTTCGATAGATGGTGACTCTGCAGCTGCCATGCGTTATACAGAAATCCGCATGGAAGAAATCACGAGTGAGCTTCTACGAGATTTAGAAAAAAATACAGTTCAATTCACTCCTAACTATGATGATTCTTTGGAAGAGCCCTCTGTTTTACCGGCAAGTTTTCCGCAGTTGCTGGTCAACGGTTCATCTGGAATTGCTGTAGGCATGGCGACTAATATTCCTCCACATAACCTAGGAGAGGTTATAGATTCAGCGGTTCATGTTATTAATAACCCTGATTGTGCGATTGAAGATCTTATTTCGCTTATGCCGGGTCCCGATTTTCCTACAAGAGGAATCATACAGGGAAGAAAGGGAATATGGTCTGCTTATAAGACAGGCAGAGGTATTATCCGAGTCAGAGGTCGTGCCGAGATTGAGAGCATGGAAAAAGGAGATCGTGAATGCATTATCATTAACGAATTGCCATACCAGGTTAACAAGGCCAGAATGGTTGAGAAGATTGCTGAGCTGGTAAGAGAAAAGAGGTTGGAAGGAATTTCTGATCTAAGAGACGAGTCAGATCGCGATGGAATACGTGTTGTAGTAGAGCTAAAAAAAGGCACCGTAGGACAGGTGGTTTTAAACGCCCTATACAAAAATACTCAACTTCAGGATACTTTTGGAGTCATACTCTTAGCCTTAGTAAATCAGCAGCCTAGAGTACTTAATCTAAAAGAGTTTTTGCACCACTTTATTTTATTTCGCAAAGAAGTGGTAACTCGAAGGACAGAGTTTGACTTAAAGAAAGCTCGCGAGAAAGAACATATACTGGAAGGATTAGCTACTGCACTAGATAACCTCGATGCAGTGGTCCAACTTATCCGTAATGCTCAAGATCCGGCTGCCGCTCGTGATGGGCTTATGGCAGAGTTTGAATTGTCAGAGACCCAGGCAAAAGCAATTCTTGAAATGCGATTGCAACGCCTCACTGGACTTGAGCGACAAAAAATAATTGAAGATCTGGAAGAAACGCGCAAACAGATTAAAAGATTAAAAGAGATCCTTGCCCATGAAGAAATCAAGCTAAGTATTATAAAAGAAGAGCTGATAGAAATTAAAAACAAATACAGCAATGAACGACGGACAGAAATAGCCGACAGCGATGAGGGTGACATAGATATTGAAGATCTCATCGCTGATGAAGATACCGTNGTCGTNTATACCCGAAGTGGTTATATCAAAAGGCAAACTGTTGATAATTATAGAGCTCAAAGAAGAGGTGGTAAGGGTATTCGAGGAATGAACCTCAAAGAAGAGGATGTGGTCGAAAAACTATTCATAGCTTCAACANTGAGTCACCTATTGGTATTCACCAGCATCGGTAAAATTCATGCGCTCAGGGTTTATTCCATTCCGGAAGTAAGTCGGATCGCTAAAGGAAAATCTATTGCTAATCTTTTGAGGCTCCAGCCAGGAGAGTCCATAGCCAGTATTCTTTCTCTTAGAGAGTTTGAAGAAGATAAATTTGTCATGGTTGCGACAGAGCGGGGNATTGTTAAAAAAACCTCGTTAATGGCATACAGAAAACCGAGGCAGGGAGGCATTATCGGGCTGACCATCGACGAGGGTGACAGGGTTATTGGTGCGGAGTTGTGTGATGGGAAAAGCGATATTTTACTTGCGACCGAAAGAGGTTTTTCAATTCGCTTTAACGAAGATGAAGTACGTCCAATTGGTAGAACAGGGAGAGGGGTAAGAGGTATTCGCCTTAAAAAAGATGATAGGGTAGTGGGTGCGGAAATTGTCCAACCTGGAAACAAGCTTCTCACAGTAACTTCAAAGGGTTATGGCAAGCGAACACCAATGGAAGAATACCCGCAACAGGGCCGAGGTGGAATGGGAGTCATGACGATNCGATGCAATGAAAAAACAGGGACTGTGGTAGGTGTACAACAGGTAGATGAGCAAGATCAACTATTAGTAATAACTTCAGACGGTAATATTGTTCGTATGCGGGTCAATGAGATATCTCTAATTGGTCGCAATACTCAAGGAGTTCGCTTGGTAGGTACTGGAAAAGACAACCAGGTCGTAAGTATAGAAAAACTGGTNGAGTAAAGTCTCTACCTATGGATTTGATCCCCCCTATTTCAAGATATTCTAACCANATANATTTGAGTAAGCTAGCCGCTAGAGTATTTTTTCTTGGATGGTTTTTTATTGTTTCCTGTTCGGAGCAAGTAAACCCTCTTCTTCAGAAGGCGAATGAGGAGTGGATTCAAGGNCGTACTCATAGCGCCATTGAAATGTTCAATGAACTGTTGAAAAAGTATCCCACTGGTCCATTGGCAGAAGAAGCTCTTTTTCGTCTAGGTGAAATACATCATTTTAGCTTGAATAATAGTTTGCGGTCCTTAGTTTATTTTCAGGAAGTCCTGCAAATGAATCAAAAGGGAGAGTTTGCTTATCTTGCACAAAAATATATTGCAGAAATCGCCGAATTTAGTCTGAAGGATTATGACCAGGCTATTATTGAATACCAGAACTTAATAAATCAATATGCAGATAATAATCGTAACGACAACCATCAATATCGCATAGCTTCTATATATTATAAAAAACAAAATTACGAGCAGGCCTTAGTTGAGTTGGAAATTTTGTTGGAAAATTACCCAAAAAGCTCTTGGGCAGAAGANTCAAAATTTAAAATTATTGAAATTCTTTATGCATTAAGCCGATGCCCCGAAGCAAGGGAACAGTACCGACACTTTAATCTGGAGTATTCAAAAAGTCGCTTTAAAGAAGATATGGATTTTGTTGTCGCCTCGTGTCTAGAAGAAGAAGGACANCTGCAAGAAGCTTACAACGGTTTTAAAGCTCTTGAGGGGCATTATATATATCCAGCTATACTTAAAATGAAATTAGTAGGCATAGAAAAAAGGATGAAAAAGCAACATTAATGCTTGATATAAAAATCATTCGCGAAAACCTCGAAGAGGTAAAAAACCGCCTCAAACGCCGAGGTGGTGACTTTAAGGAATTGGATGAACTGCTTAAACCCGAAGAGGCTCGGCGTTTGAGTCTTAAAGAATCGGAATCTTTGAAAAATAAGAAAAAGAAATTGTCGGAAGAAGTTGGCAAACTAAAACAACAAGGACAAGACGCCTCTCAGCTCATGGAGCAGGTCAAAGCCATCAATATTTTAATAAAAGAATTAGACGATAAAACCCAAAACTGGGAAAANGAGGTGCGGAAAGAAATACTCAGGATTCCCAACATTCCTGAGGACTCGATTCCTGATGGTGTTGATGAAAATGCCAATAAATTGGTACGCGATTGGGGTACAAAACCGGAATTTTCATTCAAACCAAAAACCCATATAGAAATCGGCGAACAGCTTCGCTTGATTGATTTAAAAAGGGCTGCAAAAATTTCTGGTTCTCGTTTTGCTGTTTACAAAGGGCAAGGGGCGGCTTTATTGCGTGCGTTGATAAACTTTATGATAGATGTGCAAACCTTAGAAAACGGTTATGAGGAATTGTATCCACCGTTCCTAGTCAATAAAGAGAGCATGCAGGGCACCGGGCAATTACCAAAATTCGAAGAAGAGTTATTTGCCACACGCGATGACCCTCTATATCTCATTCCAACGGCTGAAGTTCCTGTTACCAATTTNCATNGAGATGAAATTTTGGAAGAAGAGTCGCTGCCAATCTGCTATGCCGCCTATACCCCATGTTTTAGAAGAGAGGCAGGGTCTTATGGAAAAGATACACAAGGACTAATCCGACAACACCAGTTCGACAAAGTAGAACTGGTTAAATTTACTCGTCCTGAAGATTCTGCTGCAGAGCTGGATGGTTTAGTAAAAAATGCTGAATCTATCCTTAANAAACTAAANTNACATTATCGCGTGATGGAACTTTGTGCTGGTGATCTAGGTTTTTCTGCAGCCAAAACATATGATCTTGAAGTATGGCTCCCTAGTCAGGAAACTTACCGGGAGATTTCTTCATGCAGTAGTTTTACCGACTATCAGGCCAGACGAGCTCATATAAGGTATAAAAAAAGTACTGGCGGTAAACCTGAGCTTGTTCATACCTTGAATGGTTCAGGTTTAGCCGCTGGAAGATTGTTTGTAGCTCTTCTAGAAAATTATCAGCAGAAGGACGGGACGGTTTTAGTACCAGAAGTCCTGAGTCCTTATTTGCATGGACTTAAAATAATAACAGCTCATTAATAAGTCTGTAATTTCTATTTTGGTTGATCGCGGGCCTTTAAATAAAAGTTTTGCATATCATAGCAGCGGGTTTTCTTATTACCCTATAAAGTATTGACTTAAAGCTGGAAACAGACTCTTGACATTTTCCCACAAGTAGATAAATATAGCCGGGTTCACAATATTCAGGAGGGATGGCCGAGTGGTTTAAGGCGGCGGTCTTGAAAACCGTTGAACGAAAGTTCCGTGGGTTCGAATCCTACTCCCTCCGCCAAAACCTCTTTAATTTTGGAGGCAAGAGGGCTGACAAGGATTAAAGTTCACTAATAGATCTGTTGCTCGTTTAATGCGGAAGAACTAAGCTGAATAAGGTGACGATTTTAAGTTTCGCTTGTAGAGTCGATATTAAATTAAATGGAGAGGTGGCTGAGTTGGCTGAAGGCGCGCGCCTGCTAAGTGTGTGTAGGTTTACCCCTACCGAGGGTTCGAATCCCTCCCTCTCCGCCATCATTTATATGAAAAAAAAGAATTGTATTATTACAGGTGGAACTTCAGGATTAGGATTAAGTTTAGTAGAA
>PAJA01000055.1 GCA_002705185.1 Nitrospina sp. | reverse complement strand
TATTGGGGAATGATTAGCCGGTTTCTTCAAGGACCCTCTAAAGTAGAGAACTGGGATTCAATAATGACTCCTGAAGCCAAATACTTACCAGATATTTCTAGCCTACGTTATCCAAAGACATCCCAGACCGAGTGTCAACTATCGAAGCTTGTTATCGGAAAGCTCAATGGTGGTATGGGAACCAGCATGGGATGTCTGGGACCAAAATCTTTGATTGATGTAAGAGATAATAAAAATTTTCTAGATTTAATAAAGGAGCAAATAGAGAATCTAAATGAAGAGTGGGATCAAAAGATTCCTCTTCTTTTGATGAACAGTTTTTACACCCATCAGAAAACCCAGGATCATTTGAACTCCTCAGAATTTTCGTCTGAAATTATTAGTTTTCAACAAAATAAGTTTCCTCGTCTTTATTCAGAGAACTTAACTCCGCTCACTCCAGATAAATTTGACGATCAGGCATTCTATCCTCCCGGGCATGGGGATTTTTATCAATGCATCTGGAAGCAAGGAATTCTGCAAAAGCTTATCGATGCAGGCAGAGAGATTCTTTTTATTTCCAATGCAGATAATCTTGGTGCAGTTGTGGATCCTGTCATTTTGAATTATATGGATGAGTTTAATATACCTTTCTTGATGGAAATGACTGCTAAAACACCTGCTGATATTAAGGGTGGTACTCTTTATCAGCAAGATGGAAAAATTAAGTTATTAGAGATTGCTCGAGTTCCCGATGAAAAGATTGATGAGTTTTGTGATATGAGTAAATTCAAGGTTTTTAATACCAATAATATCTGGATAAACCTTGTAGCTCTATATAATAGGCTTAAAAAGGACTCTTTGGAATTAAATATTTTGGTAAACCGAAAAAATATTAAAGGGACTCCGATCCTTCAACTTGAAACTGCAATTGGTTCTGGTTTTGAATGTTTTGATGGGGCAGTAGGTCTCTCTGTTTCACGTGAACGTTTTTTACCTGTCAAAAAAACGGATGATTTACTATTGGTTCGGTCCAATCTTTTCACTTTGAATAAGGGTACGTTAACCAGAAACCCTCAGAGAAAGTCTAATGCTTTACCAGCAATTCAGTTGGGAGACTTTCTGCAGAACATAGAAAACTTTCAAAATAGTTTTCCTATTATTCCTGATCTTTTAGAATTAGAAGAATTGAAAGTAAAAGGGACTGTGCGATTCGAGGGAGAGGCTTACCTTAAAGGCAAGGTTTGTTTAAAGGGCTTAAGTAAACCTTTAACTTTATCTTCTGGAGTTGTGATAACTGATGAAACTCGCCAAGCATGATCAAAGTAGCGTTCCCAAGTATTTTATTGCAGGGTGTATCCTTTATTTATATAGGAATAATTCTTATTAATTTGTAGGTTTTGATTGATAAAATTCTTATTAGTAATTTGAGGATATAAATTTTAAATTATTGAAAGTAAACGAATAATTGTTTTATATGGAAATAAACATTGACATGTTTTAATGCATGAGTATACTTTGATGGCTATTAGAATTTGTGAGGTATATGTGTAAGATTTATCCTACTTGCTGGTTTGGTTCTGGAAATATGAACTGCTTTATTTTTTGAGTTTCGGGGATAGGGATACTCATTCAAAATAACGCTCTATTGTTCTAATGGGAGGAGGCTAGTTTCTTTTGGATTAGCCTCGTTTAGAATATTTAGTAGGTAAACGTTTGTTAACTAGGGTAAGGGGGGAAATACAATGAAAAAACTAGCTGTTTTACTGATAGTTGCTGTTGCTTCTTTTTGTCTTGCCAGTTCTGCATTTGCCGGATCATTGGCGCCGGGTCAGATGACCAAATGTAACAACGCCAAATCAATCACTTTGGAAAATACAGGTGGCGGTGCGACGGATCGTGGTGAAGCAAATGCTTCGATCTGGAAGTCGTCAAATTTCACCACAGTTCCTATTAGCTTAAGTCCAAAGGCTAATCATGGTTTTCCTAGTAATGGTGGTGGAGCCGCAGGAAATGCAAAGGTGAAAATGGGTAATAAGCATTCTATGGGCCGTAAGGCAATTGTTTTGTCTGGACAGAATAACTTTAGCCGTGGCGATTCCATTGGAGATATCAGCGGTGAAGTAAGAATCACAAATACTGGTACCACTAACCTCTCTGTAAACTGCGGTTAATTCCTTCCAAGTTTTAAAATAAAAGCCGACCTGTGATTTTTTCAGGTCGGCTTTTTTCCTACCAACTATTTAGTAGTAGAAAATTATACCGCCCGCAAGAGCTACCCTGTAAAGGATAAATGGGAGTAGGCCAACTCTTGCCACGACCTTAAGTAGAATCTTAATAGCAAGTAAACCGACAAGAAAGCTTATTCCCATACCGATTACAAGGTGGAGGTTAGAAAACGTTTGCTCTGGAGCTGGATGCGTAATGAACTGCAGTAGCTTGTGCATGCCTGCTGCAAAAATAATGGGTGTCCCTAGTAGAAAAGAAAACCGTGTTGCTGCAGTATGTGAAAGGCTGGTGAACAATCCAGCGGCAATGGTAATGCCAGACCTTGAGGTTCCTGGCAACAATGCAATAGCCTGAGCACACCCAATAAACAAAATTTGGCGTAGACTCAACCTGTTTAACTCCGTATCTGTGCCTGATCTTTTTAAACAATACCGGTCTGCCATCAGAAAAAAGAGCGACCAGAATAAAAGGTTGTACCCTACAAAAGTGGGGCTCCTTAAGTGGCTTTCAATCCATTCTCCTCCAAATAGCCCCAACAATCCTGCTGGGAAAGAAGCAAGAATAATACACCATGCAAGATGATGCTCTTTTGGAGAACTCTGCTGGTCAAAAAATCCCTTTGTTAGGTCTGTTAAATCCTTGCGAAAGAAAACAATAATTGCCAGAAGAGTTCCTAAGTGCAAAATGGCATCAAGAGCTAATCCTTGATCTTTAAAATTAAAAATAATAGGGGCTAATATCAGATGACCAGAACTGGAAATAGGCAGGAACTCAGTGAGCCCCTGAATAATACTTAATAAGACTATTTGAAAAAATTCCATTATTTTTTGGTAGGAGAATGACCTGACTCAATCTGGAAAGAAATTTCCGAATGAAAACAACTTAATAAAAGTTGATCATCCGAGCTGAGATATTACTCCCTACAAAAGGTCATAATCAAGAAAAAATAAATGATGTGTCTCTCCTTTGGAAATGTAGTTTCTAACTTTGGCTTTAGGTTTGCTGGAGTTTATGAATTATGTTATGTTACGCGGGAATTTAGCTGGACTCCCTTGCAAATTAACAGGTTGCCTCCTCAAAGCTTGACCGATCAGGGCATTTTTTGATTAATTTGGATTACCCTGAAACTGGTTTATTTAAGATTGCTATTACTGCTATTAATTACCGATATAAAACCTATATCTGTTATCTGTAACTAGTTATGAGACAATTTTCTAGAATTGAACGCCTACCGCCCTATGTTTTAGGGATTGTCAACGAACTTAAGTACGACGCTCGTCGACGAGGGGAAGATATCATCGACTTTGGTTTGGGGAACCCTGATATGCCTACCCCTAAACATATTGTTGATAAATTAATGGAGGCATCTAGTAAAGAAGCGAATCATCGTTATTCGGTTTCCAAGGGAATATATAAACTGCGTCTTGCTATCACTGACTGGTATAAGCGAAACCATGATGTTGATTTGGATCCTAATTCTGAAGCGATTGCAACAATTGGTTCTAAAGAAGGCATTGCTCATCTGGCTTTGGCAATTACTAGCCCGGGGGACTCAGTTCTTGTGCCTACACCTACGTATCCAATTCATACTTATGCGTTTATTTTAGCTAATGGCGATGTCATTCATGTTCCTCTTAGTGCTGATATAGATTTTTTTGATGCTCTTTTAGATGCCTTCAAGAGAAACTGGCCGAGGCCCAAGGCTATGGTTATCAATTTTCCGCATAACCCTACAACTCTGGTAGTGGGTATCGATTTCTTCGAGAAGGTAGTTGATTTTGCCAAAGAACATGATCTTATTGTGATTCACGATTTTGCTTATGGGGATATTGTTTTTGATGGTTATAAGGCCCCCAGTTTCTTGCAGGTTCCAGGTGCGAAAGATGTTGGAATAGAGTTTTTTACGCTTTCGAAAAGTTATAATATGCCTGGATGGCGAGTTGGTTTTGCAGTTGGGAATTCTGAAATTATTCATGCCTTAGCGCGCATCAAGAGTTATCAGGATTATGGTATGTTTCAACCGATTCAGATTGCGGCTACAATTGCTCTTAATGGTCCGCGTGACTGTGTTGAAGATATTAGGGAAACATACCGCAATCGACGCGATGTTTTATGTGACTCATTAAATCGAATTGGTTGGGAGGTCACACCACCGAAAGCGACAATGATGGTTTGGGCGAAAATTCCAGAACGCTTTAGGAAAATAGGATCCTTGGAGTTTTGCAAGTTGCTTCTGGATAAAGCCAAAGTGGCGGTTGCTCCAGGTATCGGTTTTGGAGAAGGTGGGGATCATTTTGTACGTTTCTCTTTGGTCGAAAATGAACACAGGATTAGACAGGCAGTTCGAGGAGTGGAAAGATTTTTTAAGGAAGCTGAATAGATCATGAAAATAGTTAAGGTCGGAATGATAGGTTTTGGCACGATAGGTGCTGGAGTGGCAAAAATACTCACTGATAATGGTGGGATTATAAGTAAAAGGTTGGGTGCCAGGGTGGAATTGGTTAAAGTAGCTGATTTGGACATCACCACAGACCGCGGTGTTAAGCTAGGCGCTGATGTCTTAACAACTTCTGCCGATGAGGTTATCAATCATCCCGACATAGAAGTACTCATTGAGTTGATTGGTGGATATGACCCTGCCAAAAAATTTCTTTTTCAGGCTATTGATCATGGAAAACATATAGTCACGGCGAATAAGGCCTTACTGGCTAAGTATGGTGACGAAATTTTTTCAGCAGTTTCTGAAAAAGGTCTATCGATTGGTTTTGAAGCTTCTATAGGGGGGGCGATACCGATAATTCGTTCGGTTAGGGAGGCACTTGTTGCTAACAATATTCACAGTATAGAAGGTATCGTGAACGGAACCGCAAACTATATTCTCAGTAAAATGTCAGATGATAATTGCGATTTCAATATAGCCCTGAAAGAAGCACAAGATAAAGGTTTTGCCGAAGCCGACCCAACTTTTGATATTGAAGGTATAGACTCTGCTCATAAAATAGCGGTAATGACCCGCCTAGCTTATGGGACTCCTGTGCCTTTTGACGATATAACCGTTTCTGGTATTTCTGAGATTACCTCAGAGGACATTGAATGTGCGCAAGAATTTGGTTATCGAATAAAATTACTGGCTATATCGAAATATGATGGCCAAGCTATCGATATCCGTGTCCATCCTGCTATGATTCCTATAGCGAATCCAATGGCAAATGTTAATGGTTCATTAAATGCTTTTCGTGTCTCCGATGATATGATGGAAGAAAATATTTTGATTGGGCATGGGGCTGGTGCTTTGCCAACTGGAAGTGCTGTGGTTGGTGATGTTGTGGAAATCTCTCGAAATATTCTTATGAATGTGGGAGAAAGGTTGCCCGCAGGTTCTTTTCTGGAGAAAGAAGTTAAAAGAATTCCTCTTAAAGATATCAGTGAGATCGAGTCTGAGTATTTTTTGCGNTTTAGTGTGCAGGATAAGCCGGGGGTACTTTCAAAAATATCCGGCATANTGGGTAAACATTCTATTAGTATTGAGTCCATGATTCAGAGAGGACGAGGANAAGGTAGAGAAGGAGTACCTTTTGTGATGATGTGTCACAAATCGAGTGAAAAGAATATTCAATTGGCTTTAAATGAAATAGAGGAACTAAACGTGGTGTGTGAAAAACCCAACTTGATTCGAGTTCAAAGATAATCATGGAATTTAAAGCTTGGTTTCAGTGTATTAACCCAGAATGTGAAAGTCAGTATGAACTGACTGAGATTATCTATCGTTGCAAGAAGTGTGGCGAACTTCTTGAAGTGCAGCATGATATGGACTTGCTAAAACAACGATCTTCGGAAAAGTGGAAAACCTTATTTGAAAGTCGGTACCGTCGCAACGAATGGCCTTATGGTAGTGCTGTGTGGGGAAAAAGAGAGTTGGTCTGTCCCAACGTAGAGAACGAAAATATTGTATCCACTTATGAAGGAGGTACGAACCTTTTTTGGGCTGAGCGATTGGGTCAACAGCTTGGTCTTGATGATCTATGGGTTAAACAATGTGGTATGGCGCATACGGGATCCTTCAAGGATTTGGGAATGACAGTTCTGGTATCAATGGTTAAGCAAATGATTGCTTCCGGAAAAAACATCAAGGCTGTAGCTTGTGCCTCCACCGGAGATACTTCTGCTGCACTTGCTGCTTATTGTGCGCTGGCAGGTATTCCTGCTATCGTATTTTTACCTAAGGATAAAGTTTCATTAGCGCAACTGATTCAGCCTATTACACATGGTGTGCTCACTATTTCTCTTGATACTGATTTTGATGGATGCATGAAACTGGTTCAGGAGGTTTGTCAGAAAAATGATATCTATCTGGCAAATTCCATGAACTCTTTGAGAATTGAAGGTCAAAAAACTATCAGTTTTGAGATTGTCCAGCAGTTCAACTGGAAAGTGCCTGATTTTGTTATCGTTCCAGGTGGTAACCTGGGGAATGTTAGCGCGATTGGTAAAGGATTCCAGATGTTCTATGAGCTTGGCCTTATCGACAAATTACCACGTCTAGTTTGTGCTCAGGCACAGCAGGCCGACCCTCTTTACCGTAGCTATATTAAAGGATTTAAAACATTTGAATCGGTTCAGGCCAAAAAGACTCTGGCAAGTGCAATTCAGATTGGAGATCCGGTCAGTTATAAGAAAGCCATTCGTGCCCTTCAGGCTTTTGAGGGTATTGTAGAAACTGCGACAGAAAGTGAGTTGGCCAATGCAGCGGGTAGAGCTAATAAAACGGGACTTCTCTGTTGCCCTCATACTGGCGTGGCTTTAGCGGTTCTAGAAAAGTTAATCAATAATGGTGTGATCAAGAAAAAAGATCGAGTGGTAGTAATATCCACAGCTAACGGGTTAAAGTTTACTGACTTTCTTTTTAAATACCATACGAATAAAATAGAGGGAGTCGCATCGGAACATGCGTTTTCCCCGATTGAACTTAGCGCTAATTATGAACAAATTAGAAAAACGATTTTGGAGAAAATAGAAGTATGATCCTCCTTAAACAGATTTTATTTTTGATGTTTTTTATGATGTGTCCTTTTATAACTTATGCCGGTTCTGGTATTGATCAAATTTTGATTCCGAGTGGAGAATATAGCTTAGGAAGTCTCTACTGTAAGGAAGAACAGGGTAATGCTGACTGGTGTAAAGATGAGAGTCCTCGTAAAATAAAACTAGATTCATTCAGGATAGATAAATATGAGGTTAGTAATGACAATTATAAAGAGTGCTTCATTGCGGGTGTTTGTGAGCCCTCCGTATTGCATGATGACCGCCCAGATGATTTTAACAAGCCCCTTCAACCTGTAGTGTTCGTAAATTGGAAAGATGCTAGAACCTATTGCGCATGGCGTGAAGGAGATCTTCCCACGGAAGCGCAGTGGGAAGTGGCGGCTGAAGGCAAAAAACTTGGTGGAGCACATTTTGGTCAACCTTATGGAAACGGAGCCCCAGAAAATATTGGAAAGTTTGAGGCTAACTCCAATGGTCTTTACGACATGATGGGTAATGTATATGAATGGACTCGTTATAGTTCGAGTGATAGTTCTAGCACTCCTACATTGAAAAACAAGGTTGTGCGAGGAGGTTCATGGAGTTCTCCTAGTCATTACTTAAGAACTTCTGATCGTGTCGAAAAAGACCCAGAGTTGAGATACAGCGATGTAGGTTTCCGTTGTGTGAATATAGAAAAGTAGAAAGGATTTATGAGTATGTCGGATGTTAAAAATGTTGTTATTGTAGGTTCTGGTCCTGCTGGGCATACCGCTGCTATTTATTCTGCTAGGGCTAACCTTACCCCTTTTATGTTTGAAGGTTATGTTATAGGTGGTTCGGCTGGAGGTCAGTTGACAACTACGACGGATGTCGAAAACTATCCTGGATTTCCCGAAGGAATTGAAGGCCCTGAATTGATGCAGTTGTTCCGCAAACAGTCTGAGCGTTTTGGCACTGAAATGGTTCAGGAAGATGTAATCTCTGTCGATTTCAGTCAGCGTCCATTTGTATTGAAATCAGAGAGCCGTGAAGTTAAAGCACATTCTGTTATCATTTCTACAGGCGCGACGGCAAAGCGGATGGGTGTTCCGAACGAAGAAAAAATGTGGAACAACGGCATGTCAGCCTGCGCTGTTTGTGATGGGGCTCTTCCTATGTTTCGAAACCAACCGCTGATGGTAATTGGTGGGGGCGATACGGCAGTAGAAGAAGCTACGTATTTGGCCAAATTTGGGTCTATAGTTTATCTGGTGCATCGACGAGACCAACTAAGAGCATCTAAGATCATGCAGGAGAGGGCCCTTAAACATCCCAAGTTGGAAATTCTTTGGGATACAGTACTTGAAGACGCGTTAGGTGAAGATTATTTGACTGGGGCAAGCCTAAAAAATATTAAGACAGGTCAAGTTCGTCAGGTTGAGGTTGCAGGCCTTTTCTACGCTATTGGCCATACTCCCAATACTTCAATTTTCAACGGACAATTGGATCTTGACGATGCTGGCTACATAAAACTAAAACTTGGAACTCAAGAAACTAATATTGAAGGTGTTTTTGCTGCTGGGGATGTGCATGACCATAAATATCGCCAAGCAATTACCGCAGCAGGTACAGGTTGTGCAGCATCTTTGGAAGCTGAGCGCTGGCTGGCCGAGAAGGGCCTAACAAATTAATGCCTTTGAGCTCAAATAAATTATAAGGCGCTCCTCTGATTCTATTGATCAGTCCATTCCTAGGTGAAGTAGAGTCGTATGGTATAAAATTTAACAGCATAAGAAATTACTTCAGGAGCTGATTTTTTCTTACTCATTGTAGGCTTGGATACACACATGATTAGTAGTTACTTTATAAACTTAAGGCCGAGACTTCGAGTTTAAGTAAATCCGTTTTCCTGTGAAATTACGTGGCTGTATTTTATAAATAAAATACTTGGTTTATTCCCTGTTGAATACCTAGAACCGTAAACCAAAATCGCTCAAGTAAACAGTATTACACTCAACCAGAATGTCAAACCTTTCCCTTGTTTGTGAAAACCTGAAGCCATTAATTTCTGACGAGGAAGTTAATAGTCTTCAGTCGGAAGTTAACCTTCACCATAAATCTTTACTCGAAGGATCAGGCAAGGGGTCGGAATATCTTGGTTGGCTAGGACTGCCTTCCGGTTTTTCTGATTCTACGAAGATCATTTCTGTTGCGGATACAATTCGTAAGTCCTGTGATGTTTTCATTGTTGTGGGTATCGGCGGATCTTATCTTGGATCTCGGGCGGGTATTTCCTATCTAAACTCTTCTTTTTCTAATCAACTCGATAGTTATAGCAAACCAGAGATATATTTTGCTGGACAGAATATTAGCTCGGATTATCATGCCGACCTTTTCGACCTCATAGCGGATCGAGATATTTGTATCAATGTCATCTCCAAGTCCGGTACTACTACAGAACCAGCAGTTGCATTTCGCCTCCTTAAGGAGATGATGGAGAAAAAATATGGATCTGAGGGTGCTCGAGATCGTATTGTCGTCACTACAGACTCCAATAAGGGAGGCCTCAAAAGTCTTGCGGATGAGTTAGGTTATAGAACTTTTTTGATACCAGGTGATGTTGGAGGTAGGTATTCCGTATTGACTCCTGTTGGGCTTTTCCCTATGGCAGTAGCGGGTATAAACATTAAGGAGCTTATGGAGGGAGCATATCTAGCCGAAAGATTGTACGCAAACTCATCTCTGTCTCAAAATGATGCCTACTATTATGCAGTGATGCGGCAATTGCTTAACCAGAAAGGAAAAACCACTGAAATTTTGGCAACATTTCAACCTGCTTTCCACTATCTGGCGGATTGGTGGAAACAGTTGGTCGGTGAAAGCGAGGGCAAGGACTTGAAAGGAATTTTTCCCGCGTCTGTAGAGTTCACCTCAGATCTTCATTCTATGGGTCAATGGATTCAAGAGGGAAATCGTAATGTTTTTGAGACTTTTTTAGTTCTTGGTTCATCACGTCGACAGTTGAAAATACCTGCTTTTAAAAATGATGCAGACGGTTTAAACTACCTCGCTGGTGAAACGATGGATACTATCAACGAGAAGGCTTGGCTCGGAACAGCAAGTGCGCATAAAGATGGTGGCGTTCCCAACATGACCTTGAGAATTAAAGATCGTTCGCCATACTCTTTAGGGCAAATTTTTTATTTTTTTGAAAGAGCGGTTGCAATGACTGCCTATTTAAATGCGGTAAACCCGTTTGATCAACCTGGTGTTGAGTTTTACAAGAAAAATATGTTCAAGCTTTTGGGTAAACCCGGTTTTTAGAGAGGATAAATATAATGGATGCTGTAAACCAAAAGCTGGAAGAAATTTTGCATAGACTTGCTTTTGAGGAAATTAAGGGTGAGTCCCCTCATAGCGATTCTGACTCTTTACTAGCGAGATTAAAAGCCCTTGGTACTGAGGTGTGGGTTGATACTGGTGAACTAGAAAAAGCTCAGGAAATTTGGAAAGATGAACTAACGGCTTTGACTACTAATAACACTCTGGCAAATCAGGTGGTGCAAAGTGGTGTTATGGATAAGGTTATTGAAGGAACCATCCATGAGATTAAACAGGAAAGATTGGACTTGTCTGAAGAGGAAATGATTCTGGAGGTAGGGTTTGTGATCAACTGTAAGATTGCCTTGCGTCTGGTTCAGGCATTCAAGGTTAAAGTCAGTGTTGAATTGCATCCGGCGGTATCAAGGAATATAGAACGTACCCTTCATTTTGGTCGCAGGTACTTTAATGTTTGCCCTGAATACTTCACAGTCAAAGTACCTTTGACTCCTGAAGGGTATTTAGCTGTTCGCACCTTAAAAAAAGAAGGTATTCCCATCAATTTTACTTTGGGATTTTCAGTTCGGCAAAATTATCTTGCCGCACGTCTGGCCAACCCGGACTTTGTAAACGTTTTTTTGGGAAGGTTGAATCAAGTAGTTATTGATCATAAAGCCGGCA
>PAJA01000054.1 GCA_002705185.1 Nitrospina sp. | reverse complement strand
ATTTTCCATTAGACCATCAAACTTCTTAGGGTCATTGAGTTCTTCTGGTCTACTTGTCAAACTAATCCCCTTATATTTCTCATCTGTGAAAAAAAAGCAGAACTAATACTTGGTATTATTCTTAAGAAAAAAATGACCTTTTACTTTTTTTAATCAAAACCTATGGAGTTTGCTCGGCCGATCCAATTATTTAACAGTTATTAATTTTGGCAGATTAGTAAATTGGATTATGGAAATAGTACAGAGCATCGTCTTCCGGATTTATGGTGTAATCAGGTAGGCTTGAACAATGCTCAAGAGATATCTTCCAGTCTGTGCTTTCCCGAGTAAAAGTATAATTGCAGACGCTATGTTGCCGTTCATCGGTATCGTTTGATTTAGAGGTGACACTGATGATCTCATCCACTAGGACATAGCTGACGTCTTTGCCAGCTTTTCCGGCAAGGACCATGCGCTGGACCTGGCATTTTAGATCTCTGAAATCGATTATCATTTGCTGGAAGTCCTTAATTCGGTTTTTCAGCAAGGCGCGTTTATCATCCACCATGATGACCAAGTCTTTGGAGTAAAACGGTGAAAGTTTTTCGGGTTGAGTACAGGCCAGCCCGTCAATTTTTTTGAGAATATTGGCAAATCCATCCGTTTCAGCTGAGAAAGCTTGACCGCTGAATGCCAACGAAAGTATTAAAATTATTCCTGCAACAAAGTTACGCTTTTGCATTGAAAATCTCCAAAAAATAGAAATTAAGAACTTATGAAAGAATGTTTGCAATTTTCCCTGCTAGAGGGAGATCCTACACATTGCTTAAATTTTTTTATTATCTCAGGCTCTATTTAAAAAGCAGAGCACATTAAAACTTCATTTACCTACTTGGGAAACTATGGGAAGTTCTGTAAAAAAATTTCTACTGTTTCCCCGTCTTGAGCCCAGCCAAAAGTTCCTGTCCCAGCGTAAGTAGAGATGATTCCTTTACTGTCCACTTTACGGATCAAATTATTTCCCATATCCGAAATATATAAGTTGCCTTTTGAGTCGAAAGCGATTGCTGTGGGGCTTTTAAACATTGCTTTAGTTGCAGGTCCACCATCGCCAAAATAACCTTGGTATCCAGTTCCTGCAACTTTCACAATGTTACCATCCTTGGTAATTTTCCTTACAGAGTAAGAATTCATGCCAACAATATGAAGTTCTCCTTCAGGGCTCACAGCAAGATAATCCATATTACGAATACCCGCTTTCAATGCTGGTCCACCATCACCGGAGTTTTCGTGTTTACCATTTCCTGCGATCGTAGTGACAATCCCTTTGACATCTATTCTTCGGATCATATTGTTAGCACCATCTGCAATATACAGATTCCCTTCTTTGTCAGTAGCCAAAGCACTAGGGTCTCGAAATGAAGCCTCAGTTGCTGGTCCACCATCACCATAGTAGGCTGATTCTCCAGTTCCAGCGATGGTGGTTAGTTCGCCAGAAGGTGACAGTTTACGTATTTGGTGATTAAGACGGTCGGAAATAAACATATTACCTTTATGGTCAAAGGCAATGTCTGAAAAAGTGGTTATGATTGCCAGTTCTCCAGTTTGTACCCGGCCTTTATATTTACTATTGGCGATAGCTTCCAGATAATCTTCATCTGCCGTTCCCATAACCTTTCGCATGATGTCTTTTTCATCCACTTTGCGAATGACGCTGGTAAAACCGCTTGGGCTGACGATGAACATTTCTCCATTATTGTTAAGCTTAAGATTAGTTGCACCATATATCGAGGCTTTCATGGCTGGAAGGTCATCACCAATATTTCCACGAGTTCCATTTCCAGCGATGGTATTAATAGTTCCGTCAGGGGTAATACGGCGTATTCGGTAGTGCCCCTTATCTGAAATAAGAAGGTTGTCCTCTTTATCTACTACTAATCCGTGTGGAAAACTCAGCTTTGCTCCAGTGGCAGGTCCACCATCTCCTGCAAACATCTTTAGCCCGTTCCCCGCAACAGTTTTTACGCTGCCACGACGCGGATCTATCAGTCGAATACGGTAATGCGACCTATCAACGATTAGCAGGTTGTCGTCCGGATCGAGGGCCACTGCAAAAGGCAGATATAGGGAAGTATCGCGGGCGAGTTCAGAGTCACCGTTGTAGTCCTGTTGTCCCGTTCCTGCTACTGTTCGGATCATTCCCTGAGTATCTACTGAGCGAATCCTGTTATTATTTCTATCGGCTATGTACAAAGTGCCTTTATTATCGACCACTACCCCGGTAGGTCCAGCAACACTGGCACGATAAGCGGGGCCATTATCTCCCATGAAAAAGAAACTACCATCGCCAGCAACCGTAGTAATGATTCCCTGCGGACTGACTTTTCGTACTCGGTTATTTCCACGATCCGCTATATAGAGGTTTCCTTTTTTGTCCAAGGCTAGTCCAAAAGGTCTTGATAGTTGAGCCTGGGTGGCGGGCCCTGAATCGCCTTTATACCCGTCTATTCCATTACCAGCAATCGTAGTGATTATTCCTTTACCATTTACCATGCGGACTCGGTCGTTGGATCGATCGGAAAAATAAATATTTCCATCATCATCTACTACAACTCCTGAAGGGAGGTTGATCTGGGCCTCTGTGGCTTTGCCGCCGTCACCGCTGAAACCTGCCGTGCCGGTTCCTATGACAGTGGTGATGATACCTCTTGTGTCTACTTTCCTAACCCGGTGGTTGTCTCGATCTGTGATGTAGAGATTACCTTTCTTATCGAAGGTCAAACCTGCCGGTATTTTCAACCTTGCTTCGTTGGCCTTACCACCGTCGCCGCTGAAACCAGATTCACCAGTACCGGCATATCGGGTCATGTTCCCTCGGGTATCCACTCGACTGATGATGTTATGATCTCGCATGGCGATAAAAATATTTCCTTTTTTATCAACAGCAATTCCATCAACCAGAGAAATTTCGGTCTCAGTGGCTTTGATCATTTTTGCTGTTGCAGGGATAGCAAAAATGACCACTAATAAAATAATGTTTAGTGTGATAAAAGATGTGAAGTTTTTTCTAAGCATGTCAATCCTCGTGTGAGCTAAAAACGTCAAGAAACCATCATCAACACCCCCGAAAAATCTAAAAAAATAAATTCAATGGTAGGGATGTGATGTTTTTGTCTTTTTTGCTATTAGGAATAAGCCAGATTAAGTAAGTCTCCATCCTACATATTCCATTAAGAGTAATTACCTAAAGGATTGCTAGGGTGAAGGGCTATTTATATTTTAATGAAATAATTATACTTTTCAGAAAATTGATGTCAAATATTATCTAGTTGGGCTTAAATGGTAAAAATGCTACGATTATAGGTACCATGAAAACTATTTTAATTTTCCCGGCTCAGTGGTATCCAACTCAGCCGTATTTAAGTACACCATACCTTACATCCTATTTGCGTTCAAAAGGGTGGCAGGTGGATCAAAGAGATTTTAATATAGCATCCTACGATAACTTTTTGTCGGAACCTCTATTGAAATCGGCTGAAAGCTTAATGGCTGAACGCCTGCAAGTTCTCAAAAACCAGAGTTCGCTGTCTATCAAGGAGAAGTCTCACCTGGATGTTTTAGCGATGGGTTTAAAATTTTCTGATCGCATCATTACAGGAATCGAAGAGGCTAAGTCTGTTCTTAGAACTCCGGAAAGATTTTTTGACTTCCCTTCATATCAACAGGCAGATATGGTGATTAAGTCAGCTTTGAAACTGGTTTCAGATGCGCACGCTCCTGCAGTTTTAAGCTTATCGACTTTTGAAAGCGGCACTCGAGCCGAAGAATCAACCCGCAGGGCTCATGAAGCTACGCGTGACAAAGAGACAAATCCATTCATTCATTTGTATGAGAATATTTTGATACCAGGAGAAGAATGGCAGAATTATGATGTGGTTGGTATTTCGATTATAGGTATCTCACAGATTATTCCTGGGCTAACTTTAGCTCGGTTGCTCAAGGAAAAATTTCCACACCTGCATATTACTCTAGGGGGGCCCATATTTAGCGTCAACTCTGGACAGTTAATCGGTCACCCAGAGTTTTTTGATGACTTCTGTCATAGCATTGTAACTTTTGAAGGGGAAGAGCCGCTTCATAGGTTGCTCACTGCACTCAAAACAGGTGATGCTTTATCAACTGTGCCCAATCTGCTTCATCTGGATGGGCGAGAAGTGGTGCAAAACAAGGAACGTGTGGAACTCCGCTTTGAAGAACTTCCCGGCCCTACTTTTGAGGGTCTGCCAATGCATGACTATCTTTCACCCTACCCGATCATCCCTGTTCTTCAAAGCCGTGGTTGTTACTGGGGTAAGTGTACTTTCTGTACACACAGCTTTGTTTATGGGCATCGCTACGGCAAACAGAAAACCCATGGGATGGTGGATGAGTTGGAAGCGTTGATGAAAAAATATAAAACAAAATACTTCACCTTTTCTGATGAGGCGGTTTCTCCTCACTCACTTAACGATGTTTCGGAACTAATGATTGAGCGCGGAGTTGAAATCCGCTCCCTTGCATTACTAAAATTCGAAAAGGTGATGGACGAAAAATTATTCACCAAAATGAAAAAGGCTGGTTTCATTTTTCTGATGTTTGGACTTGAGAGTGCTAATGACCGAGTGCTGGCACTTATCGACAAAGGTACAACTAAAGAAGTGGAACGGGACGTTTTAATGAAGAGCCACAAGGCAGGTATCTGGAACCATTCTTTCTTGTTTTTTGGGTTTCCTACGGAAACACGCCCCGAAGCTCAGGAAACTATCGATTTTCTTCGCGATAACCTCGACTCGATCCATTCGTTTGGGCCTGGAGTGTTTCTCCTGAACCGAGATTCCAGTTGTTACCAGTATCCAGAAAAATTTTCTATCGAACGCATCATTGAGGACCCAGAAAGAAACATTGCCATGAATCTAGATTTTGTTGCCAATCAAGGCATGTCTCGGACTGAAGCCGGAGAGATGAATAGCAAATGTATCAGCATGGCGGAAGAGTTTTTTCAGTCCCTACACTTATGGGGCACTCTTCCTAGAGAACATTTTTTATTGTATCTTGATAGGTTTGGTAAAGAGGCGTTGAATGGTAAACAGCCTCCAGCAGAAGAGGAAGAGAATTTGCTGTGCCGAGCTTAACACCTTAGCAGATGAGATAAATTGTAATAAGTTTTCAATTATAGAGAAGGGTTGTTTTGGCCGATTGCCATTGAAAAAATTTCTTAATAACTGAACGATTACTTGCCAATGAAAACATTACTTATATTTCCGCCAGACTGGTTACCTTCTGAACCTTATCTGAGTTTGCCTTCACTAGCTGCAGTGTTGCGCCCGGCTGGACATGAAGTTTCGCAACTGGATGTAAATGTTGAGATGTATGACCTGTTTTTTAGTGCTAAGTTTCTGGAACATGTTGAACAACGAATTGCCGGCGAGCTTAAATACCTTCAGGAAGTTTCAGAGACACGTGAACTTGATGAAGAAGAGCAGGAATTGATTCAAAAGCTAATTACCTGTACTCCGGAACTATTCCAACAGTTTGCTTCGGATGTAGAGAGAGCCAAGGGAATCCTGCGCGGAAAAGCCTTTTACGATATTGATCAGTTGGAGTGGGCAACGAATTGCCTACACGAAGTTATGAGGTTGGTCTCGCTTGGTTATTACCCGGCACAGATCTGCTTCCCGCCCATCGAGACGGATATTGTTTACAAACCGTTCATGTCTTCAGAAATTCTCGAAGCGTTGGATGATGACCAGATCAATATCTACCGAGATGTTTACCGTATGTTGATTCGCCCGATGATGGAACGTGAGCGTCCGAAGATGGTTGGTGTCTCAGTCGTGCAACAGAAACAACTCATCGCTACCTTCACCTTTTGCAAAATGATTAAGGAAGATTTTCCTGACACGCATATCACTCTGGGCGGCAACATTATTACCCGTATCCGCGATACTCTGCCAGAAATGTCCGGACTATGGGAGTGGTTTGACACAGCCGTTGTATATGAAGGTGAATCGGCTTATCTTAAACTGACCGAAGCGGTGAAAAGTGATGGCGATTTTTCCCTACTTCCCAACCTCATTTATAAAGACGCTAGTGGTATTCACACTAATAAAGAAGTTTGCTCTGAGAACTTAGCCGACATTCCGCCACCAGATTTTGATGGACTACCCTTGGAAAAATATTTTGTCCCCGATCTAATCCTGCCCTATTTGGCAACACGCGGATGTTATTGGGGACGTTGCACTTTCTGCGACCACTTTCAGGGTTATGTGGAAGGCTTCCGTACTAAACAGGTTGATCAGATCACAGAAGAAATTAAATTTCTCAAAGAAAAATATGGTACTCGGTTTTTTCATTTCACTGATGAGTCCTATCCTCCGGCTTTATTCCAGAAACTATCACGCCGGCTGATAGAAACTAAACTTGATATCGCATGGACAACACATATGAGGTTTGAAGAATCTCTTTTGGAAGAGCAGGTCTGGCAAGATGTTGCAGAATCAGGATGCAAGTACCTGCATTTTGGTTACGAGTCCGGCAATCAACGTGTACTCAAACTCATGGACAAAGCAACTAAACTCGACGCTATCGAAACTAATCTGCGCATGTCGTCCGATGCAGGTATCTGGAATCACTTAATGGGTTTTTTCGGTTTTCCAGGTGAAACTGAAGAAGAAGCGGATGATAGTAAAGCCTTCGTGGAAAAAAACTCAGCCTACATTCATTCCTTGGGATTCATGACCTTTGTTCTGGGTAAATACAGCCCGATAGCGTTCGAGCCGGAGAAATATGGGCTCACCTATTACAAAAATCCGGAATGGGACCTTGCTCTTGACTACTACTTTACGACCAATGGCGGACTCAGCATTCAAGATGCGATGAATGTGTTTGATGAGTTCGAACGCAATCACAATACGAAGTGGGATCTAAGAACCTGTGTTCGCGAATATATCTTTCTTTATATTGATAAATATGGTTCCAACCATTTGCCACAACTCGAAGTCACAGAATCACAACGCCAGCAAATACAACACACCGCGATAGGTATGGTCTGAGTCCACAGCCTGAGGCGGTAATGTGCATTAGCGGTTTGCAATTTCCAACGGCTAAAGATACGGTTGACTGCAATCGTTTTTTCTTACTAGTAAAATCAAATATAGAGCGGATTATATAATATTGATATACTAAGCTATATCTAATAAGAAAATCTATTGCTGGGCCCTGTTTTTAATTATTATTTTTTAAAACTAGCCTATAACGCGTTTTTCCTGATCTCAGTTTTTCCATTGCTTCATTGACTTTATCTATGGGGTAAGTTTCGACAAGTGGCTCTATCTTATGCCTCGCAGCAAACTCTAGCATAACTCCTGCAGTAAACGGGCTTCCGAGTGGGCTTGCCGAAACTGATTTTTGACCGAATAACAAAGGGAATAGTGGGATGGGTAGGGGTTCCATGACCGCTCCGACAATATGGAGTCGACCTTTTGGTCGAAGGACATTGATATAAGAAGGCCAGTCAAGTGCCACGTTTACCGTGGAGATGATAAAGTCAAGGGAGCCAGCTATCTTTTCTAGTGAATGAGAATCTGATGAATTAACAAAATGATTTGCACCAAAAATTTTGGCATCGTTCTCTTTTTCTTCGTTTGAAGAAAAAGCTGTTACTTCACAACCATATGAGTGCAGAAATTTCAGTGCCATGTGGCCCAACCCACCAATTCCAATGATCCCCACGTGGTCGGTAGGTTTTATATTGAATTGAAGGATGGGGTTGAAAACAGTTATGCCTCCACACATAAGAGGTCCTGCCGATTCAGGATTGATTCCATCAGGAATAGGTATTGCCCAGGTCGCGTCGGTACGTACCCGGTCAGCAAATCCTCCATGCCGTCCTACGATTATCCCCTCAGTGGATTCGCAAAGATTATGTTCTCCTCCGACACACCATTCACAAGTCATACAGGAATTCGAGAACCAACCAACCCCGACCCTTTGCCCAATTTTAAGATGCTTAACTTGTGCGCCAAGTGACTCGACAATGCCAATAACTTCATGTCCTGGCACCAATGGAAATTGGGATATTCCCCAATCATTGTTCAACATACTTAAGTCAGAGTGGCAGATGCCGCAGGTTTCTACTTTGATTTGCACTTCATTGCTTGCTAATGCTCCGGGTTCGTATTCAAAAAGTTTTAGTTCGCTTTTAGCCTCTGAGGCAGCATACGCTTGAAACATGATATTGTTCTCCGACCTAGATTTGATGAGATAGATAGTATACTTAAATCAAGCTCAACATAAAATCCTCAAGAGATCATCTCGTTCAACCTCTATTTAATGAGAGGCCGCGTCTATGTCGAGTAGTTATTTGCCGATACAGAATTGTCCAAAGATTTTATCCAGAAGATCTTCTTCGAAGGTTTTTCCAAGTACGGCACCTAGGTGTTCCATGGCTAGGGTAACATCGACGGCTATCAATTCTTCGGATAAGCCGGCTTTTAGAGATTCGCTGGCTTTCTGCAGTGCTTTGACCGCTTGTTGAAGATGGTCGCGATGACGTTCACGCGTAATGACTATACTTTCACTTGATTGTTTACCACGGATAGCTTTCTGGTGAAGGGCTTCTTTTAGACGATCGAAGCCTTCCAGTGTTTTAGCAGATAGGAAGATTGGAAGTTCTCCGGCTAGAAAAGTTTTGATTTCACTTGGTGGCCAGGACGCTTGGAGATCAGATTTATTAATCACGATCAATCTAGGGTTTTCGTCCACTTCATTCATCAGTAGCTTATCGTTATCGTCAAGAGGTTTAGAGGAGTCAAATACCACAATTGCCAGGTCGGAACTTTCTAGAGCTGCTCGAGTTCGTTCGATGCCTTCCTCTTCAATGATATCCGGATTTTCCCGCAGTCCAGCTGAGTCAGTGATGATGATATGGATATCTTTGATACGAACACGTTCTTCAAGCGTGTCGCGAGTGGTGCCAGCATGGGGGGTGACAATGGCACGGTCTTCTTGTAGCAGTGCGTTAAGAAGGCTAGACTTTCCAACATTAGGCTTCCCGATCAAAGTGACGCGCATTCCCTCTCTATAGATTTTCCCCTGTCGAAAAGAATGAACCAGTTTGGTTAAATTGGCTTCAACTTCTTGAATTTGTTTTTGTGTGTCCTCGCGCGACTGGAAGGTGAGTCCATCCTCAGTAAAATCTATTGAGGCTTCTAGTTGGGCCTGGGCGTTGAGTAGACTTTCGTACAGGATGTTTAGTCTAAGGGAGAGCCCGCCTTTGAGTTGTGATATGGCTGAACTTAATGCTTTGTCAGAGGCGGAATCGATGACATCTGCAACCGCTTCCGCCTGGGTAAGGTCGAGCCTGCCGTTTACGAACGCACGACGGGTGAACTCACCTGGCTCGGCTAACCGCGCACCTTGTTGTAAAACCAGTTTAAGAATTATTGATACAACCCATGTCCCACCGTGGGAACTGATTTCTATTACATCCTCGGCGGTATAGCTTTTTGGTGCTTTAAAAAAGGTTAGAAGAACTTGATCGACACATTGCTCTGTTTCGGGATCGCGGATTTCTCCGAACATAACTTTCTGGGCAACGGGTAATTCCTGTAACCATGTAGCAGAATAAAACAACTTGCGCGCGATAGCTAAAGCGTCCTTACCGCTTATACGGATGATAGCGATTCCTCCTTCACCAGGAGGCGTAGCGATGGCTGTAATAGTATCTTTCATTTTTAGCTATCGTCCATTTTCAGGTATAAAAAGCAAACCATTAAAGGTGGATGATCCCAGCCTGCCGAATAAAGCATGTTTCTATTGTCCGAGTTTAAAAAAATAGAGTCGAATCTTTTTAAGCTAAGACAGCTCTCTTCTTATTTATACAATAAAACTTCGTTCAGTCTTTCGCTACATGATAAATATAGTATTGCTGGGAGATGGTTAGCATATTGTTGACGGTCCAGTAGATGACGAGTCCTGATGGAAACGAAATGAAAAGGAAGGTGAACACGATGGGAAGAAACATCATGATCTTTTGTTGCATAGGGTCACCTACCGATGGAGTTAGTCGTTGTTGCAGAAACATAGTGGCCCCCATTAGAACAGGGTAAACGTAATAAGGGTCAGCAACTGAAAGATCGGTGATCCAGCCTATGAATGGGGCGCCGCGAAGCTCGATGGAAAAGAATAACGCGTGGTAGAGGGCGATAAATACGGGGATCTGTAGCAACATAGGCAAACAACCGCCGACTGGGTTTACCTTATGCTTCTTATAAAGCTCCAACATTTCTGCGTTCATTTTCTGCCTGTCATCTTTGTTTCTTTCCTGAATGATTTTTACATAAGGCTGAACCTTTTGCATGCCCTTCATAGACTTAAAACTTTTGTGAGTCAGCGGGGAGAATAATAGTTTAATGATGATTGTCAGGAAGATGATCGACCAGCCGTAGTTACCTGTGAGCCCATAGAAAAATGCTAGAACTTTAAGCAGTGGTTTCACTAGAAACGCGAACTTGTTACCAAACCAGCCATAATCGATCATCCTAACTAGGTCGTGGCCTTGGGTTTCAAGTATTTCGAGTTCTTTGGTGCCGGCATACAATAAATACTCGGCATTGGCTGAGGATTGAACGGATTCTAACTCCAGTCCAACAAAGGCCTGTTCTTTTTCTTTAAGCACGATACCGGCTTTAGTACCTTGTTGAGGAATGAGTGCTGATCCGAAATATTTATTCTGGAAGGATACCCACTTCAAATCTCCTTTAAAAAAAGAAGTGTCGTGAATATCTTCAGGGGGATTCTCAATGCGCTCATTATTAGCGAATACGGTTGCGCCGGAAAAGACGATGTAATCGGTTTGCGAAGAAATCTTACCTCCCATTCCGGGACCTAACAATATCTGGTATTGGAGGTTTCTGCTTGACATGGATGCTGCATTAATCTGCGTGCTCATTTCAACGAGATAGTCATTAAAGTGGAAAGTGTAGCTACGGGTGACCTGCAGACCGGACGAATGATTGAGGATTAGGGTTAGCCTCTCTTCTATATTATTTTCATCCAAAACTATGGAAGTTGTTGAAGGCTCGTAGTGCGCATTCTGCAAAATTTTCGTTACTTCAGGATCATTTGTTTTAAGAGCAAGGGCGCCTGTCAAGTTGTCAGGGTTATCTATTAAGTCGATAGTTTCACCACTATCATTTTTGAAACGCGGTAATTGTAATTGTTTTAGTATGCCCCCGCGATTGCTAATAATAAAATGAGCTTTCCCGGCAGAGACTTGAATGAGGACTTCTTCTCCAGGGAATGGATTAATCGGAGTCGGAGTTACGGGTTGTGATTGCTGCGACCGAGCAGCAATCGAAGTTGTAGACCCTTTACTTTGAGATGGAAGTGACTGAGCATCTCGAGTCTTTACTTCCTGCTCTTCTGCCGGTAATGGATCCTGAACCTGCGCTAGGAAATAGCCCCATCCTACAAATACTGCCAAGGACAGAACAAAGGCAAGTAATAATCTGTTTTCCAAGTCAAATCTCCGATTCCAGGCCGTTTGGCCCTATTTTAGGGGGTCCGCCCCACCGTTATGATAGGGGTGGCACTTTAAAAGTCTAATGATGATCAGTCTTCCTGCTTTAACCAAAGAGTAACGCTCTAAAGCTTGGGCCGCATATTCCGAGCAACTGGGGTAAAATTGGCAAGCTGAGAAAAAAAGTGGAGAGACCCACTTTTGATAGCCGCGCACTAATTTAAGGAGGATCTGATTTAACATGGAGGTCTGCGATGAATTACTCAGGCGTTTGATCAGGTTTACGGATTCACCTTTTGGTTAGTAGGGCGTTTGAAATTTCTTTTTCAATCACCCGATAGGGAAGCTTGACCATGTCTTTGCCTGATATAATAACAATATCCAGAGCGGGCTCCATACGGTGCTTGATCTGGCGAAAAATTTCCCTGATAACTCGCTTTACCCGATTTCGGGCCACCGCGTTTCCCACCTTTTTCGACGCGATGATCCCCAATCTCTTTCTGCCTAACTCATTTGGGAGAGAAAAGATGATACATAACTTTCCGATGCGTTTCTTTTCCCCTTTGTCCATGACCTTATCAAAATCGGGTCGTTTGGCCAGTCGTTCATTTTTTTTGAAAGAGAAATTTCCCATCCAGTCGAGGCCAGTATTCTCTTTGGGGTATGAATGTTTAATGAAGTTAAACGCTAGGCTGGATTCAGTTTACAATAACTTGGCCCCACTTGTGAGGTGTTGGCTCGGCTATTGCCAAACGCAGAGTAGGCGGGCTCTATGTAAAATCAGACCGTTAAGCGCTTTCTACCTTTTCGTCTGCGATTTGCCAATACGCGTCTTCCGCCTACTGTAGAACTTCGCTTGCGGAAGCCATGCACGCGTTTTCTCTTAATATTGCTGGGCTGAAAAGTCCTTTTCATACACCTATCCTAAAAAATCTTTTAAAAAATAAAAAAACCTCATTACTCGCATCAAATTAGATGAATAAGACAATCGAAGCTAATACGTGAGGTTTTCGAGGATTATTTCATCGGCTAGGCTCTATGTCAAGGTCTAATCTTTTTCTATTAGACAGAATTACGCGGTAATACTTATTTTATCCAAGGATAGGTGAGTCGTTGAAACTTGAAATATGGTATTTCGTCATTTAGAGAACGTATAGTTCAATAAAATAGCGCAACAAATTTATTTTCAATAGAAGCTTGATCTTTTAAGTTGCAAAAACAGATAGCGGCCAGAAAGCTGTCAGCAGTTTTTCCGAAAACGGACTTTTTATTTTTCTGGTGTAACTTTGACGGGGATCTTTATGGATAATTGATATCGTAATCAGTCAACCTAGTTGATTTAAAATGCCTAATTTATTCGGGTTGAATTTTTAGGAACCTCTTTTTTCCTACTTTAATGAGATACTCCTGATTCCCTGGTAATTCCTGATTAACGTTGGAAGCTTTTTCCCCATTTATCGTTACTGACCCCTGTTGAATAAGACGGCGAGCCGCTGAAGTGCTGTCAGTCAGGTTGTGCTCTTTCAGGATATTGCAGATTCCCAGCAATCCATCTCCCCATCCTTTTGCCACCAGAATGTCTTCAGGCAAGTTTTTCTTCTTAAAAACATTTTCAAATTCGTTTAAAGCTTTTTTTGCAAGTTCGGGCGAATTGTATAGTGCAACAATTTCTTCTGCCAGTTTCATTTTCGCATTTTTAGGATTCAGGACCCCTGCTTGGGACTGTTTTTTCATGGCCTCCAGATCATCAATGCTGATAACGCTTAACAGCTCGAAGTAACGCCACATCAAATCATCTGAGATGGACATGATTCTTCCGAACATTTCGTTTGGGGCATCGAAGACTCCGATACTGTTGCCTAGACTTTTGCTCATTTTTTGAACCCCATCGGTTCCCTCCAGAAGAGGCATGGTGAGAACGACTTGAGGCTTCTGCCCATATGCTCGTTGAAGATCGCGTCCTACTAAGAGATTGAACTTTTGGTCAGTTCCGCCTAACTCTATATCAGATTTTAAAGCAACGGAGTCGTAACCTTGGATTAGGGGGTACATAAGTTCGTGAATAGAAACTGGCAGGTTTTTTGCGAGACGCTTTTGAAAGTCATCACGTTCCAGCATTCGGGCTACAGTGTAATGAGCCGCTAACTCAATCATATTTACAGAGGAAAACTTATTCATCCACTCACTGTTATAGGCGATCGTGGTTTTATTTGGATCAAGAACTTTGAAAACTTGTGCGAGATATGTTTTTGAGTTTTCTTGGACTTCCTGAGGTGTTAGATTTTTTCTTGTTTCGGAGCGTCCAGTCGGGTCGCCTATCATTCCAGTGAAGTCACCGATTAAGAAAATGACTTCATGACCTAGTTCCTGGAATTGTTTCATCTTATTCAGAAGAACTGTATGTCCTAAATGTAGGTCGGGAGCTGTGGGATCAAACCCGGCTTTCACCTTTAGAGGCTTTCCAGTTGTCAGCAACTTGGCAAGGTCTTTTTCATCAATAATCTCGGAGGCACCTCGGCGAATAGTTTTAAGTTGTTCGTCTACAGGAGTCATGTTAAAAAAACCTGAGTGAATGTTAAAGAGTTTCTCAAACAAATAGAAAAATATTTGAGTTTACGTTATCTTTTTGGCAAACAATTTTTTGGGCAGATAAGTTATTATCTGCTGGCCACACGCCCTTTGACAAACAGGAGAAATGGCCATACATTTGTTTGGCCGAGATAAATCTTTGCCAGCTAGATAGCATTACTGATCTTTTAGGTTTAGCTCATGCCAGTGCCTAATGATGTCGAAAGCTAAGAGCAGGAAGCTAACATACCCCATATGAATCTGCAACTGCAGGGGTGATTGCATCTAGACTATTTTATCTTAAATCTAAAATGGAAAACGAAAATTCTAAATTACCAGAGTTTCTTGGTCCTTTAAACCGGAAGTATACTCAGGCCGGTTATGGTTTTTTGGCTTTGAATATAGTTTACCTTCTAATTGCCATGATTTTTATTCCCCCCTTCAACTTGGGCTTATCTGCAATTCTTTCTCTAGGTGCTTTTCTGCTTCTTTTGGGTGTGCTTACCTATTATCTGCTGAAAGGTAAGAGAAGGCTCGCTCAGGCTTTGACTGTTATTTATGGTGCTAGATCAATCTTTTCAGCCTATTCCCTTATGGATATAAGTACCTTTGAGGCCGTGCCTTATTTACTTCCTTGCCTTTTGGTAACGTTTTACCTGCTAGGAAGGGCAGGGTGGGATTGGCCTTAACACCTAGCCTTACTTCTAGTGGTTGAAACTCTCTAATACCCCTGCTATAAAGAGATCCTTTCAACTTAATTTAGAAAAGCCTGACCGTGCCTGCCCCTTCAATATTCATAAAGGACAATGACCAGCTTTCTCTGCTAACTGATGTAGGGCGGAAGTTTCTTGGTTTAGAGAACACTAAGTCCACGGAGCTAGCTGCCCGAGCGCAGGCTCTTTTCAAACACTTGAATCGTAAATTGGGGTTTCCTGATACCTCAGTGGGTCGAGAAAACCAAGAATCATTTAATGCCCTTCTTTGCACGATTTATCCTGAAATATTGATCGATATTGCAGACCTATTATACGTTCAGCATGAGCGTCCCGCAGTATTCCTTAATTTTGACCACATTCACATGAACCTTCGCAAGGACGCCTCACTTTTATCTCAACCTTTTGAGCAGATGGATAAAGTTTTTTCTACTCTTTTTAGTGAACTGGTTAGTCTTATTAAAAAAGATCCGGTTCTTTATAATGATCCGGAATGGGTCACTCTTCTCAGTGAAAGCTACAGTTTTTATCTATACCAGACCGAGAATTTTCCTTGGGATAATCCTATGGAACTCGTACCCCTTAACCTCAAAACTCCTTTGTTGGACGTGGCAACAGGACTTGCAGGGTTCCGCTTGATCCATGATTGGCCGAAAGACTTTCCTAATTTAGTCCTGGCTGACAATATGCCATTCATTATTAAAGGACTTGCGCACTTTGTAAAACTTTCAGGCAAAGATAATATTGAAATTTTGAATGTTGATTTTCCGGACGGTCCACTAGGCAAGCATTATGGTTGCATTCTGACCAATAAATTTCTACATCATTTGCATAGACAAGAGCGTCAGCAGTTTTTGCGTTGGGCTACTGAAGCGTTAGAGCCTGGAGGGTTCTTGATGGTTTTAGATACCGATCTGGAATGCCAAATTTTAAAGTCTGCCAGTGACTCAGAATACCGAAATAAATTGACCCATGGTTATTTTGAAACACTGGTGGAGATCGAAAATAATTTTTGCGAGACCTTGATTCATGATGTACGGCAAATCGGTTTTGATGTTTCCCATTTCGATTTTCATGAATATGAAGATGAGACTGATGCCTATAGCCAATTTCCCGGAGAAAACCTATCAATAAAATTTATAGGTTTTGAAATTGTTGCTTCTCGACCATCAGCTGGAAGCAAAGTTTAATCGACTATTACTGCTGGCAAGTATATATTAAGCCAAGTAGGGTGCCTTGCTAGTTTTATCTCTTCTATTTCTGTCGGGTACAAAGGCTAAGAAAGAATAGTACTAGATCATCAGTTTTTTGGTAGAGATATCATAATTCTATGCCTAACTTAAAAGGTTTTGGAGGGCTTTCCTTTCTGCACGGGTTGCGGTCCTGGCTATTTTTTCTATTTTACGATAAAGGTGGATCACTTTTCCCCCTGTGGCTGTGAGTTGAGCACCTCCTCCTCCTTTACCACCTGTGATACTCACAACCAGAGGTTGCTTAAAGCACTGGTTCATGGTGTTTACCAAGTCCCATGCACGTCGATAGCTTAGCTGCCTTTCCCGAGCTGCTTGAGAGATGGAGCCCTCTCGACCAATTGATTCTAGTAAGTCAACCTTCCCCGGTCCGAGGGCGATCAAATCCCCAGTTGTTATGCGGAACCGAGGCCGAATTGAAATCTTCTTTTTAGCTGTCAATCTCGAACTTCCTTATTCTTGAAGGCGCACCAAACCAAGAACATTTGGCACCGAGTGGGAAAAAGTATTTTCATCATGTTCTCTGGAGCCACTGGAATAACTACCTATAAATTCGTACCTCTCTTTTCCCGTGTTTACGTACAACTGAGCATCTGCTCCGCCTTCAACGTACATGGCTTGTTTCAGTCCGACTGGAAGTTCAAGAAGCATATTTATCAAATCGTGGGAAGTGTATGGAGAACGGACGTGAATGAATAGGATTCTATTTTGGTTATCCAACCCAATTGCAGCGGTACTCCACATTTTTTTATGCGGCGCCCACATATTTTTTCCATGACAGGAGACCATACGAATGCTTTGGACCAAAGTATCATAGAATTTTCTTAGCTTATTAAAATCTTCGCAATCCCGATCGATGATTCGCACTGGCGGAAGGCTTTTGTCAGTGGGATCGAAAGCAAGGATGGTTTTATCTTTGGAAACCCAGTTACTGTTGATGTGTTGTCGCGTTTTCATGTAGGAGACACTAGAAATCATATCCTTTTGGTACATGCTTGCGTTGATAGCAGCAATAAGGCCGTTTCTGTTAGCCCATTTTTTTACAGACTGGCGTTTGCCTTGATCCTTGGAGGAGGCATTTAATAGTTTCAAACCAAAATATTTGGTTTCGGCTCTCAAAATACGAATTAATGAGTCGCCTAAAGCAGATTTTTTTGGAGCTTGGAAAATACCTATATCCAAACCTTTCTCAAGGTTTTTCCAGGTAGAAGGTTGCGCTGAGTCGGCAGACTTGGTCCTCGGGCTGATTGCCAGGGTAAGGATCCCAAGCAAAGCGATAAATGGGATAAGTAGGTGTTGAAAACGTTTCAAGGCTTTTGCCCTACCGCAAAAATATTTTGGAAGACACACGTTCTCCTTTTAGAATTTAGAAGGAATACTGAACCTGTGTGGAAACGGAAGGAATTATAGCCTTCATTCTCTAGGTTGTCCCAAAATTTTTTTTAATTTAATTTCCGGATTTCGGGCGTAAAACAGCTTAATTTTAGAATCGAATAACGAGTTTTTTTGCAAAGTATTGATTTTGCCCGTATTTTCCTCTATATTGTAGTCATCCTTTTGTTGCCTGAAATAAATTGATTAACAGTTGTACTTGTCGATTAAGATAGTTCGTGGCAAAATTTTTGTTGTTTGCCATTTTCTTGAGTTTTTTTGGTGAAATTTTACTTGGTCGGTTATTGAACTGACCGGTTATTTTAGAGCCTCGTCAAATTGTATTTTACTCATTAACGTTTTATCTTTTTTTGTGAGGAGTTTATGAAGATCATTTCTAGAGTCATGACATTGTTAGTACTGGTTTTATTTGTAGGTTGTGCTGGTCAGACCGGAGGCGGGAGTACTTCGAGTTCGACTGTCGGAAAAGCATTGGCAATTGTTAAGCCAGCTACACTTTCTAATGTTAGCAGTCCGTTACAAGTTTGTATGGCAACCAATGGGTACACGGTAGAACCTGCCAAAAAAGGTGTCAATCCCGGCAAAGGTCATCATCACTTGATCATTGACACAGATATTCCTGCAGATTTGAGCAAACCAGTTGCTAAGGATGATACTCATATTCATATGGGAGATGGCTCTACCTGTAAAACTATTAACCTTGCAAAAGGCCAGCATACAATTACGGCTCTTTTTGCTCAGGGTAACCATGTTCCTTACAATCCGCCGGTTACTGATTCTGTAACCGTCAGTGTGGTGCATGTAAATTAATTTCGTATAGGGATAGTTGCTTTAATAGGGAATTCCACCTCCAATTAGGGGGGTGGAATTTTTTTTGTTTATTTTTGCTCTTAGAATCGTATCAAATATGATTGAGCATTACTTTACTTCTCTCTCAGGAAACCATGACAGAATTGGTTAAAACTCCAGTCTTTGCGGACGATAACTTGATCAACTTGTACTACCTGAACGAGTTATATCAGAATGTTGCTACTGAGGTTTCACGACGAATGCGGACAACTCATCATATAGACATTCCTATCACTTCAGGAATCTGGGGCGGAACCTATCTTATTGCCCGTTCTAATGGCTTAGCCAGAAGGCGTATCTGGAGACTTTATAGCATTGTTAATCTTCCGCAAAATACTCTTTTGGACAAGCATCAAAACCTAGAGAGACTCGTATCAATTTATTGTGACGTATTCGCAGAAGCATTTTCGCCGGAGTTGGAATTAAAGCTGAAAATGTGGGGAGGACGCCTCCCTTTCAGCAATTCTGTCAAGCCGAGCCTGACTCTTCACATGGAAGATGCCACTGATAAGGTGAGGTGGTTGAGGACGTTTTTCGTATGGAAATATGTCCCTTGGGAGGAGTCGATCATCAGTGATACCGTGAGAATCCTCAAAGAATATAAAGAGTTTTTTGACTTATCAAAAGGTCCGGTGGCAAAAGACCCTAAAGAAATCAAATACCTTCTTCAAGACATCATCATTATTTACCGTACCCTTGAAAATGCCTGTAGTGAAGATTTTCAGGAGCATGCTAATCCGATCATCAAAAAAATGATGGAACGGTTTATGGCTGGCCTGCACGACCCTACTGAGATCGTTGACCTTTATGAAATGGTATTTAAAAATGCCTTAATCTATGGTTTTGAGGAAAGTTTGGAAGGTCCCTATAAGAGAGCAGGTCTTGATATCCACAATATGGAAAATTGGCCGGTGGAAAAAATAAACTGGGTTCCTGATGAGTTGAAGGAAAAGATCATTCCTCCTATTAAAAAATTATTTGCCGGATTTAAATCAGAACTAGCAAAAGAGAAGTCTTGAACTAATAAAGAGAAGCCGAGTTCAGGTTTTCAATGCTTTTACGAAATCCTCAAGGCTTTCAAATATTAGTTCTGCACCATAAAAGTTTATATTACGATTCAAGGGATTTCTTAGAATGATGCAAGGCATTCCCGCTTCTTTGGCTGCATTAAGTCCTTTTAACGCATCTTCGACAACAAAGCATTCACTGGCAGCGCATCCTAGTTTTTCTGCAGCTTTCAAAAAAATATCGGGATGTGGCTTTTCCCTGGGAGCAGATTCTTTTCCCAGAATAATGGGAAACAAATTTAACGAGTCAGCATTTTTGAGAATATTACGAATATCCTTAATCCACGATCCTGAGGCGATGGCTAATTTGTGATGGGCAGACAGACTCTCTGCCATGCTCTGGGCTAACGGAAATAACTTGATGTCTCCACTCTGGCAAAACTGAGAGTATACTTCAAACTTTTGTTGTCTAAGTTCAACTGTATCTACATTAAGCTTGAGGTCATGACGTTTGATCTCTCCGGCGATGCCTTTTCCTTTTGAGGTCCACTCCACCCAATATTCTTCTTTGTTGAGTGTATGTCCATACCGTTCAAAAACCTCATTGTAAGCCCGGAAGTGGAAAGGCTCTGAATCGGCAACTAACCCGTCAAAATCGAGAATGGCGGACTTAGAGTTATCGAGTAGGGAGCGCAACCTGTTTTTTGTAGCGGCAATTTCTGTCATGTCAATTTATTTCAGAATTTTTCCAAATCTTTCAAACCGAACCCAGCTTTTAATCCGATCCCAGGACCAGTATATTATTTGTGCTTTGCCACGGATTTTTTTAACATTCAAATAGCCCCAATAGCGACTATCCTGACTATTTTCACGGTTATCACCCATAACAAAGACGTGGTCATCTGGAACAAGAATGGGACCAAAGTCATCTCTGGGCACCAGCGGACTGTCGGATGGAGAGTCTGTATGTCGAGCATGGATATCTTTATAAGGTTTGTTATTGATATAAACTTTTTGCCTTTTCACTTCCAGTAGGTCGCCTGGCAGCCCAATCACACGTTTTATGAAGTCCCGAGTCTCATCCTTTGGGAACTTGAAAACAATAATATCTCCTCTTTGTGGAACTTTGGAAAACAACACAATATCGTCGAACAGTTTTACATTAATGAAAGGAATTTCGTTGGGAATATGCGTGCCATAACTGAATTTGGATACCAGAATGTGATCGCCTATAAGAAGTGTCTTCTTCATGGAGCCAGAAGGAATTTTAAACGCTTGAACTATAAAGNTACGAATCAACAAGGCCAGAAGTAGAGCAATTAAAATCGCCTCGGTATATTCNCGNGCAATGCTTTTTTTGGGTGCTTGCGTCTTTTCTGTTGGGTTGTCGGTTTTATTTGTCATCGGTCCTCAACACGGCTAAAAAGGCTTCTTGTGGAATTTCTACGCTACCTACTCGCTTCATTTTTTTCTTTCCTTCTTTTTGTTTTTCCAACAGTTTGCGCTTGCGGGTGATATCACCCCCGTAACATTTTGCCAGAACATTTTTTCTGAGCGCCTTGACGGTTTCACGCGCAACTACTTTACTACCTATTGCAGCCTGAATAGCTACCTCGAACATTTGACGTGGTATTTGATCTTTGAGTTTTTTTGCTAGGTCGCGACCCTGATAATAGACCTTGTCTTTATGAGCAATTAAAGATAGGGCATCGACCAGTTCTCCATTCAAAAGAACATCCAACTTTACCAGACTAGATGTCCTGAAATCTATAAATTCATAGTCAAACGAGGCATAACCTTTAGTGCCTGATTTCAGGCGGTCATAAAAATTCAAAACGATTTCATTAAATGGTAGTTCATATTCCAGTAGGACCGTATCTGGGCTCATGTACTCCATTTTTTTTTGGACTCCTCTACGATCTCGCACCAGTGCCATTACAACCCCTATATATTCTTCTGGGACTATAATCGTTCCTATGACAAAAGGTTCTTCTAGGTGGTCGATATTTTTTTGCTCCTGCAGTTTGCAGGGATTGTCGATCATGAGTGTTTTCCCATCGGTGGTAACGACTTTGTAAATGACGGTGGGTGCCGTAGTAAGAAGGTCGACTTTATATTCACGTTCAATTCGTTCTCTTACAATTTCCATATGTAGCAACCCTAGAAATCCGCATCGGAAACCAAAACCTAAGGCTGTGGAGGTTTCTGCTTCATAAGAAAATGAGGCGTCGTTCAAAGTAAGTTTTTTTAACGCATCGCGCAAATCCTCATAATCGTCACCACTGATCGGATACAACCCACTAAAAACCATAGGTTTGACTTCTTTATAACCAGGCAATGGTTCTTCGGAAGGATTTTTAGCGTGTGTGATGGTGTCCCCCACTTTGGTCTGGTCCAGTTCTTTAATATTGGCAACCAGATAGCCCACTTCTCCAGCCTGGATTTCATTGCCTTTTACTTCCTTAGGGTCGAACGTCCCTAGTTCTTCGACCACAAATTGGTTCCCCGTTGCCATCATCATAATTCCATCACCCATCTTTAGGCTTCCATATTGGACCTTGACTAGAATAATAACTCCCCGGTAGGGGTCGTACCATGCATCAAAGAGCAAGGCTTGTAGTTTTTTGGAAGAGTCTCCATTGGGTGAAGGAATATGTTGAACTAAAGCTTCCATCAATTCATTGATTCCGATTCCTTCCTTAGCACTGACTAGAACCGCGTCTGAGGATTCTATTTGTAAGACATCTTCAAGTTGCTCCTTTATGAAGTCTGGATTGGCGCTGGGCAAGTCAATTTTGTTGATCACGGGTATAACCGTTAGATTATGTTGCATAGCTAGGGTGAGGTTAGCTATCGTCTGTGCTTGAATACCTTGTGTTGCATCTATGACTAGTAGTACCCCTTCGCAGGCCGCAAGACTGCGAGAAACCTCATAGCTGAAGTCGACATGACCTGGAGTGTCAATCATATTGAACACATATTCCAGATTATCATTGGCTTTATATTTTAGGCGTACGGTTTGAGCCTTGATGGTGATGCCTCGCTCCCTTTCCAAATCCATATTGTCCAATACCTGTTCTTTCATTTCCCGTGCAGGGATAGCCGATGTGGCAAGAATCAGCTTGTCAGCGAGAGTGGACTTACCATGATCAATATGGGCAATGATAGAAAAATTTCGTATCCGGTCTTGTTTCATATTTGTTTAATATCCAAAAGGTATTATCTATTCGTTCTATCTACTAGGTGTGGAGCAGTGGTAATCTGTTCCAAAATTTTTTCATGAGCCTATTATATATTTCCTTAGCCCTCAAGCTCCTAAGGGGGGGGTAAAATGATTAATAACTTCATAGTTAGAATTAACCTTCCGTTAACTGAATAAACCTTTTCCAGTGACCCCTTTAGTGAGAAGTCAGTGAGTGGGTGATGGTCGTCCCACTTTTTCATCGGAGGTGGTGAGGGAAACCTTTGCGTGGTTTTTAGTTAAGGGTTCTTTAGATGCTTGTAAATATTTGCACCATTCATCAAAGCGGGTTTTCATGGATTCATAATCTTTAGCGTTGTCAATATCCAGGGCTGCTCCAGGATAGGGAACTTCCAGAGCCATAAACCGAGTTTTCATAATGGTGCAGATTCTCTTTTCTAATACTTTTTTAGGGTTGAACTTGCGAAAATAATTAACCAGGAAACTAAGCCTGAGGCTTGCAAAAAATAGACATAACTGCAAGCCAATATAGTTTTTGTAATGCCGGGCTTTGTCTTTTCCAAAAATCGATAGAGCAAAAAGTACTAAGTTTTTAAAATTTCTTTGGTAGCGGTATTGGTACATTTTCTGAATATATTCGCGGTTCTCAATACGCAGAGGTTTGACTAAGTGGAGATTGTTGATCCTAAAGCTGTCTTCTTTAATGTGAAGATAAGCCATTTTTATGCCTGGTTTTCCTTTCTGAGGATAAAAATATTTTAGTTGTTTTTGAGAAACTAATCCCAAAACGTGATCGTAATTTTCCATGTTTGCATGAGAAATAAAATATTCCACTTCCTGTGGAGTCATCAGTGGAGCGTCACAGGGCACAATTAGCATTGCTTGGTCGCGATGGGATTCAGTATTGGGCACTTCTCCGTTTTCATTTTTTAAGGATTCGAGAAAAGTGTGCCAGACATTCTCGTAGAGATTGGATCTTTGTTTGACAATATGAACTCGTTTAGGGAAGTTTAAATCAACGTGTCCTGTGAGAAAAACCTGTTGGAGTTTATCCTTGAGACCCACTACATAGATATCTCGAATAGATTCGACCTGTTGTAGAGTTTCGACAATATAATGTACGAGGCACTTACCATTAATAGTCAAAAAAGCCTTGTTCTGATGATGAACCTTATAGCTGGACTTTCCTTCTCCTGCTACGAGGATAGCGTCATATTTTTTATTACTCTTCACGAAACTCATCCAAAAAAAACCTCTTTAATTTATACTTTATTATAATACCTTGCGATCCCTAATGAAATTTTGTTATACAAAGTGATTAAACACATCACTAAAAATACCAGATTATTTGAACATGGCTCAAGAAACTTCCTCTAGCTTAAAAACTACACCTTTAATCGATATTCATAAAGAATACAGAGGCAAACTTGTTCCTTTTGCAGGATGGAAGATGCCCATTCAGTTCCAAGGGGTCATCAAGGAGCATCAATGTGTCCGAGATGGCGTTGGAATATTCGATGTTAGTCATATGGGCGAGATAGAAATCCAGGGCCCCTCTGCCAAGAGCCTAATTCAAAAACTGATAACAAATGATATTGACTCAATACAGGACAATCAGGCCCTTTATACTCTGATGTGCCTGGAAAATGGTGGCGTTGTGGATGATTTACTGGTCCACCGTTTTTCTGAAGACGATTATTTCCTTTGTGTGAATGCTGCGAATACAGAAAAAGATTTGCAATGGATTTTGAAAAATTCCGGTTCTTTCGATGCTACTATCCGCAATAATAGTCAGGATACATCGCAACTGGCATTACAGGGGAAACATTCTGAGGCCCTATTGCAAAAATTATGTGACGCCTCTTTGAGCGAGATTAGATACTACCATTTTAAAAAAGCAAAAATCCACAATTTTACAGGAATCATCGCGCGGACTGGGTATACGGGTGAAGATGGTTTTGAGATTTACCTTGATGGTGGCGATGCTGAAATTGTTCTTAGAGCGATTCTTGAGGTTGGGAAAGAATTTAATCTCCAACCGATTGGGTTGGGAGCCAGAGATACCTTGAGAATGGAAATGGGGTATGCTCTTTACGGTAATGAAATTAACGAGGAATCCAAGCCGTTGGAGGCTGGGTTAGGTTGGGTCATTAAGCTGGACAAACAGGATTTCATAGGTCAGGCAGCACTTAGAAAACAAAAAGATATGGGGAGTAGTCGCAAATTGATAGGTGTTCGCTTGCTCGATCGGGGGGTTCCGCGTCCACATTATAGGGTTTTAAAAAATGGGACTTTGATTGGGGAACTAACCAGTGGAACTTTTTCCCCTTCCTTGAATACGGGGATTGGATTATGTTATGTATCCCCTGAATATGCAGAACCTGGAACTAAACTAGAAGTTGAAATTAGGAAGTTGAGTGTACCCGCTGAGGTTGTTAAACTACCTTTCATACCAACTCGAGTCAAAAAAGATTAATCGCTAATTAACGGAGGCATCATGGAGGTTCGCCAGGATTTAAAGTATACGCAGGAACATGAATGGATCCGCGTTGACGGAAAGAAAGCCGTGATCGGTATTTCTGAGTTTGCCCAGGATCAATTGGGAGATATTGTTTTTGTCGAACTGCCAGAAGTCGGTAGTCAGGTTGATCAGGGAAGCCCATTTGGGGTTGTGGAGTCAGTAAAAACAGTTTCCGACCTTTATGCTCCCGCCGGCGGCAAGGTCATCTCTGCGAATAAAGATTTAGAGACTAACCCTGAAATGATCAACAATGCACCTTATGAAGGAGGATGGATTGTTGAAATTGAACTTTCTAATGAAAAAGATCTTGAGTCTCTTCTCGACGCGGATGCTTACAACGAACAATGCAAAAATGAGATGGAGTAAAGTTTTTTCATCCGGCCTATGAGGTATATTCCACATACAGAAGAAGATATCAGACTGATGCTTGCAGAAATCGGTGTGCAGAATATTGATACTCTTTTTGAAAGCATTCCTGATTCTTTGAAATTGGGAGATAATCTTTTAGCTCTTCCAGAAAGTCTGTCTGAAAGTGATCTAACTAAATATCTGAAACAACTGCAAAAAAATAATACCACTGTTGAGAGCCATTCGATTTTTCTCGGAGCCGGAGCGTATCGTCACTTTTCACCTGTATTGATTGATCATCTGATTTCTCGTGGTGAGTTTGCTACCAGTTACACTCCCTACCAACCTGAAGTGAGTCAAGGGACTCTTCAAGCAATTTACGAATTTCAGACTATGATCTGTCTGCTAACCGGAATGGAAATTGCCAATGCTTCCATGTATGACGGTGCTTCTGCTCTTGCCGAAGCAGTTATGATGTCCAATCGGATAAATCGCCGCATGGATTTTCTGGTCTCGCGAGGAGTTCACCCTGAATATCAGAAGGTAATAGAAACCTATACTAAAGGCAGTAACTTCCGGGTTAAGGAAATCCCTTTTGACGAAAAAGGTAGAACGGACCTTTCCTCCATTGCTGAGAACCTGACTGAGAATACATCAGCCGTTGTTCTGCAATCGCCAAACTTTTTGGGAACGGTAGAAGAATATGACCAGTTAAAAGAAAAACTTGCGGAGAATGGTACCCTACTAATTGTAGTTGTGGCGGAAGCCCTGTCTTTAGGTATTCTCGAATCACCGGGAAAACATGGTGCGGATATTGTTGTTGGGGAAGGGCAATCATTAGGTTTACCAGTCTCTTATGGAGGCCCTTATGTGGGATTTTTTGCAACACAGAAAAACTATTTAAGACAAATGCCGGGACGTCTAGCCGGGGAAACATTGGATCAGAATGGTAAAAGGGCTTACGTGCTGACCCTGTCCACTCGCGAGCAGCACATTCGCCGTGAGCGTGCAACATCCAATATCTGCACCAATCAAGGGCTGTGCGCTCTGGCTACTGCAATTTTTATGTCTACTCTTGGGAAACAGGGGTTTCGTGAGATAGCGGTGTTGAACTTGCGTAAAGCGAGTTATTTGAAAAATCGCTTGGCGAATGTCCAAAACTTTAAAATCCGTTTTTCCTCCAACATATTTAATGAGTTTGTTCTCGAATGCCCCCGCCCGGTGGAGGAGGTTTTAAACTATTTGAAAAAGGAAGGAATTATCGGCGGTTATGCATTGGAGTCTTATTACCCAGATTTAAAAAATTGTATGCTGATTTGTGTGACGGAATTGAATTCCCGTAAAGAAATGGACATCCTGATCGAAAAACTGCAGGCGCTATAACCTTTAGATATATTTTTTTGCTTTCCCTATTTCCAAGGGAGGAACTGATGGGAAGCTCGTTATGAAATAATCGATAACTTATCAACCAGTTCTTCTGCGGGATAAGTTAGGATTTCTGCTAGGGTAGGATGATAATGCGGAATCTCTAACATGTCCTTCACTGTGCCACGAAAATGCATCAGAGTTATGATCTCGTGAATCAGCTCTCCCGCTTCTGGCCCAACAATATGTCCGCCTAACACTTCTCCTGAAGCAGGGTGGCACAGGAGTTTTACATGCCCATATGTTTCCCCCAAGCACATCGACTTGCCGTGATCATCAAAAGAATAGGATGCGGTTAGATAAGGGATGTTGTTGGCCTGACATTCTTTTTCGCTTAGGCCTACACTGGCAACTCCGGGGTCGGTAAAAACGACAGAGGCCTTAAGTCGGTTATCCACCTCCTTTTCGTTTGCAGTGTTTATAGCATTATAGCCAGCTATTTCCCCCTGTTGAATAGCAATATGCACGACCTCATGAATTCCATTCACGTCACCTACTGCAAAAATATGAGGTTGATTTGTTTTCATTTTTGAGTCTACAGGAATGCAGCTTTTCTGGATTTCAACCTTTGCTAAGTCCAGATGGAGGCTATCTATATTTGGTCTGCGACCCAAAGCTTGTAGGATGTATCGTGCACAGACTTTTTTTTCTTTACCTTCATGCTTAAAATAAATAACTGAGCCTTCTAATGTTTTTTCGGCCCGCAGAATTTTTGTGCTGGTATAAAGATTCATACCTTCTTCGCGGAAACGTGACTCCACTGGTCGCGCCAAGTCTTCATCGCCTTTCGATAAAATATGTTGGCTTCTCTGCAGTAGTGTTACCTTGACACCAATTCTTAATAAAAATTGTGCCAGTTCCACTGCCACTGCTCCGGCACCTAGAACAATGATTGAGTCCGGAGCTTCTCTCATTTTTAAAACATCATCACTGGTGACGAATCCGGTTTCTTCAAGGCCAAGAATCGGATAGTTTGCGATCACAGAGCCAGTAGCGATGATAAATGACCTTGCTTTAAGGAACTTATTCCCAATTTTGATTTCATACGGGGAGATAAACTGAGCCTGTTCTTCGATGAGGGTGAACCGAGGGCTGTTGAGTTGCTCTATTCGGTAATCGGCAAACTCTTTAATGAGTTTATTCTTACGGTCATTGATGGCAGAAAGTTGGGCCTTTGCTTCAACAGACTGGATACCAAATTCCTTGGCTCGGCCCATCAAGGCCATGATATCAGAGGAGCGCAGGATTGCTTTGGTTGGCATACATCCCTTGAGAATACACAATCCGCCCAAAGGACCAGGGTCAATGATTGCAACTTGGGCTCCGAGCGATTGTGCAGAAGAGGCCGCGGCATAACCAGCGGACCCTCCCCCAATAATCGCGACATCAAAATCCATATAAACCTTAGAGAGTTAGGCAGTCTTCCGGAGTCAAGTCGAACTCCCTTCCGCATTCCTGGATGAGGTCGCGGGCATTTTTTTCCATAAACTCATCACCTGTCTGCTTGAAAAGTTCCGCAGCTCTTGCAAGATGATGAATGGTTTCTTTGCCATGCTTCAGTCCATAATAAAGCATAGCTATGTTGCTGTGAGCCCTTCCAAAATCTGGGTTTATACGAATAGCTTCTTTGTAATGCTTGAAGGCTTCATCCATCTCGCCGATTAAATTGCTGACCACGGCAAGACTGTAATGAACCATAGGAGCTTCTGGCTTAAGACGTAAAGCCTCACGAAAAGATTGAGCTGCCTCCAGATTCATTCTTAGTTTTCCATAACGTATGCCAAGATTAAAATGTGCCAGAAAATGTTCTGGGTCTAGGTCAATGGCTTTCTTATACGATTCGAAAGTTTTACGATCATCGCCAAGTTTACTAAATGCAAGGCCATCTTTAAAATGTTCTTCCGCACTTTTTTCTGATTTTTGTTCTGACGACATATAAATCCTCTTGTTTTTCAAAAATTAACGCTGTTAACGACAAAATTGATAATTGAGTGGGACTTATGCTACCTTATTGCACCCTGCTAATGCAACCCAGACGCCATCCGCAGGGAATTTTATAAGGGTATTTTGTAATTATTTTTGTCGAACAGATATGGGTTGAGCTTAGGCTATCATATTATTTAAAAAGGTGAAATGTTGTTATGGCGATAGAACCAGGAACTGACGAAGAGAGACTAATGCTGGGTAAATGGATTAAAAAAGGCCAGAGTCTTATTGTCGGTACTTCTGCCTTAGGTGACTCCTACTTGGACCCCAACATAAAAAGAGAAGAGGATTTAGAGAAGAAAACTCAGGAGTACGTGGCGTTTGACCACCAGGTTGTTGAAGAACTTCCTCACCTAAAGGGAAGGTTTCGTTGGGATCTGGAGAAATACTACCGAGACCGATATGGTCCCTACCTACCTCAGGACTGATCATGTCAAAATGTAAAGTTTCGGAGCTCGGTGATGCTCCATCGGAAGGAACGGGTAAACAGGTTCATTTTAAACACGAGTACACTGAGATCAGCTATGTTCTTGGGCTGTTTCAGGTTGATGGTAAGTTTTATTGCCTTACAGACCAGTGCCGTTGTTGTGAAGGTAGTCTTGGGCTTGGCGTTTTAAAAGGAATGTTTGCCTTTTGCTGTAAAGAGGAATGCGGTTGGAATATTAAAAAAGGATATTGTAAATTTAACCGATCTGACACCACTCCTACTTATAAAGTTGCCGTTGAAGAAGACGGACTCTATATTGAAATTTAATCACCGGGTTGAATAGGTGTAGGCGAAGAGAACTCTAGTTATTTTTGGCGATCAATTACTCTTTTGAATGTGGTGGATTGTTTGACTCTCTCCTGAGAGAAGACAGTGAAGGTTTCCTAGTTTCCCATATAATAATTTCACATTTTGATGAGGTATTTAATGAGTCTTGACCTGAAGAAAAAAGTAGTAACCGTCCGTTCTCATGAAACTATTGCTACCAAACAGAACCTGCCCTATTATGTAGGCATATCTACCGCAACTGCTGGATCGATTGGGCTATCGATGAATCTAGTGGTGATTCCGCCGAGTGGATCTCCGAAAGCGCATTATCATAAAGATTTTGAGACGGCAATTTATTTGCTGAGAGGTAGGGTAGAAACCCAGTTTGGCGAGAACCTGAAAGAATCGGTTATCCATGAGGCAGGAGACTTTATTTTTATTCCACCAGGCGTGCCACATAAACCAGTTAACCTGTCTGATACTGAGCCAGCACTGGCTATTGTTTCCCGTAACGATCCCAATGAGCACGAAAATGTTGTGTCATACAATCCCTAGATATCGTCACCTTACGTCAAATTATCCATCATAACTGGTTTTTTGAAGATTAGTTTTTTTTTCATGATGTTGTATATTTGACGTTTTTTTGTGCCTTCTATAACTCACATAACTTATTGAAAAACTTTACATTTTTATGTTTTTGGTTATAATGATTTCATATTATGAAGATAAAGCTCGACACAGACAGTTTTAGCATCATAGGAGATAGCCCACAGATTCGCGAGGTTTTTGACATTGTGAGTCGCGCTGCAGGTTCTCAGAGCACTGTGATGATTTATGGGGAAAGTGGAACTGGGAAGGAGCTTATTGCCCGCGCACTGCACTTAAATAGTCCACGCTCCTCCAAACCTTTCATCGCTGTAAATTGTGCTGCTATTCCTCATGATTTGTTAGAGAGCGAATTGTTTGGTTATGAAAAGGGTTCTTTTACAGGAGCTGTGAATAATCGCATAGGAAGAATAGAACTGGCAAACCAGGGGACTATTTTTCTCGATGAAATTGGGGATATGCCTCCGGTGTTGCAGGTCAAACTTCTTCGAGTTCTGGCTGAAAGAGAAATTGATCGTATTGGTGGCACCAAGTCCATACCCATCGATATTCGTGTGATTACCGCCACGCACCGTAACTTAGAAGTTGCCATCGAAAAGGGTCAGTTCCGAGAAGATCTCTTTTACCGGCTCAACATAATTCCTCTCAATATTCCCCCTCTGCGGGAACGAAAAACAGATATTCCACTTTTAGCTAACCATTTTCTCAAACAATGCAATGGGTCGAGCACTCCTAAAACAATTAGCGACGAAGCGATGAGCGTGTTAGTTAATTATTCCTGGCCCGGAAACATTCGCGAATTGGCAAACTTTGTTGAACGCATGGTTGTACTTAGCATCGGCTCTAATATTACCCCAAGGGACTTGCCGGATAAAGTTCTAGGCGAAGTCCCAAAAGAAAAATGGACGCCTCTTGAAAAAGAACTTGAACTTGAAGGCAATCCAGCGCAGATGCTGCAACAGTCGCTAAAGCAATCTTTTCATGTGGGAATCCCCGATGAAGGTATCAACCTTAAAAAAACTGTAGAAGATTTCGAGAAGGAACTTCTCATAGAAGCGTTGGAAAAAACCGGCTGGGTTAAAAACAAGGCTGCAACACTGTTGAACCTTAATCGAACTACTCTAGTAGAAAAACTCAAAAAACTAAAAATCACCAATCCAGCCTAGCCACTAATATTCTTTTATCGCGAAATAGAGTTATGTTTCATACTCATTGCGCTTTGTGCTGCTATGGGCCTCACAATAATTAACGGCCAATGTCGCTTCTTGTGAACAAGAGAGTGTTTAGGCTTAGCCTCTGCTCAATTTTATTGAAGACTTAATGGGGGTTTAATGGAAGGGTAGAGGCTTGTAATAGAGAAACCTATTAAATGACTACGTTTGATAGCTCTGACTTTTGGGTCAGGTAGTGTGATAGCCCTTATTTGAATGTTACTCGATGCGAGCGTTGGCAAGTTCTTGTGCAACTTTGGTGATATCAGATACAAATTTTTCGAAGGATTTGTCATTATCTTTATGTTGAGTCTGTCTGCGGATTTGTTCTCCATTGGCGTCAATGACAAGGTCCAATACATTGATCCCCGGAGTTACGTGGTGTTTTCTGATCTCTACTCTAATTTCATTGACTTCCATTAGGTTACTCTCCACATTAAAGGATATATCATTCTACCGATAATATTGTTAATAACATCTCTCCCTTAAGGAGAGTATTTAATATCATTTCAAGATTGGGTGGTCAAGCCTCCTTTATAATAAATTACACGGTGGCTAAAAATAGACTGCCAGTTGCAATGCTTCTCTGGGGAGATTAGACTTACGTAGGGAGTCTCCTGAGCGAGCAATATATATCAGCAATTCATGTTTTTTGTTGGCTTTAAGAGCCACCCCTATCTACCTTAATGGATAGTGGCATGAACTTTCTTAAGGAGAGACAATGAAAATTTCTATCAATGGGGCTGAAACGCAAGATCCGTCTTTTCAGGGGGAAACAATGGAAGAAGTGATGAATGCTATTGTGAAAAGCCGTCAGAATTCTTATATAAGAAGAGTTTGGTTAGATGGCCAGGAAGTTTCTTCCGATTCCCAGGACATCTTAAAAACCTCCCCTACGAGCGTTGGATTGCTGGAGTTGGAATTAGCAGAGCTTCAGGATTTGCTTGCCAATAACCTGACTAATGCAAAGGATTATCTTGTAAGGTTGATCCCTGGTTTTCAAAAGGCAGCAGACCTATTTCGCATGGGTAACGAGCAAGAGGCTAATCAATATTATTTACAAGTTCTTGACGGAATTGAGTGGTTCTCTCAGGTTGTTATTATAATTGTTAGTACTCAGGAAAATAAGTCCGAAGAGAAAAGCCTCGAAGAACGACAAAAAAAACTAACCGATCTTATGTCTCAAATGCTCGAGGCAAACCAAAATCAGGATTGGGTTCTAATGGCTGATTTAATGGAATATGAAATGATTCCTTTCTATAAGGACTGGGAAGCGGTGCTTTCCCGAATTGAGGCTTGACGCAGACTCCCTACCCGAACTCAATTAAAACTTATAAATATTTGATTTTTAATGGGTTTTTCTTTTATTTTTATTTTTTTTGAAAAAAATAAAAATAAAACTAAAGTTTGCAGGTTTTTAACCGATAGGAAGTTTGGATGCTTATACCCAAAGTTTGGGTGGGTTGTTTTTTTTATTAAAGTTGTTTTAAATAAAAGGGTATATCCCAATCTTATCTCTTAACGAAAAAAAATTCTAAAACTTTAATAAAGAATTAATTTTTTTAGAATATAAGTAAGGTTGTTAGGTAGGAAATGCCAAAGTGATTGGGCCAATAAAATTGGAAGGGTTTTGAAAGGGGTAAAAGTCATGGTCGAAGATATTAATTTCATTTTAGATCTGACGCGGACTACTAGTTCTTCTCATAACTTACTTGGGGATTCGCATAAGTCTGTTAAACCTAGGGGAATAGAAGGTCTAAAAAAAGATTTAAACAAACCCGGGGAGGGAAATGAGGAACAATCTGTCGACAAAACAGAAAGTTTAAAGTCCAAAATAAAGGTTTTCCAGAAAGTCCGCAAAGAGACTGAAGTAGCACCTAAAGAACCCGTCGAACTAAAAAACCAGGAAGCCAATCAAGACATAGCTACTGCAGAACGTCGTGAACTTCAATCTAATCGTCAGGAAGTTTCAAAGGATGCTCGTGCCGAATCCCGTAACCCGAGGAGTCAGGGGCCTTCTGGATCGAATGAAGTTGTGCGAACTTCAAAAGGTTTTGCACGAGGCCCACAGGAGAACTCAAATGACGACCCTAACGCGGGCAGTGATTTGGCAAGTCAGCTCGTAATGTTGTCGACTATTAACCGAATTGAAAACTTTCAGAATAATGCTAGGTCCGACAGTGTTGAAGAATCGGCAACGCTTGCACGTGATGAGGATATTGCAGAAGAACAAGAGCTGCTGGCTAGTCAGACACGAAAGAAATCTACCATTCATGAGATAGCACAAGATTCTTCAGAGGTTAAGGATAGTGAAAATTTGGAGCAACTCATTGTCACTGATAAGGTCATAAAAGCTGATTTGCAGGACAATAGGCTTGCTGCAAACGATATTAAAACTCAAGAAAGTCTCAATGAAGAAAAGGTAGCAGAGGATGCCAATACTTTTAGAAATGAACCCAAATTAGATATGACTGTAGACTTTATTGAGCCGGCTGAAATACAAGTAGATTCTATAGAGGAAGGACTAAATACGAATTCATTACCCGGTCCTAGACCTTTGGAGTCAAGGGATGCTAACGTTTCTTCTTTAGAAACAGAGCGTGGACAGAATATCAGTAAGTTAATTTGAACGAACCGCCTCGTCAGCGACATGCTAATTAGGCTTTAAAAGGAACCATCAAGAGGAGACAAGCTAGAACTGTAATAACCCCATCTCATTGAAGAGGATCTCAAAAATTATTGACATGGTTTGCGGCCTGGTCCAATAATTCTCGAAGGTTCAGTTTTCAACTTGAAGCCCTCTTTGGGGCCTTTATCATATCTTTGGCCTTTCGCTTTGGAGCGAAATTCCGTCCGAGATGACTGCATGTGGCACCGACGAGGCGGGCGTTTTTTTTGGTTTTATAGCACGATCTTGCTCTTGATGTGTTTATCGACATTTTCGACTAAACACTTTAATGGCGTATCAGGTTTTTTTGCGCCAGACCGGAAAAAATCGTGCAAGTCCTTAATTACGCTAATTCTACGTTTTACCCGCTCACTTCCACAGGTCCAACTAGTAATAATCTCGATGTTCGTATTGCCCGCAATACCATAAATCGTTCTGGTGGTTCACGGAGTGCCAAGACGAATATTCTGCTTGACTCCACATTTATTAATACCCGAAAGGTGCCTAATGTAGACACGACAAGCCCTTTAGCCGTTTTCCGGGTCGCTGATACCATTTCTCTCCTTTCCAAAGATGCACAGTCTAGAAAAGTCCCGATTATTGATGATCTGGAAAAAAAGGAGAGGTTAACCCTGCTTAAGTTACGTCAACTAGGTGAACTGTCCACTTCCCTCAAAAATCTTAAAAAAAATGTTACTAGTTTAATCGCTGATGACGCATTGAATCCCAAACGAGCTTCTTCAACCCGCTCACAACTGGTGCAGGCCAAGGTAGGGAAAGACGCTCCTCTTAATAGCTTCCGTGTGACGCCTTTGCGATTATCACAAGCCGCTATATTGAGTTCTGATGAGCAATCCGCTCCTTTAACAGCCTTGGGTCTGACTGGTAGTTTCTACATCAATGGCACTAAAATTGTCGTTGAAGCGAAAGACTCACTATTCGAACTTAAAAATAAAATCAATTTTGGAGAAGATCATAATCGTAATGGCGACCTCGATAAAACCGAAGATCTTAACAATAATGGGATGCTGGATGTTATTCAAATTGAGAGTTCTGAGTTTGTTTCAGGAGTGTTTATTTCTGAAGACTTTGATGGTGATGGCGTGATCGATTTGGGTGAAGATGTTAACGACAACGGGCAATTAGATGGAGGAGTCGATGAATCTAAAGTTCTAGCATTAATTCAGGATAACAGGTTAATTCTTGTAAGTATGGCGGGGGGGCGTACTCAAATTGATCTGCTGGATAATGATGAAGTCCTTTTAGGCCTTGGATTCTTTGAATTAAATAGCAAAGGATTTCCGATCCAGAAGGAATTTCAATTTGATGAAGATGCGCCTGGAGTAAACCTAGTTAAGCAACCCCAAACAACAAAAATTGAAATTAATGGAAAACCAGTGTCTAGCGACAATAACGTCTTTTCCGGGGTAATCGAAGATACCGAGTTGATAATTAAAAAAGTGTCGGAAAAGACTGCGCAGATTAACGTTTCCATTGATGTCACAACATTTTATTCGCAGATCAGAGCCCTGTTAGAGCAGTTCAATAATTCTATATCAATAATCAATGATCTTCTTGGAGTCTCACGGACTTTTAAACAAGATGTGGATATACAGAATCTTCGTAATGACCTGACTTTCAAGCCGCAGGAAAGAGTGCGGCAGCTCGAGCAACCCAATAAGAACATAGATGCATTGCGTGGGCGGCCGGGAAACCCTTTTGCAAACGGTGTTACAGTGATAAATACTGAGAAGAAAAACCTTCATGAAGTTGCGGTTACTTCTGCGGTGCACTCTGCTAAAAGTGGTATTATCAGGCCATTTGAAAACGATAGCCTTTTGCGAAGGCTAAATTCTATAGGTATTCGCACTCTGATTGATAATACCTTTAAGCTGGACGAAAAAGAATTTCGTCGTGGACTCAATTCGAACACAACAGAAATCTTTGACCTGTTTACCAACCCTGAAACCGGAATCTTATCAACTCTAGCAGGAACATTGGAGGTTGTTTTGCGGGATGATTTTGGTGATTTGGCTATCGCGGAAGCTGAAGTTTCTGCGCAGCCTCAATCGACTGTTGTTTTCGCAGAGAATTTTCGTAAGTTTACCGAGAGTGTGAACTTTGCAACTAAGACTCAAACTCTTATTACAGTTGCATAAATTTTTATTATGGATAAACAAAAAGAAGAAATCACCAAACTTCTGAAATATAAGCAGAAGACCTGCGCCCAACTTCTCGAAAAAATGGGTGAGCAAATGGAAGCTGTGAGAATACAGGATAACTCCCGATTGCTATTGATTATTGAGGTTAAAGAAAATTTGATTCTCGATCTCAATAAGACAGATCAAAAAATTTCTGATCTGGCTAAGAATCTGAGTGACACAGCTCAGCGGTCATTGGTTAAGGATAATGAAGCATTGGGTAAGCGGATTGAATTAGATCTTGAAAAAATCATTGAGCAGGAAACGGTTTGTCAGAAAAAACTAAATATTTTGAAAAACGGGATACTGGAAAA
>PAJA01000053.1 GCA_002705185.1 Nitrospina sp. | reverse complement strand
ACTTTTTCCTCTATCAACCTTGCCTGTTCGTATTTAAAACCGTCTAGAATAGTGAGTATGAGTCGTGGATATTACAGCATTGAACCCAGTTTTTCCTCATTATATTCATACAGAGTCACCTCACACCTCAGGCAAATCTAGCGCACCTCAAGTTAAACCCTTGATAAAGTAGCAGTAACCATCACGCAGTCATACTAATAAACTTTACGCAATTACGATTACCATAAGCAGTCAACTATGCTGACTTTAAAAACAATTAACAAATCTTAACTCTATATTAATGCTAGTTTAATAAATATCGTATTCAATAGTGTAGGTAATCTTTCTCTAAGACCAAGAGTCGCTCGCCCTTGGTCTATTTCTAGAACTCATGTACCTTGCCACTGGAGAAAAGTTAAGTTGGAAGCTTTTACGGTTTTTATATTTTTAGCGACTTTATTTTTGGCCTATGCCAATGGGGCAAATGACAATTTTAAAGGAGTTGCAACACTTTATGGAAGTGGTACTACCAACTATAAAAAAAGTCTTATCTATGCAACTATTGCCACCGCTATTGGTAGTTTGATGGCGCTCTATTTGGCAAACGAGCTAATAATTGTGTTTAAAGGGAAAGGACTTGTTCCAGACGATGTGATTCAGATGCAAAACTTCCCACTTGCTGTCGGTATTGGCGCTGCGCTCACCGTAATGTCAGCAACTTTCTTCAACCTCCCTGTTTCAACAACCCATGCTCTTATCGGTGCGCTTGCTGGAGCTGGGTGGGTTAGCTCTAAGACTGGAATAAACTGGGATGTTCTTTCCAAGGCTTACTTTTTACCCCTAATAGCTGGACCAATACTCTCACTATTAATTGCCTTTATTATTTATCCCTTATTTAAAAAAATAAGAGAGGACCTCAAGATTGATCAAGAAACATGTTTTTGTATTGGAGAAAAAGTTATTGCAACTGCCGAAGGCCATGGGGTAACTAAAGAACAATTTGAAAACAATTTTCACACATCCTTAGTATTGCCGGAAGCAGCAGTTGCTAGTCAGGCTTATTGTCGCTCGTCCTACTCGGGGAAGTTCGCTGGTATTTCAGCTAGAAATGTTTTAGATGGGCTGCATTATCTAAGTAGTGGGCTTGTCTGTTTTTCGAGAGGGTTAAATGATACACCAAAAATTGCAGCTCTTTTGCTTATTGGCTCAAGGTTTGATTTGAATATTTCAATTGTTGTCGTTAGCGCTGTTATGGCGATCGGGGGATTGGTTCACTCTAAGAGAATTGCTGTTACTATGGGGGAAAAAATAACCGAGATGAATCCTGGACAGGCTTTTACAGCCAATCTGGTTACGGGCCTAATGGTTTTAGTAGCCAGCAGATTTGGGATTCCTGTTTCAACCACTCATGTTTCTTGTGGCTCTATTTTTGGAATCGGAGTTTCAAAAAAGAATATTGATCTCAAAGTCTTGTCACAAATTATTTTAGCTTGGGTTACCACACTCCCTCTCGGATTTATGTTTGGGTTAATTTTAGTATTAACTCTTAATTAATATATACCTCATCGGTAAAGTTGGTCCATAGGCAGTGCTGTATAGTTTTACCCTGAGCAAATTTAAGTGTGCCTTTCTCTCCTTACTTATGTATTGAGGGCTTGATTGGGAATTTCAAGTATTAGTGAAAGTGCGACAAAGGGTGGACTAAAACAGAATACAACAACCAATTAGAAGTCACCTTGAAAGATGCAGCACAAGTCTAAATCCCTTGTTAACTTATGTATGAACTTCTCTTTACAATCAAGAGGGAGTCATAACCACTGGGAACAAGGCTAGGTTGGGTACATGAAGTATTAGTGAAGGTGCGACGAAGGATGGTCTACAACACCATACAACAACTAATCAAAAGGCATCTTGATAGATATACCACATCACGACAGCCCCAAACATTGGGATTAGCAACCATATTATTTTAAAAATTTTTCCAAACATGCCTCATTATAATTGAACACTAGTTTATGAGTAGTTAATGTTGCGTTAAGAAAAAATATTTAAATGCAGGTGATAAAGTGAGGCACTTGTACCAGGTCACTATATGCATTTAATTTTAAAATAATCCCTGAACTAATGAGGAATAAGAATGTCAGGTCAAAGAAAATGGTTAGTAACGTGGGCACGAACTGTTGGAATGCCTATTGGAATAACAGACGAAGACGATCCTAAATTTTTACCTATAACACAAGTTAATGTAAAGAGAGCATTAGCATTAAGAACGTTCTGGATTATATTGCATGTTGTTACATGTGTTTTTATTATTGTAGGTAATGGTCGCGCATTAGGATTTTGGTAGACCTGTTTAATCTAGTCCCATGCACATTTAATAATAATGAAGTAATTGTGGTTTTATGGTTAAATAATTGTAGTACAAAAAATTAATAACTCTCATTTTTAAAGGTTTGTGTCGTGAAAAAATTAATATTAGTTTCTATAATTTTTTGTTTCATGCTTATATCCTCTAAGGGGTTTGGCCATGAACTTCTTGTGCTAAGTGGTGAAAAATCTCAAAACTCTAAACGATGGGAGAAAGAAGTTCTACCTGAATACAAAGCAAATAATTCAGGACAAAACCTTCCTGTAAAAATAGTTCCCGTTAAGGGAAATTTTTTTCCAGATTGGTTTGCAAAAGTACTGGATGATGGAAATGTAGGAGAAATTATAGGAACTCCTACTTTTCTTATATGGGATCCCAAAGAAAAAAAAGAAGTCGGTCGTATTGAAGGTTACACTCAGAAAAGCAGGTTTTTTTCACAATTGACCGAAGCCATAGACTTGGTTAAGCAGGGCCAGCACCCTGGTAAAAGGGAAGGTTCTGGTGGTCATAGAGATGAAGGTTCAGGGAGTGATCAACATATGGAGGAAGGTTCACGGGGCGATCATCGCATGGATGAAGGTTCAGGAGGTCATAGGGAAGAAGGTTCAGGTAATAAAAATAATATAATGGATCATATTTACAAAACTCCTGAAGAAGCGAAAAAAGCCTCACAAATGTTAGGGCTAGGAGGTGAAATTCATACTCACGAAACTGCAGATGGAACTATTTATATGCCAGGATCCACAATGTAGCTTTTTCTCATCCAACCAATATTAAAAGAAATTTTTTTATCCTAAGCCGGTTTCGCCTTTAGAATGCGGAATCATGCTTAACAAAAAAACCACATGTAAAGTCGAAAATAAACTACTAAAAGTTTACGCAGTAGACCACCAGCCTAATAGCGGATGAAAACTATTATTCTTACCTTCTGATTCATCAACATCAAAGTAATTAAAGTATACTGGCAGTAACATTAAACAATCACAATGAGGTGTATTGATTTAATTGTTTTGTTTCTAGTACTGTATTTATATACCTTTTAAGAATATCTAATTATTTTTAAATTCTAGCTTTTCACCTTCTGCCAAGGACTCTTCAAGTATATTTTCTGATTCCATAAAAGTTGCATCTTCTTCAGTAATTTGGTTTAAAAACTTTTCCTTAAAAAAATTATTGTTGTAATGGTAGAAACCAAAAATACACAGTGAAAGTAAAATAAANATTAGACTATTGGTCATAACAGTAATTTTTTTTTGTCGGGATGTTTTAAATACTAAAGGTGTTTTTTGTAATACNTTTTTATCTGCCATTATTCAGACTCCATTTTTATTTNGAAACTTTATTAAAAAGGCTGGACTTTTCGCACCTATTATATGATAATGACAATCAATATCAAATTAAAATTCACCACGCATTAGTAGATATGTTTTTTGTGGTTATTTATTTAAGCAAGAGATTACTAAAAACTAGAAAGCGAGAACTATCTTGATAGAAGTTAAAAGAGGTCGAAACCCCCTTGTAATACCAAGTGAAAGAGATTTTTATATCTTAGACGCCTTGAAAAAAGGGTATTCGCAAGCAGAGGTAGGTAGAGTTTACGGATTAACTAGGCAGTATATTCATCAAATAAAGAACCGATGGCCGAAAATGTGTTAGACGGAAGAATTTACAGTTAAAAAAATTCATATTTATGGTTAAAAGAATATTCTATTTCATCAATTTTATTATGGCTATTGCAACATTGGTTGTAATTGTTTTGGCAATTATGAATTCAATAAACTCTTTGAGTGTTTTTTCTAGTAATAAATCTTCTGCTCTGGGCGTTGAGATAGTCGCTCCTTTGACTGAAAGGCCGGATACAGCGGTTAAGGTAAGTATTAAAGAATAACTAGTATACCTAAAATCTATACCTCGCACACAAAATGGAGTAATACTTTTATTTATTTTCTAAAATAATTTTCCCAACGTGCTTATTGGTTGCAAATAGGGCGTGTGCCTCATTCGCTTGATCAAAGCTAAACCTCTCTTCATGAATAAGTGGCTTAACCGCGCCCTCATCTATCCACTTGGCAACATTATTTAATATAAAACCATGATGAGCCCGGCCATTTCCTGTGAGCATTGGTAAAAGCATAAAAACTAAATGTAAACTTAGCCCCTTCTTATGCATCGGTGTTAGATTATGCTTATTACTCCCAATAATACTGATTACCTGACCATTGACCTTAGCAGCTTCTAAAGATTTATCGAGGTTGTCTGCACCAATAGTATCGAATACAACATCAAAACCTTTACCTTTAGTTAAACGCTGAGTATAGTCCTCAACTTTTTCTTTAGGATAAAAAACAATATCCTCTGCCCCTAAGTCTCTAGCCACTTTTGCTTTGTCTTCGGAAGATACGGTTGTTGCAATACGAGCACCATGCTGCCTAGCAAGTTGTATGGCTACATGACCCACACCTCCTGCACCACCATGAACAAGAATATGATCATCTTTTTTTATACTTGCACGATCAAATAACCCNTCCCANGCAGTAATAGTNACAAGTGGTAATGCNGCAGATTCAGCAAAGCTAAGNGACTTGGGTTTTAAANNGATTAAATTGCTATCTACTNGCATAAAATCAGCTAATGCACCTTGAATTAAGCCCGCCTCCCCTTGCANACCCCCAGCGCAACCNTAAATATCNTCNCCAACTTTAAAAGNAGTTACTTCTTCTCCTACTTCTGTTATGACTCCAGCCACATCCATATGGAGGANCCCAGGTAATCCAGGATTAATTCCCAAATCACTTTTCAGGAGCTTATGATCAATAGGGTTAAGACTTGANGCTTTNACCTCAANAACAACATGCCCTTTTTTTGCAATTGGCTTATTAACTTCATCTTTAACAAATTTAGCAGTATCTCCATACTCATGAACCCTATAGGCTTTCATCAATCAATTCTCCGAAGTATGATTATTTATTGTTCAACTAAAGATCGATTTCTTTTATATATTTTTAAGTAGGTGGGGTTAGAGAATACTACATATTTATAACCATATGATTGAAGAGAAAGACTCTAGTTANTTCACNATCAAGCCTCTAAAAAATTCTACTGCAAATATAGNCTCCATAGTGCTAAGCTTAAAAGAGATAATTATGAAACCTATACAATCAAAAATTCAGTTTAGAGTTTTTCTATTGGCATTGTTGCTATGTTTTTTAGTAGTTAATCCCTTATGGGGNGAGGTAGACCTGATTGATGCAAAAAAATCAGACACCGCCATAAAGATGCTTATTTTTCCTAAATCCCTCAGGGTCATTGAGAGCCTTAGAAGTAATCAAATTAATGAAAGTTTTTCTGATCCAAAACGGATTAAAAAGTCACTTTTGAAACTCGATCCGGCTAGAATAGCACCTTCAAAAATGGGTGAATCAGTAACGGGTGCAATAACTAGAAATATCCTAAAGCACTTAGCCAAAAAATATAGTGATGATGTATTCCTAGTCTTTCGACGGACATTTAACAATGAGAAAAACTCAATCCGCCATCAGGGGCTACTTTACCTAGCCAAACAGAGAAAGGTACTGGCCTTGAGAGAAATTGAGGAATCNAGCTCTGGGAGCTTACAAGAGATGGATTTAGCAGGGCTCAAAATACTAGCTAAGGAAGCAAAGAAAGTTCTCCATTCTCACAAATACGAAAAACGCCAATCAGCCTACTAATTTACAAATTCGCAGATTTAAGAGGGAACACAATCTAAAATTCATTTTCATTTGGGTTTATTCTGATAAGTCGAAAAGTCTTANATACCATTAAATTATTCGATTCCCATATAAAGTTTAATATTTTTATAAAACTCTCGAACAAATAAAAGGCTATTGTCGACTGAACTGATGTTTAGTTGGCTTGAACTTTTCGGATTGTTTCCATCACTTTTGGTTTTACTGTAGCCCATCGAATATCGGTATCTTTGGTGACCATTATTTCGTTTCCCATGATCCATGTACTATTCACACCAGATATAGCCATCAAAGCTTTTGCCATGGGGTGAAGTTCAGAAGTTTCTGGCTCAGAAAAGGGGAGGCTTTTACCGTAAGGCAATAAAGCCTTACTCACCTTAAAAGTAATAGTGTGCTCACTACGTGTGGGTATTACGTTAATAGTCATATCATCCTCTGAAAAAGTGAACCCACTTATTGGGTTAACGAGACTCCAAATTTATTCTGGGCCTCCTCAAGAAATTTTTGTGTCGCCTCTGCTGCCTGCAACTGATTTTGCTCTTTAAACAATTGCACAGCCCTCGATAGATTGAGAATCACTAGTTTCTTGAAAGGCGGACCCTTCTTATAATTATAATAGGACCAAGCTAGGTTCCCATGAGCTTCGGCATCACTTTTTTTGCGATGAACAACGATATTCAGTTGTCCAATTGCATCAGACCATCTTTCCTGTAAATTATAGACATTGCCCAGAGTAACCCGAGCTTCCATATTTACCGGCTCCAGTTCCACAGATTTTTCCAGTGAAGTTGTAGCATTATCCAATTGCCCCAGATTTTTGTATGCAATCCCCATATTATAATGAGCCACCGGAGAGAGGGCGTTACCAGTAATAGATTTTTCATAAGCCTTCACCGCTTCTTCAAATTTTCCTTGGGCACTAAACTTATTTCCCTCCTGAAACCACTGTTCAGGTGTTAGTCCCCAAGCTATGGAAACTTGTAGCAAGAATATAAATAAAAAAACAGTCAATCTCATTAGTACCTTTCCTTGGCTGATAAGAAAATTAAAATTTTACTCCGTTCAAAATAAAATAGCAACCAAGCTTCTAGCTATAGAAACTGATAGAAATGAGTCAAAATAATCGTTTTTTCACCATATNGATTGAGTTAAATGANGCTAAATCTGAGCAGGTTCTGCGCCTAGTAGCCAGTATCTATTNNACTTTTTTTCTACTGACAAAGAGCAGCCTAAGGCGCGAGAAAGATTTTCAGATTTCAGCATCTCATCCTTCTTACCCTGTCCGACGATTTGACCGCCTTTGAGAAAGAGCACATGCGTAACACAAGGCATAATCTCTTCAATCCTGTGGGTTACATAAACCATACAGGTGCCTGATAGTTTCTCCAATGTTGAAAGAAAATATTCACGAGTGGGGATATCNAGTCCGGCGCAGGGCTCATCTAGTATCAATAATTTGGTACGGTGGACCATTGCCCGGGCAAGCAAAACCCTTCGGGCTTCGCCATAAGACATTTGTCGAAACGGAGTTTGAATCAANGCTGCAATTCCGAGATGTTCCATGGCATTGATAGCAGACTCTTTTTGATCAGAAGTAACCGATTCGTGTAACCCAATCGACGAAAAAAATCCCGAGGCAACAACTTCCCAGCCTACTGCTGGGCGGTCATAGTTAGTCTGGTATTCTGCCGATACATACCCTAGCTTCTCACGAACTTCCAGAAGCGGGCTGTGTTCACGTTTGCCAAACCAGTGGACCTGACCTCCATAGACAGGGATGATTTCACCAAAGAGAAGTTTCATCAGTGTAGTCTTCCCAGAACCATTGTTACCGACTACAGCCCAATTTTCTCCCTCGTTCATCGTCCAGCTCAAAGACTTCAGAACCAGATTGCCACCAACATAAACATCTACATTTTTAATCTGGACCAGAAATTTATCCATCAAAGAGCCCTTTCTATTGAATGGCTATTCTTTTACCCTCAACCGAAGCAACTCTATTAATCGCACCACCCAGTAACTCCACCACGGGCTCATCTCCATAGTATTGAATAATATTCAGGGCCGCATATTCNTGTTTCATCCTAAAAATTCTTTTTATAGGAACTTCAAGAATATGAGAAAGAATCACCCGGTTAACTCCCCCGTGACAGATCATTGCAATTTGTTCATCAGAATGCTTAGCAATAATTTTCTCGAANCGAGGAATAACTCTTTGCCGGAGTTCCTCAAATGTCTCTCCACCCAGTACGTGAAACCCCTCTATATCCTTCAGACGTTCGTCAAGTTGATTAGGGAATTTATTTTCAACCTCCGAAACACTAAGACCTTCCCATTCCCCAAAACACAGTTCCCTTAACTCCGGATAGGCCACAGGTTTAAGCTGGTGAGGCTCTCCCAGTAATTGTGCTCCATTTCGGGTTCTNTTGAGATCACTCGAATAAATGGCTTTGAAGGGCTCATCTTTTAAAANCTTAGCCCACTCTCTAAACTGGTCTTCCCCTTTCTTGGAAAGCCCTACATCAAAATGTCCATTGAAGCACACTTCCTTTGAGTTTGAGGTTTCACCATGGCGNAAAAGATAGATACGACAAGAAGGTTTTTCATTCATCAATTTAATTTTGTTCGAAATTNTTAATAAAAGAGCTTTAATAGGCAAAAAAAAATGACAAGCCCAAAGGGCTTGTCATCTTTTTAATATTCGTTACTGTAACTTAATGGGATGCGCCACCACCACCACCCGAACTCCAAAGATAGAAAAAATCAAGTCCTTGAACCTTCATCAANCCAACGTTTATCAGGAAGTAATATCCTGCCATGAAGGCAAATGCAATGATGAACCAAATAATGGACTTTGGAGTGATAAACTTTTTCTGTTCGTCAGCCGAAAAATCGTTCATATTTCCTTAAACTCCCACAAAAAAATTTATGATTGGTTTTCCCTTTCCAATCGATTAACGCCAAACGGATGCAAACCAATAGAAGAACCATAGTGAAAAAATAACGGTTCCGATGTAAATCAGTGGTCCTGCCTTTTCCTTAATCTTTTCTAGATCCATTGTCCGCTCCGGAAAAATTAAATTATTTCTTTATTTAAAAAGTTTGTTCTTGACAGTTTTGAAAACTGAATGATAGGGTATATTTCTTTTATTTCAAAGAAAAAAATTACCCTTTTTGAGGATTTTTATGGCTAGCAAAGATGGAAAAATTTTCGACACCATCGTTTACATCGGTCTCGGTGTTAACGGACTGACTGCCTTGTACCTCCTTCTCATGTATTTCGACGTCATTTAATCCAGCGAAACTTATCAGTTAAATCATGGGGTGTCAAGGGCAAAACTCGTTGTTGTGAAGATTTCCCCCATTTCAAATAGTCTTTTTTCAGGGCTTGTCGTATCTTCCGGATTCCATCTTCGCTCGGTTAATGTTTGATCGGATAAATGAAATAAAGCATGAGGTAGGTTGCGGTACTAGTCACCAAAATTAGAGCATATATGACCATAGTGGTGCGCCCTAATATTCGGTGCCGTCTCGAACCATCCGGAAGAAATTTCTCAATCAATTTCTCTAGGCTTGCGACCAGGGCGACAGTCGCAAAAATTAATCCATATGCCACACTAGCTCCGAAAGGACTGGGGCGAGTTATCAATAAAAGGATCTGAACAACAGCCCAGCAACTGAAAATTGTGAGCATGACTATTTTAAATGTCCGGGGTTGCATTTTAAGATCTCCGGATTTCAAACGGTAATCTTCCCCCTTCTTCTCACTAGCCCGAAAACCTTGCGGAATCATATAAAAAGCAAGAATCATCCCTAAAGTAACCAAAATTAGATGAATGGTTAATACAGGTACAAATACATTATCGTAAATCTCATCAGGCCCTCCAAAGCCTTCCCTGCCCTCAAAGGAAAGAACCCCTAAACTCCGAGCGTAATAGTAAGCAACAAAATAAACAATCATTGCCACCATAGAGACCAGAATAAGCTTATGGTGCCGTGTTCCTTGGCCTTTTTTAGCCATTCTCCAAGCCATAAGAAATAGAATGGTAAAAACAAGCGCCAACAGATAGCTGATATCAGCCCCGATTGTTCCGGATGGCGCTAAAAAACCAGGTTGTTCAAGAAGAGTTTTCACGGATGATATTTGTCATGTAAGAGGAGAGTATTCATTATCGAGCAGGAAACCAAAATCAATTCTCTTATTTGCCCAACAACCATGTTCCAGCATAAAACTCGGACGCGCCAATCAACGACCAAATCAATAAGGGCTCCATACTCATTTGTGTAAAAAACATAAGAACCACTGTCGAGATGGTAGCAAGGCCTATTAATTGTAAAGCCCTGCCCAGATAATATTTTACCGAATCCATCAAAATCAACCCTTAAGCGAGGCTTTGACTTTTTTATTAACTTCCATTAGTTCAGTCAAACTATCTTTACCGAGCCGCTGAATGGTTTCCCTAACAACACCGAGCACAACCCTTCCCGCCATGGTAAAAGCACTTGAAGAATCTGGCATTGCGAGGTCAGCCTGACCGCTCATAACTTGTTCATGCCGTTGGGCCACAACTTTATTATCGAACAAGTCATCCAGAGGATAACTATAAAGAAGTTTTACATAGTCACGTTTTTTTTCAGTTTCTTTTTTGAAGTCCCAGACTATATTCTCTCTTTCAATTGACTTAGGCTTATTCTTACTTTTACTTAAAGTTTTTTTCATTTGGTCAAAATAAGACTCCATTGCCTTAGGAGTTTTTATCTCGTCCTCCGGAATTTTTGAGCTAATCTCGAACTCAATAGTATTTCCTTTCAAGGCGGGGCGACTAATTTCGTAAGTAATATTATTATGGTTAAACCTACGCCCTTTTTTTGTAGTATAGCTGGACTGCATTTCTTCAACCAAGGCAGATAGGCCCTCGGCAGCAAATTGATTAAACAATAAACTCTTTAAAGTCGGCATTCGTTTTTCTCCAAATCCTATTTTAAAACAAAGTTGATTAGTTCTATTTAATTACGTTTTTCCCAGAATAGAATGGTAAGCCACATTTTTAGCAGAAAAGATATGGTTTGGGAAGAACCGTACCAATAACTTCAACAATTTTTCTATTGACTAAAAGGAGTTAGTTGTATCGAGTCCGGATGAAGTTGTTGAGGTAGTTGCAAAAGCACTACCTGTTCTTAGAAAACTATTAGACCCACTATCTTGATAGACATAGCGAATTTTTATGCACCCAGCCTCTTTGTTATCACAATAGAAACTCAAAAACTGAAACTTTGCAAACTTACCATTTGCGGTACGCACCGCATAACTATTCTTCTTAGCAGTCAATTTATGGGTAAAATAATTATAATTATACCATTTCAATAGAACGGGGTTTTCTGTTTCAGTTTTTGCGGCTATATCCTGAGCATAGTTGTCCATAGGTACTTCCGTCACCTCGTCAAATTCGACCACACCTAGGTCAATAAGACCCGCTTGCCCCAGTCTACTTGAAGCACCTCCATTAGATATAACTTTGCCTCTTCTAAATGCCATGTCCCACTCTAAGGATGAAGTATCTAGAATTCTAACAGCCTTGCCACTGGAAAAATCAAAATAAACATACTCTTTTTCCGAAGACGCATTTACTGTAGTCACCTGCGTTGTCAATAGATTAGTGAGCTTTAGTTTTGGCTTTGGCTCTAACTTTTCCACAGGCTTCTCAGTCATTTTACCTTCTTCTGGTATATTAACGCTGGGAGAATTGAGAAAATCTGCCACCTGTTCAAGTTTTGAAGGCAACCAGAAAATGCTAACTAAAAGCAGTGAAACGCATAAATTCAGAAAAAAAAGATTTCTCCAAAGTTTCTTTTTCTTAACTAGCTCCAGGTTTGGTTGCCCTTTTTCACCAAAAGATTCATTCATTGCTCAAGTTTTTCCAAAGTATTATGCGAACGGTTTCTAAATTCTTTCAACACAAACTTCATGGCTGAACGGGTGAAGTCCTTTTTGTTCAGCCAACGCCCTCCATGCTGACTAAAGTTTTGCACTCCGGGTCTTTGTCTTCCTACAAAACGAGCACCCCATAGGACTTCTCGAGTTCGAGGATCCATTAAAAAAGCTGTGAACTCTAGTCCACTAGCTATACTTTTCTGAATTTTTCCATTTCTATCCATATATCTATCGGTATATCTTGAAACTGCTCCGACCATTACAGCGTCCACTTTATCACTGAAAACCAATGGCGTATTTCCCTCATTATGCGACATGTTTTTATCCGCTAATGAATCGGGAGATTTAACAATTTTAAGACGTGCATCCTCCATCAACTGTGGCGGAATAATATTTGAATAATTCTTATTCGTTTTCAATTCCTGATAAACCTGCCTAGATACAATATCCCCGGCAGACCTGTCTACAAAAGGTGGAAAGGTTTTATTTTCAAACCCCAAAACCCCTATTCTTTGAAGACGATTAAATTTTTCAGAATTAAACACCTTACTTTGAACCTGATCTACCGGCTCAACTCTTAGCAATTGAGTGTAAAAATCACGGTCAACATGAATAGGCAAAGGATGAGGCTTATTGATTCCATATGTAAGGTTTGGGGAAAGGTCCTGATGAACTGGAGGAGTACCTTTCCATTGTGGAAAAACTCCAGGGCGGTTTTCAGCCTGATTTCTTTCAAATTCATCCTGGATGGGTACAGCTAGAACAGTTATAGGGGAAAAACCCAAAAAAAGCATAAAACCAGAAAAAATCTGAACCCTAATAAATTTCAACAAAAGCAACAATCCTCAAAAGTCAAATTAGAATAAGAAAAAACTTCTAACTTCACAATTATATATCACTCAGGGCACGAATAAAATAGCAATTCCCGAATAAAAACAATAATCTACCAATTACCTTATCAGGCTGCTAGCCGTTGTGGCAGATATCGTTGAATTCTCCTAAAGCTTTCGTACTCTGAAAGAGTACTTTGGCAAGTAAAGTTAATAAAAGACTTTATCCGTCGAGAAAACTATTTTTAATTGCTTCATCTATAATAAGGGGTTACACCGCTTATGGATCAACAGATTAATCGCGCTTTCGAATGGGTTTCTCCCAACCTTCAACCTTGGGTTCTCCTTTTTCTCATTCTCTGTTCACTGAGCATCTTCACTTGGAGCGCGTGGCCAAAACTGCAACGTCTGCAAAAAGCAGAGGAAGCAAACCGTACAGACCAGTTCTTAAGGCGAATTTTTAGAACTATAAGCATCGCCTTTGGACAGACCCGACTTCTTAAGGAACCCAAGTCAGGGTGGATGCATGCTGTCATTTTTTGGGG
>PAJA01000052.1 GCA_002705185.1 Nitrospina sp. | reverse complement strand
ACCCCAGCTCTCACCCATCTCCACCAGTTCCTGACGTATTGCCCGATGCGTTTAACAGTAGCACCTTGCTCATAAAGCTGGGTCTTACGTTCAAGAAAGTTTGCTAGAGCTTAAGTGACTACTATAAGTCACTTAAGCTCTTAGCTTTTTCTACAGTAGCTACGTAGTAAACATAAAGTCCTCTCGTTATTAACTTCAGTCCTACCAAAAGTTACTCACGCGCCTCTTCACTCTAATAAAAAAACTATTTATTGGATTAAACAATATTAATGATTCATTAACAAATTATTAATACTGTTTAGATAAACTAAATGTAAAGAATATGCAGATGAAATTTCTAGCTAAAAGAAGGAGGAGTAATATGAAAACGACTTCAACATTTAATAAAGGAAGCGTCAACTATAGCAATGGAAGATTCTTCAATATATTTGTCCACGTTGGATTAATTTTAAATGTTATTTTTGCAATATGGTTACTAATTACTTCGACTACTTAAACACAAATTTACTTGCGAACATATGCCTATTAAAATAAAAATATTATGGATTGGCAGCATTATAATAATTTTACTGGGTTTCATTTTTTTATCAAACTCATAAAATATATTAAAAAAATATAAAGTTAATAAGTTTTCAAAATTATTTTCGTGACTTATGTGTACCTTACGTACTTCCCAATACGTCTGACAGTTACACTTTAGGCGATACAAAGGCGACACAATCTAGAAACCTTTATTGATAGATCCTTAGGCTCAAAGACATACTCCAAAAAATAGATGCTTTGTAGTATTTGCTTATTTGAGGTGAAGCACTACCTTGCAGAAATCACAATTCAGCTCTTCCCGTCCAAATTAAAAATAGTGAGTTAATATGAAATAATTTTTTCCACAGTGTTTTTTGGTTTTTCAGATGTTTATTTTTTTCACGGAGTAAGTAGAGGACCGATAATTGACTTGCAAATCAAGTCCAATCCCCTCATAATGCCATCTGTCTTCAACTAATATTATTAACTATCTGAAAATAAAGCCCCTACAGCCAGCAATTCCTTGATGGCAAGTACCCACCTGGAGTATTCTTTTGAAGCTATTGACTTTTGAGTCTCTCCCAATACCTGAACAAGTTTTAAAGGGTATAAGTGATGCTAAATTTAAAACCTGCACACCTATCCAGAGCAAATCTCTTCCAATCACCCTTGCAAAGAAAGATTTAGCCGGACAAGCACAGACCGGAACAGGAAAAACTGCAGCATTTTTAATCACTCTACTTACCCGGTTGCTGGAAAACACTCCACCACCCACACCCAAGGGAAAAGAAGGTCCAAGAGCATTGATCATAGCTCCGACCCGCGAACTAGCAAGGCAAATTGAAAAAGACGCTATTTTGCTCGGCAAGCATTGTTCGTTCCGCACAGTCTGTGTTATTGGAGGAGTGGATTATGAGAAGCAGAAAAATCATATCAAAGATGGCGTAGATATTCTGATTGCCACACCAGGCCGGTTAATCGATTTCTATAAACAAAGATTCTTTAGCTTAAAAAAGGTGGAAGTTTTGGTCGTCGATGAAGCCGATCGTATGTTTGATATGGGATTCATTGCAGACCTTCGTTATTTATTCCGTAACTGTTCGGCCTATGACAAGCGACAGTCAATGCTGTTTTCAGCTACCCTCAATCATCGAGTTATGGAGTTATGCTATGAACACATGAATAATCCAGTCAAGGTTGCCATTGAACCAGAAAAAGCGGTGGTCGATGCAATCACACAGATTCTTTATCATGTTGGACAGCATGAAAAATTCAATCTTCTTTTAGGATTGATGAAAAAAGAAGCGGGGGAAAAGGTCTTGATTTTTTCTAACACTAAAATTGAATGTGAGATTCTTGAGTGGAAGCTTAATCACAACGGCTTCAATGCGGGGCAAATTAGCGGAGACCTTCACCAAAGAGCCCGAATAAAAGTATTGGAAAAGTTTCAGGGAGGCGATCTCGACATTCTCATCGCCACCGACGTCGCATCACGAGGACTTCACATCGACGATATTACACATGTAATCAATTATGATTTACCACAGGACGCAGAGGACTATGTTCATCGTATAGGCAGAACCGCAAGGGCAGGAAACAAAGGAACCGCGATTACACTATGCTGTGAAGACTTTGCCCAGCATCTAGAACGTGTTGAGGATTATCTTAAAAACAAAATCCCAGTCTCCTGGCCCGAAGAAGAACTGTTTCTGGAAGAAAAAGAAGGTAAACCTCCGATGAGAAAGCGTCGAGGCCCTCCTAACAAAGCCAGAAAACCTGATGCGCGAAGACCTACAAAGCGTCCGGTCCGACGACGAACCCCCTCGCCTGCTGCCAGCTAAAAAGTTTCCCTAGCTAATAACCATCGTCTATTAGCTTTTTTAGCGCATCCTCATCCAATAACATGATGCCTAGTTTTTCGGCTTTTTTCAGCTTTGATCCAGCTGAAGTTCCCACCACCATGTAATCAGTTTTTTTGGAAACCGTTGATGTTACCCGACCACCAAGTGCTTGTATTTTCTCTTTAGCTTCCTCACGAGTAAGCCCAGTCAAGGTTCCTGTAAGAACAAATTGTCGGCCTTTAAACTTGCCCTCACTCTTAAGACTGTCAGGCAACTCTTCCATAAGAATACCTCGTTCTAGCAACAGATCTATTTCTTCTTTATTCGCGTCTTGACCTAAAAAAGCATTGAGGCTTTTGGCAATAACTGGCCCTATTTCATAAATTTCTTTCAGCTCCTCATAGCTAGTCTCCTGCAATACCTTGATAGACCCAAACCTTCTGGCTAAAAGAATTGCTGTGCGTTGTCCTAAATGTCGCACCCCCAAAGCATAAAGAAAACGAGAAAGCCCAGCCGATTTGCTCTTTTCAATAGCTGAAACTAGATTCTGTCCCGACTTATCCGCCATACGCTCTAGAGAAGCAACCTCATCGACTTTAAGAGTATAGAGATCAGAAAATTTTTTGACACGTCCTGAATCAACCAACTGCTCAATTACCGCAGGACCAAAGTGGTCAATGTCCATTGCCTTTCTGGAAGAAAAATGTTTAAGCCTTTCTTTTAATTTTTCCGGACAAGATGAATTCACACATCGCCAGACAACTTCACCTTCATCACGATAGATGCAAGACTGACATTTGGGGCAGACTGCGGGCATCTTGAAAGGTTTCCTCCGCTCTCCTGAAGGCTCGAGGACTCGGATAACTTTTGGAATAATTTCACCTGCCTTTTCGATTACCACTCGGTCTCCAGCGCGGATATCTTTGCGCTTAATTTCATCCTCATTATGCAAAGTCGCTCGGCTAACGGTGGAGCCTGAAATAAATACAGGCTGTAACTCCGCTACAGGAGTGATAGCTCCGGTTCTTCCCACCTGGCATACAATATCTAAAATTTCGGTTATAGCTTGCTCCGCTTCATACTTGTAGGCCACTGCCCAACGGGGAAACTTAGAAGTCTCACCTAACTGCTTACGCTGAGTCAATGAATTCACCTGAATAACTAAGCCATCCACTTCATAATCAAGTTCTTTTCGTTTATCATGAAACTCCTCGATCAAACCAAGGGTTGATTCAAAATTTACACATAAACGGTTGTATTTGTTAATTGGGAACCCCAATACTTCAAGTTGCCCCTGCAACTCATAGTGGGTTTTAAAAGAATTGTTACCAAGAAAACCCACCGCATAAATAAATATACCGAGTTTGCGTTGAGCGGTAAGAGCAGGATCAAGAAGTCGTAAAGCTCCAGCAGCGGCATTTCTCGGATTAGCAAATGGCACTTCTCCTTCTAATTCCCGTTCTAGATTGATACGTTCAAACTCCTTTTTCGGCATATAAACTTCACCACGCACTTCTATGCGCTCCTTCTCATCAATTTTCAAGGGAATGGAACGCAGGGTTCTCAAGTTTGCAGTAATGTCTTCTCCCTGCAGACCATCACCTCTAGTAGCCCCTCTAACCAACAAACCGTCTTCATAGGTAAGTGCTACCGCCAGACCATCGAACTTTAACTCAACCATATATTCGATATATTCTTCAGGAATATCCTTCAACCCCTTAAGGACCCTCTGATGAAAGGCTTTCAACTCATCGACGTTATAGGTATTGTCTAGGCTGAGCATGGGAGACAAATGCAAGACGGCTTTAAACCGTTCTTCCACCTTGCCGCCTACTCTTTGTGTCGGAGAATCAGGAGATATATATTCAGGGTTTGCATTTTCAAGGTCACGTAAACGTCGAAGAAGTGCGTCATATTCCTGATCTGAAATCGATGGAGAGTTTTTGACGTAGTAGTGATGGTCGTGTTTATGGATCGTCTTTTTAAGGTTCTCTATATCCTGTTTAAGTGTCATAAAAAAAGGTAGAAGGAATAAAGAAGTGAAATCCCCCTACTTCCAATCATGAAAGAGAAAGTTTAAGGGACCTTTATTTAAAGGAAGTAACCAGATTACTTAAAATCACTATTCTAATTCTCATAGTAACGTATTTCTTCAGGGCTCTAGAGTCAAATAATACCCCTGCCGCCCACGCTGAATCAAAAGTAAAATGCGATCCGGGTTATTTATTTCTGCAACGGCCTTATTATAATCTTTTTCACTATCAACACGCGTCTGATTCATTTGCCGTATAATATCACCGGGACTAATACCAATTCGTCCACCGGTACTTTTAGGAACCACCTCAGTGACTACCATTCCCTTAGAAGTCGCCAGCCTATTTGACCGAGCAAAGTGTTCATTGTTCTCTTGTAAATTTAGGCCAAGCCAGATGAAAGTGAACTCCTCAACATAACTTTCAGGAATGGAGGTGACACGAACTCTGCGCCCCATCACTTTTCCATCACGTAATATGGAAAATCGAATTGAACTGTTCACAGTATAAGAAGCCATGCGGCCCCTAAAATCAGACTTATCCTTTACCTCATGATTATCAATGGCCACTATTATATCCCCGCGCCTCAAATCTGCTTTACCGCCTGGACTATTATTGGCAACGCCAACAACCAGCACCCCTCTTTGTCGATCCAACTTAAAATGACGCAAGAGCTGAGCATCTAGCTCCTGAACAGAAACCCCCAACCAACCACGTCGTACTTTTCCATAATGTATCAACTCATCGACAATGCGCTTGGCATGATCGATGGGAATGGCAAACCCAATTCCCTCGGCCTTTTGATAGATAGCTGTATTAATACCTATCAAAGAACCGTTAATATTCAGTAATGGGCCACCACTGTTTCCGGGGTTAATCGAAGCATCGACCTGGATAAAATCAGTGAAGACCGTGTTGTCTCCAGCCTCAATATTTCGGTTTAATGCACTAATAATTCCAGTCGTAACGGTATGTTGCAAGCCAAATGGATTACCAATAGTTAACACCTGCTCCCCTATCATCAAATCATCAGACCGACCCATTTGAACATAGGGCAAGGGCTTTGCTGAAGTAATTTTGATTATAGCCAAGTCAGATTTAACATCTGCACCGATGACTGTGGCATCGAACTCCTGCTTATCGCTCAAGATGACATGAATTTTTGCAGCTTTGGCAATCACATGCTCATTAGTTAATATAAATCCTTCACCATCGATGAGAACTCCAGAACCAAGACTACGCCTTTGACTTTCTATGGGAGGAATGAATCTTTTGAAGAACTGGTCAAATGAATTATTGCCAAAACTTCTGAAAGGGTTACGTGCAGATCGAGAAATTTCTGTAGTATAAATATTAACAACAGCCGGGCTAACTTTCTCTACAGCTCGCACTAGAGGGGTTCTGCGATTATAGCTCTGTTCAGCAAAGACCAAGGACTGGCCAAGCATAACAAATAAAATAAAAGCCCAGAAAAACCTTGAAGAAACAAGCACACTCAATCAGGGGTGAGAAAGTGAAAGAGATTAAGGGGTTAGATTATCAAGAAATCGTCACCCCCCTTTTTCATACAAACCTACGCTTTGAATCAGAGTTCGCTTCAGAATGGCAAAGCTCCATTACAGGTATTACCAACAACAAGAGAATAAAACAACCATCTATTCGACTTTAACAGCAATGTATATGGTAGTTCCACCACGCTTGATGAGAAACAGAACAGAAGACCCCTTTTTGACAGATGCTAAAAGGTTCTGATAATCACCTATATTTTTGACCGGAGAACGATTCATTTCTGAGATAACATCTCCTCGGCGAATCCCTGCTTCTGAAGCAGGGTTTCCAGCAACAACATCTGAAACCAGAACTCCTTCCACACCTTGCAATTTCAAGCTTTCCGCCAACTCCTCGGTAATATCTTGAACCTGAAGACCAAGAAGGTCAGCCTTGGCCACTACCAACTCCTGCGAATCTTTCAGTACTTCTATGGTAACACGAAGTATTTTTCTGGCTCCATCACGAATCACCTCAACATCGACCGCTGAACCAGGATTTGTTGCCGCAACAATTTTTGGTAGATCTTCCATGTCACTTACAGGTTGATTATTAAAGTTAATGATAACATCGCCACGCTTAATACCCCCTTTAGCAGCAGGGCCATCTGGTATAACGTCACCAACAAGTGCACCTTCACTTTGGTTGAGGCTAAAAGATTTTTCCAACTCAGGAGTGATTTTTTGAATCATAACCCCCAACCAACCTCGAGTTACAGATCCATTTTCTTTTAAATCCTTTAAAATTCCCTTAGCAATATTTATAGGAATTGCAAACCCAATCCCTACATTTCCACCCGCATTTCCTGAAATGATTGCTGTGTTGATCCCGATCACTTGCCCATCAATATTTATAAGTGGCCCACCACTGTTACCAGGGTTTATAGAAGCATCTGTTTGAATAAACTCATCATAAGGACCCGCACCAATACTCCTACCCAGAGCACTCACCACACCCACTGTAACAGTATGACTTAGGCCAAAAGGGTTACCAATAGCCACTACCCATTCTCCCACCTCAAGATTTTCAGAACTACCTAGTTCTAGAAAAGGGAATTCTGTATTATCTCCAGGTTTACGATTGATTTTAATCAAAGCAATATCCGTTTTAGAGTCTGAACCTATTAAAGTAGCGGAATATTCTTTTTCTTTTCCATCACTCTCAAGCATCACTACAATTTCATCGGCACCTTCAATAACATGATAGTTGGTGAGAATATGACCTTCTTTGTCGATTACAAACCCAGAACCCATACCTCGTTTAGGCTTTTGATTTTGATTTGGGCGTTCGTTGAAAAAACGGTCATAAAAATCACGGAAAGAATCGGGAGACTTGTCCTGTCCTGGGCCACGGCGGGGTCCGCGACGAGGACCAGGGCGAGGTGCAGGGAAATTCCTCTGGGGCGCAACCTCCGCCTTGCCCTTGATGCTTACATTTACTACCGCCGGGTTTTGCTTTTTAGCGATTTGCACAAAAATATTACTAGAAAGTGGCTGAGTATTACTGCTTAAAGCAAGAAGAATCTCCGGAGAAATAACTAGGGAAATCAAAAAAACAAAAACCAGTGAAGTTAAGCGGGCATAACCGACAAAAGATTTAAGCATGTTTTCTAATCCTCATTTGACAAACAATGGAAAATAAAAGTTGCGCAAAAAGCAGCTCTCCGGCAACAAGAGCCTAAGCTCTAGCATTTAAGGAGCATTTACTATATATAGCTTAATCTTTAGCAACATGCATTTCAGTTAAAAAAAATTAATCTAAATTCTATTTTTTTAAGTATTCAAATCTAAAAACTCAAATAAATCTTGGTTCTTTTTAAATCCGTTCATAAAAAAATCAACAATGATCATTTACTCAACAAAATACTCATTGATCAAATAATAAATGGATTTTTTAAAAGTAAAATTGAAAGTCGATTATATAATGCTTTTTCGTTTATTTACAACATCAAACCCCTCGGGAAAAAGCCAATTTTTCAATGGCTTTGTACAGCTAATTATATATTGACTAGTCTCATAAGATAAAAGATAATCGCATCAGGCTATGAATTTTTGAGTTAGTCCAACCCTGATATACCTAACAAGGTAAATAGCCGATCAACCTTACGGAAGCTTCTTCTCACCAAGGGAGATTCTGTTTTATTCAAAGAGAACTTGGATTTCTATGACCTGCCTAAGAACTGAAAATATCAAAATAAGAATTGTGCCAATGTTTTTTCCCGTTTATAATCGAGCGAATATATGAGCTTGTTCCTTTCCGCACTCGGCTTAATGATGGTCTTTGAAGGAATCCCTTATTTTTGCTTTCCGGAACAGGTGAAGTCATTTGCGCGTAAAATCCCGAACACACCAGATAACATACTAAGGGTGGTGGGTTTTTGCCTCATGATGGTAGGCTTATTGGTTGTCTATTTAGGAGGAGGTATTAATGGTTAAAAGACTGTTACTGTTTTTACTATTTGGAGCTTGGCTTTTTATCTATGGATGCTCGACATTAGAGAAATTAAATGTCGCAAAACCCCCCGCGCCACCACCTCCCCCTAAAATGGTATATCCTTTTTCAGACATCCCATATCCCCAAGGGTATTCATTCGACTCTAACAAGTCTTTTATTTATGAGTCCGGAACTGGATCTGTTAAGGTTGGCAGATTTATCTATACTGGTTGGAGTGATTTTGATGGTGTCGTAAACTTTTATGAAAACGAAATGCTCAACAAAGGATGGAAACTTGTTAACGCTATCAAACATGAAACCACCGTCTTAAATTATCAAAAAGAAGGTTGGGTTTGTACAGTGATGATGAGCTCTAAGATGGGTCAAGTTTTCATTGAAATTCAAGCGGGCCCAAAATAACCCCAGGCATATCCCCCCTTGGTAACCTTGGTCTGACAGCATTTCACTGGGGCCTATCCCGGAAAAATTATGACCGAAAAACCTGGCCGACAGCTACTCTTAAACTTCCCATCTCACCCTGAATACAGTTTCCTCAACTTTGTGGTTTCTAACGGTTCACGTATTGCATTTGAAACAGCAAAGGAGTTCTGCTCTGGCAAGAAGGTTTCCTTTCAAGCGCTTTATATTTTCGGAAAAAAAAACCTAGGTAAAACTCACTTACTCTTGTCGATAGGCAATCACGCCGCAGAAAAAGGATTACGCGCCGTTTGTATACAGGGTAATGATTTCGCAAATAAGATGGAAAACAGGTCATCTGCCCAACAAACTCTCGAACAACTTATAGACGTTGATTTTTTTCTGATGGATAATGTTGAAGGTATTGCCCCGTCACCGACAGCAAAGGAAAAGCTCTATCATATTTACAACCAGATTATAGAAAAAGGTGGCAAGCTTGCATTCACCGCCAACCTACCCCCTGACAAAACCTCTACCATCGAAAGCTACCTGATATCAAGGTTTCAGTGGGGAATGGTTACGGAAATAAAAGATATTGATGATATCACGACAGCCAAAATCATTATAAAGCTGGCAAAAGATCTCAATTTAAACTTACCCGAACCCATCATTCATTTTTTATTGTCTCGTATTCCCCGAGACTTTATATCTATTCAAAGTGCCGTTAAGTCTATTAACCAGCAGTCTTATATAAATAAAAAAAAAGTGACTCTGCATTTGGTCAAAGCAGCTCTTAACTTGCCATAGCGAACTATGACGTCCTTTAACATTGCTGCTAGTCTTGCGTATTGGGCAAGAGAAACTCCGGATCAATCCGCAATCATTGAAATGCGGAATAAAACCCAAGTCACCTTCAAACAATTAGACAAAGAGAGTAGTTTAATTGCCTCTGGTCTTCTCCACAACGGAATGAAAACAGGAGACCGGGTACTGTTGATGGTTCCATATGGGACCATATTCGTAACTCTCGCCTTTGCACTATTTAAGGCCGGAGCAGTTCCCGTCCTAATTGATCCCGGGATGGGAAAAAAGAATGTACTACATTGCATCCAACAGTCCGCGCCTCGGGGAATCATCGGAATTCCTTTAGTACATGCCATAAAAACTCTATTTCCTTCTGCGTTCAAGTCGATTCAACTATCAGTGACTGTTGGAAGAAAATGGTGCTGGTCTGGCCTAACTCTGAGTCAGATTAAAAGAAGCGGACAAACCGATTATCAAATGGCTGAAGTTATTGAAGATCAGACGGCGGCTGTTTTATTTACCAGTGGTAGTACTGGGCCTGCAAAAGGCGTACTTTACACTCATTACATGTTTAACCAGCAAACTCGAATTCTTCGCGAACATTTTGGTATTCTCCCGAAAATAAAAGATTTACCTACTTTTCCTCTGTTTGGTTTGTTCAATGCAGGAATGGGAGTAACCAGCGTTATTCCTGATATGGATCCGACCTGTCCAGCAAAAGTAAACCCTGAGAATATTATCCGCCCTATCCAGACTCATAGAATCGCCAGTAGTTTTGGTTCCCCAGCTCTTTGGGATACGGTTAGCCGTTATTGTCAGAAAAATCTAATACGACTTACTTCTCTAAAGCGTATTCTGATTGCAGGTGCCCCTGTCTCCGGAAACTTGCTTAAACGCTTTGAATCCATTTTAGACCCCAGCTGCAAAGTTCTGACTCCCTATGGAGCCACCGAAGCTCTCCCTATAACTTCAATAGAGAGACAGGAAATTATTGATGACACTTGGGCACANTCAGAAAAGGGNNAAGGAACCTGCATAGGTAGACCCGTTCCCGAAGCAGAAGTCAAGGTTATACNCATTTCAGAAGNACCTATTCTTAAATGGNANGNTGNTCTAGAANTACCTAAAGGCCAAATAGGAGAAATNGTCGTGAANGCTCCCTGGGTNACTAAAACCTATTTAAATTGCGAAAATATTACTCATCTAACTAAAATCCCAGATGGCGAAACTTTCTGGCACAGGATGGGTGATTTAGGTAAATGGGATGAGCAAAACCGACTTTGGTTCTGTGGAAGAAAAAACCATCGTGTCTTTACTCACACAGAAACTCTATTCACCATTCCCTGCGAAGCGATATTTAACAGACATCCCGATGTCAGGCGTTCTGCTTTAGTAGGTATAGGTTCCGGTAGTTACCGAGAGCCTGTGATAATTATAGAACCAGAAAATAAGAGTAGATTAAATAAAGATAGAAGAATTTTTATCAGTGAATTGCTGGAAATCGCGGCTACCTCACCACAAACTCGAGTCATCAAAAAAATACTTTTTCACCCTAATTTTCCAGTTGATGTAAGACATAATGCAAAAATCTTTCGTGAAAAACTAACCATTTGGGCGGAAAATCAATGACATTTTTTATATATTAAAGCTCCAGTTATCAGCATTTTTTAAAATCGAGTCGACAAAATTAAACCGCCGCTTCTATGGTCAGCATGGGGGTAGATGGTAAAGTGTTGACCTTTTTTGTTGCTATGAAGTTTGAGAATGGTTTTTGAGGTGAAATACCCGAGTGCTGCACCAAAAAACACATCTGAGGCCCAATGTTTATTATCATTCAACCGAGAAATACCTGTTAGTGTAGCTAGGCCATAGGAAACAGGAGCTATCAGCGGGATATGATCATATTCACTTGCCACCACCGTTGCAAGAGAGAAGGCGGTTGTGGTGTGGCCAGAAGGAAATGATTTATTACTGATACTGGGGCCATCAAAAATATCAGCAGAATTATCCTTTGAAGGTCTGTGTCTTCCCGCGCTTACCTTTAGAATCGTAGAGAATAACCCTGAGACCAAAAAACTTTCAGTGGCTAGAAGAGCAGTTCTTTCGATCTTATCATCCTCTCCAAATCGACCATAAAGATAAAGTCCGGCCAAGGCGGGTATAGTGAATGTCCCATTCCCAAAACGCTCAAAAATTGCTGACAAATCATCAGTGGTTGTGTTTCTGACATCTTGAAAGCCTTCTTTTATTTCATCATCCAAAAGAAAAAATACCCCAGTGAAACCTGCCAAAATGGAAGCAGTGACCCAGTCAGATTTTTCCCAGCGACTTGGAGATGAAGCTGCATAACCGGCATCTGTAAATATATCCTTAAAGTAATCACCCCCCAACTTGATTTTTCCTCGCAAACTTGTAGGTGCTACTCTATCTCCAATAGTATAAGAATAGCTGTTATTTTCTTCTAGAAGTCGTTCATCACCTTCAAAGGTGAATTCTTCAGACAATAGATTCATAGAAAAATATTCTGGAGGAAGATTCCTTGAATGGTTTTTCCCTACACTCGAGGTTAGCTGGCGATTCATCAATCTTTTGCTATCTATTGCAGACATAGAGGTTACATCAGCAAAGGCAGAAGAGGCCATAAGACACAGGCCAAAAAAAGCAAAAATTGCACACCAAAGCTTTAGGGAGTTAGCAGGGTATATCATAATCTTTTAAGCTTATCGATAAAATGATTTTAAACAAAAGAAACCTCAAGGTACTAACACCCTATTGCCATTGGGGTGTTACACCAATAACTTTGATGCCTTATGTATTGTTTACGGCTTATTATCCCTTGAAATTAAGGACTTTCTCTGTTTATTGGGAAAGATTATTCGTAAAATAAAAATACTACGTATAACCTATAGGGTGGGGGTAAAAGTGGAAATCACTTTAATCTATAAGTATAAAATGACTATTTGCCGAGAAGATATATCCAATACTAGCTAACCTTTTTTCATAACCAAACACTATGGAAAGAATATAACAGCCACCGGGAATGAACCAGAACCGAGTCGCCGAAGTAAACCATAAGCCGGGTTTTGTGCTTCATTAGACATGAAGTGGTGACCATTAATCTAGGCCTGCTGTTACCAACAAGCTCGAGCAATCAACCCGAAAGTATCGGACGAGCCGTCCTCAAACACTTTCCTATTTGATCTTGCTCCGGATAGGGTTTACCAAGCTACCGATGTCACCAACGGTACTGGTGAGCTCTTACCTCGCCTTTTCACCTTTGCCGCCAACACGAGGTCGGGTAGGCTGTGTATTTTCTGTGGCACTTTCCTTAAGGTTACCCTCACTCCGTGTTACGGAGTATCCTGCCCTGTGGAGCCCGGACTTTCCTCTCTCCCGGCCATAAAGCCGAAACAGCGGTCACCCGGTTTACTTCGGCATCACGGTTTCAGAAACTTCTTCCCAATACAAAAAACATAGACAACTTGAACACTGATGAATTGATTCGCCAACTTTAACATTTATCACCATCTGAGGAAGAATCTGCTGGAAACAGCCCTGACAAATATTTTCCTGTAAAGAAACTACTGCCTTCCCACCACGAGATTTAGCGACTTTTTCATAACGTTGAAATATCACCGTGTCGATTTGACTTTTCACAGTTTCACGCTTGGCTAACAAAGGATTCATCTCTTTCGTCACCCTATCCAATTCATCAGCTTTTTTTGTTTTGTATTCCTGAAAATGGGAATCTTCTTCTTTGCATTTTTTTTCGATTGCTGGAAGTCCCTTTTGCTTATCTTCAAGAACTTCCATGATTTCCAGTTCTTTATCTTCCAGCCCCTCAACTTTCTTCTTAATCGCATCCACTTCAGAAAGAATAGCAGTATATTCCTTATTGGTTTTTACGGCAGGAAGTTTAGTCTTAGCTTTCGCCATATGGTCATTTTCACCCTGAACTTCTGATTCAATTGCCTTACGATTTTTTTGAAGCGTGTCTATTTCTTCTTTAGCAATTGAAAGGATTTTCTTTTTATCTTCTAGTTCTTTAAATTCAGAGTCTATTTGGACAGGGATGTCTGCAAGTTGATTTCTATGCTCTACAATTTCATCATCCAGTTTTTGAAGAAGGATCAATTGCTGAAGTTGAAGTTTGGGGGAAATGGTCATATTAGCACTCTCTATTTATTAGACTTAAACACCTGAGAAGAGAAAGGAGTAATCAATAGTTTTTTTAACCACTAAAACTGTGTGCTAACAAGCGAAAGCTTGGTTAACCCATTGAGGAATTTAGCACGGGCCCGAATAAAATTGCAACTGATTCCAGCAAAGCCCAAGGTAGATGCAGTTATATGGAATTAAGTGAGGTGTTACTCAGGCTCGCAAATAACGACTTTAGGCTCGACGTCGCGAGTCCAAGAAAACCAAAAATACGCTAGCTATAAAAATGGATGAGTACGTTCCAACCAAAACACCTACCAGTAAGGCAAAAGAAAAATCATGAATGATCTCTCCGCCAAAGAAAAACAAAGAAAGCACTACGAGCAAAGTTGTACCTGAGGTGAGGAGTGTTCGGCTCAATGTCTGGTTTATACTTATATTAATGGTTTGAGCAAGTGTGTTTTTTCCTTTACGTCGGAGGTTCTCGCGAATGCGGTCAAAAACAACAATGGTATCGTTCAATGAGTAACCAATGATGGTTAAAAATGCCGCAACGATAACAAGAGTAAACTCCTTGTCAAATAGCGAAAACGCTCCCATAGTAACCCAAACATCATGAACGAGAGCAATGATGGCGGCAGCTGCATAACGCAACTCAAATCGCCAAGAAATATAAATCACAATACCGATGACGGCGTACAATATAGAAAGGAGTGCTTTTTCCCTCAAGTCACTGCCCACTTTCGGCCCCACCATTTCAACTCTTTCGACAGTAATATCTTGTTTATTAAACTTTTTACCCAGACTGTTGCGGATTTTAGACCCCACAGCCTCAAGCTTTTCCTCTGAACGCTGCACTCGGATGAGAATATCACGTTTAGTTCCAAACTCCTGAATGGTACTCTCACCCAACCCTATAGACTTCAGCCCACCCCTGATCTCTTCTATATTCGGCGGGGTTTTAAATTGAAGTTGAACCAGAGTCCCTCCAGAAAAGTCGATACCATACTTGAGCCCACCTGACATGACAATAGAAGTCAAACCAACTAGAATCATCAACCCTGAGATAGCAAGAGTTATTTTAATTTTACCCATGAAGTCGAAATGGGTTTCGCTGCTAATGATTTTCATAGTTTATATACTTAACTTATCCAGTTTTCTCTGACTCATAGTTCCGTCAAAAATAGTTCTACTCACAAAAACTGCTGTGAACATACTCGCGGCAATTCCTATGCATAAAGTAATGGCAAAACCTTTAATTGGGCCCGTACCAAATTGAAATAAAACCACAGCGGCGATGAAAGTTGTTATATTTGCATCAACAATAGTGCGAAAAGCCTTGGAAAAACCCGCATCAATGGCGGCCCTAACTGTTTTACCAATTCTTAGCTCCTCACGGATACGCTCAAATACAAGAACATTAGCGTCAATCGCCATGCCAACGGTGAGAATAATTCCCGCGATACCCGGAAGTGTCAAAGCTGCGCCAAAATAAGCTAACGCCCCTGCAAGAAGAACTATATTAAGAAACAATGCAATTACCGCAATAATGCCGGATAACTTGTAATAAACAGCAATGAATGCCACAACAACGAGGCCACCATAAATTATGGATGTAATTCCTTTGTTAATTGAATCCTGACCTAATGATGGTCCTACTGTTCTATTTTCAAGAATGATAACTGGTGCTGGAAGAGCACCTGCTCTAAGAATGATGGCCAAATCTCTTGCTTCTTCTGAAGTAAAGCGACCCGTTATCTGTGCACGTCCGCCAGCGATTTCATCCTGGATAACCGGTGCCGAATAAACGTTATCATCCAAAACTATCGCAAGACGTTTCTTAATATTTTCACGTGTTACCTGTTGAAAAATCATAGCTCCAACGCTATTGAAATTCAGAGCAACATAGGGCTCATTAAAGTCTGAATCAAATCTAACTTCAGCACCTGTCAAGGTTTCACCTGTCAAAACCGTACGTTTCTTTAAAAGGAAAGCTTCTTTAGTAACAGCACCTGTTTCTTTGTCTACTATTCGCTGGTTTAAAATCTCAGACTCTTCATCCATATCCCCAGCCAGCGCCTTTTGCAAACTGTTTTCTTCGTCTAAAAGTTTAAATTCAAGTCGAGCCGTTTTTCCAATAAGATTAATAGCTCGTTCCGGATCTTTCACACCGGGTAACTGCACCAAAATTCTATTTTCTCCTTGAGCCTGAATAGTCGGTTCAGATACGCCAAATTGGTCTACCCTATTTCGGATTGTCTCTAACCCCTGACTCACTGCATTTTGTTCAATTTGCTTAACTTGGTCTAGGGTCATCTGATAAACCAGTCCAAGTCCGTCAGAATCTTCACTGACCATACTTAAGAATGGATAATTCCCCAGAATTGTTTTAACTGGTGGAAGATCAAGATTATCAACCATCCGAATATTAACTTGTCGAGTTGAGAAAAGGACTTTGACTCGGTCGACTTCCAAATCTTCTTCAGTAATATCTCGTTTGATATCATCTGCTATTCTGTCAAGACTAGCCTCAACTGCTTTCTCTACCTTAACTTCAAGCACCAGATGCATACCCCCCTGCAGGTCAAGACCAAGCGCAATTTTTTCCTTCAGAGGGTACGATAGCCATACTGCGCCGAGCAGCACACCAAGTATCAAAGGAATTTTCCATTTAAGATCCTTATACATTATTCAAGACCCCATACCTCAATTTAGTCTTTCTTCGTACCGATGGAAGAACGGTTTATTTTGACCCGGACGTTGTCAGCGACTTGCAACATGACCGTATCATCTTTTAATTTTTTAATGGTTCCGTGAATGCCGCTCAAGGTTACAACTGTATCTCCTTCTTTCAGCTCATCCACCATTTTACGTGCTTCCTGTTGTTTTTTTTGTTGTGGACGAATAAGCACGAAATAGAAGATCAAGAACATCATGATCATTGGTGGCAATAACGCCAACAAGCTTCCTCCGCCGGGATCTGCCCCATCTGGTGGTGGAGCCATAGCAAATGCTAAATCAAGCATACTTACATTCCTGAAAAGTAAAATTTTTTATAATTCAAAGGCTTAGCTTCTAGCAAATCCTATCCCATTTGTCAAACCCCTCAATTGACGCTAGTACAATCTGCCAACATTTTTTGAAAAGAATAGGAGTATCTCGACACAAAAAATTTTTGTCATTCTAACCCGGGCGAGCAAACGAAACTATTCCATCAAAAAAAGCAGATGTGTTAAATGTCTACTTTAAGGATATCGTCCTACTCCAACCTTCCGCTAGCTGGCTAATAGAATTTATTCTGAACGTTTCCCTCGTTCGTGAGCTCATAATAAAGAGAATGGAAGTCTTCTGTAGTTAGTTTTGGGTCTCGCAACTTTTTAAGGTCTGCCGGTGTGATCGCGACTTCCGACATCTCGTCCCAAGCTGAGGTGGCGACAGCAACATAATTCGGTGGATTGAGAGGTCGTAAAATTAGCCCATTTAACTCATCGTTATACTTTAGAGCAAAGTCAATTACCATGCGAGCATCTGCAGCACTGACTGCACTTCCAATAGCAATATTTGTTGGGGGGTGCCCGTTACCACGTCTCCAGAACTGAATAGTATGACCCAACACTTTAATCGACTTGGATTTTAAAAAACTCTTAATATCTTTTTTCTTTTTTTTATGTTTGTGGCCAAGCCAGATTTCTATAGTACAAATCGTTGTTTTAGATATATCACAAGGTGGCTTATAGCTCGACGGTGGGAATAAAAACTTTTTTGAAACGGCCAAAGAATACCCACTCAGCATTAACCAAAACCCAAAAAGACATACCGATAAAGTTACTAGCCGTTTCATCTTTACTCCTATTTCAAATTCTAATTCAACTAATGATTATTATTCTAAAGCATTTATTTGATTTATCGAAAAAATATCTTCCCCACTCCTATTTACTACCCTGGCATCTAAGAGAATCTATATACTCAAACATTCAAAACGTAAACTTTAGCTTACAAATTCAAAGCAAGCCAAAAAATTAAAATTATAACCATTTTTTTAAATAGCTTAATGGTTAAATGAGTTTTTTAGTATTAATTACAATTAATCAGAAAACTGAGGGGAATAAAAAGCCGGATGCTTTAAAGTTGACCCTGAAAGCTCTATGGCTTTGCTACAACGAAAAAAGCAGATAGTTAGAGATGACTTTATTTAAAAGAAAAATTTTCACAAGAAACCCTTTAAAATTTCAATTTAAATATTTTTACTAACTACCTCCATGTGCAGTGGTAAGTTTTTGTAATATTTCTCGCCGTTTGTCGTCAGACAATCGGGGCACATTATGTTTTTCAATAAAGGGAATTAACTCCTTGAGTTTAATAACATGCTTACCAAAATCGTCTTTTAAAACTGCCCTTGTAAACACGACAACAGGAATAAACCAAACTGAGCCGATCACTTTCTCCAGAGCGTTAACATGCTTGCGGTTTTCCCATAACGGGTTATACAAAATATCCTTTTTGACATGCCATTCCCGATCCTTTTCGCGGCCGTAAATTTTTCCAACCTCAGTTTTAATGGTAAGAACAAATACTCCATAGGTTGAAACCACCACATGACTCACATCATTCATTCCTAGCTCGGCAGACACCACAATATCAGATAGAACAGTGTAATTGCCCCCCAATCTTTCAAGTTGATCTTTTACAACTATAGGATCACCAGCTAACCGGTGTTGTCGTTTGTGTCGAACTAGCAGTATAGCGATAAAAACTACCAGCAAGGCAAAAACTTTTAATCCATCAGCCGAGAAAAAGGAATCCATCAATAAGTATTATTAAAAGTTAAAGGGATTACGCGGCTCAAATTTGGAGATTTCCTTTTCTGATTTCTCTTCTATTTTTATTGCTTTTAATTTCATTCCCGAAGCATCCGGAAAAAATTTAGGAGACACCTCTGGGCTCTCTATTTTTGTCAGTTCTTCTCGAAATCTTTTTAAGTTTGTGAGGGTTGTAGCTCCTCGTTTGGGAATATTGTCGAGAACCGATTGTGCCGACCTTCGGCCAAATACAGTAATATCTAGAAGAGAGTTTCCCATAAGACGATTTTTACCGTGCAATCCTCCGGTCACTTCTCCACAGGCCCAAAGTCCGGCAATATCAGTTCTACATTCCGAATCAACACGAATACCTCCGTTCTGATAATGCAATGTTGGATAAATAAGAATCGGTTGTTTCGTTGGGTTAATGTCATATCGTTCAAAACGGTGAATCAATCCGGGAAACTGATGAGCCAGTGTCCCTGGTCCTTTTTTCAAATCTATCATCGGGGTATCGAGCCAGACCCCTGACTTTCCATGCGGAGTTTTAACACCTCTTCCCTTGACGATTTCCTTAATAATAGCTGCAGCCAACACATCGCGATAAGCCATCTCATCGATGAATTGAACGCCTTCGGCATTGACTACCTGAGCTCCCATCGACCGGACTGCTTCGGTAACCAATTGTCCTGCCAAAGCTTCAGGATAACTGGCTCCTGAAGGGTGGTACTGATAGCTGTCAAGATCAATAAGGCGACATCCTTGCCGGTAGGCAAGAACTAGACCATCACCAGTCGCACCAATATGATTACTAGTTGGGAATCCCTGTAAACGTATCTGCCCACTACCACCGGTAGCCAAAATCACTGCCCTCGCTGAAATACAAACTGTTTTACTGGCACTTCGGTCAAACAGAATGGCACCTGTCACTCTACCATTGCCATCATCGACGAATTCCATCGCCACATGTTCTTCCATCAATTTGGTGCTGGTAAGGCGCACCGCATCTTTCAACACGCGCATGATCTCTAGACCCGTATAATCTCTGCAAGCCAAAACACGTGGCACCGAAGTACCACCACCACCGCGCAAACGAAACCGTCCTTTCTCATTTTGATCAAATAAGCACCCCAGTTGACTTAACCAACGAATGCTTTCCGGCCCCTGTTCACAAAGAATCTGCAGTAAATTTGGATCATTGTCACCGTGCCCACCAACTAGAGCATCAGCAAAATGCCGTCTTGGCGAGTCTTCAGGACCAAGAGCCGACTGGATGCCTCCTTCAGCCATCACCGTATTAGAATCGCCGAGCCTTAGCTTCGTGGCTAGATGAACGTCGAGCCCCGAGCCTTCTAGTGTAAGAGCAGCTGCCGCACCTGCTCCGCCACCACCTATGATTAAAACATCAGTTTCGATTTCTGGGTTGGGAAGATTGTCTATAGCACTATCCCCTTCTAGGAGCTGGGCAAGCTCTAAAGGAACCTTCTGATCTCCGGCATTGGGACCAACAGACAACTGTCGTTTGTTACCCAAGTAATCAGGATGATATGTTTTTAGAAGCATCTCCGCTTCCGATGAGCCAGGCAATGGAGCAGGTTTATTAGCTCGATCCCGACGAGAACTTTCGAGCTTTTTGAGAGACTCAATCGCCCACTGCATCATAGGTTCCCCTTACGACGATAATGGCGGGCTTTTTCTAGTCTCGCTTCAGGATCTTCATCGAGCAGGTATTCCCAATCATTATTATCCTCATTTTTTTCTATTTTAGCCTCTCTACTTAGACCAAGAGAGCGGCGCAGCCAGAGGCCCATAGTATGTGGTTTGACTTTGTCTTCACAAACAAAACGGCATAGCCCGCAATGGATGCAAGTAGTAAAATCTTCTGCCACAGCTTGAAACTCACCCTTTTGCATGCGTAAAACTGAGTCCATTACCGGGATAGACATTGGACAGGAATTGGTACAGCTTCCACATTTAGTGCATCGGTTTAAGGTAGGAAACGCCGACTGCAAATGAGAAAGTTCTGGATGAGAAACTGGCATCACAGGATCATCTGGCTCGACGGGACAGGGGAATACCTCCATTTCGGCGTCCACCGCCTTCATACAGGCTAGTTCTGTACCCCCCTGCCTTCCATCAGAATAGCGTAAAGTAACAGTGCAGGCTCCACAGACTCCTCCAGCACAACCTGTCTTGACACTATCGGCTATTCCCGATTCCCAAAGTGCGTTAACTATGGTTTCGCCAAGTTTAGCTTGGATAGTTTTACCTGAAATTTTGATTTCTACCGTTTTCTCAGTCATAGGCTCATACGAAGTTGAGAGAAGATCATATATTGTGTTAAATTACCCTCAGTTTATAATTTTTTTTGATTAAGGGAAGAAAATATGTCCGGTCATTCTAAGTGGGCTAGTATAAAGCATAAAAAGGGTGCAGCCGATGCTAAACGCGGAAAAGTTTTTACTAAACTCATAAAAGAAATCACTGTAGCAGCTCGTCTCGGTGGCGGAGACCCTGACGGCAATCCTCGTCTTAGAACTTCCATCTTGATCGCCAAAAGTAAGAATATGCCAGTAGATAACATCACCCGTGCCATTAAAAAAGGTACAGGAGAATTAGAAGGCGTTCAATACGAAGAACATACCTATGAAGGATATGGTCCCGGTGGCGCTGCAATCTTTCTGGAAGCGATGACCGACAATAAAAATCGTACTGTCAGTGAAATACGTGCAGCTCTTGGCAAGGCTGGTGGAAATCTAGGGGAAAACGGTTGTGTAGGTTGGATGTTTGAACAAAAAGGATTATTAACTGTTAAGACCGAAGACAAAAGCGAAGACGACCTGATGGAACTCGCCATAGATGCTGGTGCTGATGACCTGAAAACTGTCGACGAACACTACGAGATCACTACATCAATTGAAAATTTCGAGGCCGTACGCAAAGCTCTGGAAGATGCAGGCGTGCTGATGGAATTAGCCGAAATCACACGCATTCCACAAAACACTGTTTCCATTGACGAAAAAAAAGGTAAAGCACTTCTCAAACTAATGGACATTCTGGAAGATCACGATGACATCCAAAAAGCCTACTCTAACTTCGATATTTCCGATGACGTTATGGCGGCTATCATAGAAAATAATTAAAACTCCAACCAGCGAGATCGCTAAAAGTCTTACTTAAAAAAATAGTTAAAACCAAAATCATAAAACCGTCATGAGTGAAGACGGATAACCCATACAAATATTTAATCGTTTCACCAAGGCTGAAATAAAATGCGCGTTATGGGAATCGATCCGGGAAGTAACTGCACCGGGTTCGGCATCGTCGAAGAAATAAAAAGTGACCTAAATGCATTGCATTGGAGCAGTGTAAAAACTTCATCAAAACATTCGTTTCATGAGCGACTCAAGATCATTTATGATGAACTGGTTCTAGCGATAGAAAGTTTTAAGCCTGATGTTGTAGCAGTTGAGGACCTGTTCTACGCAACCAATGTGAAGACGGTGATAAAGCTTGGACAAACTCGAGGAGTTACCTTACTTGCCGCCGCCAACTGCAACATTGACCTTGCTGAATACAGTCCAATGGAGGTGAAACAGTCGGTAGTCGGTTATGGACGCGCCGATAAAAACCAAGTCCGCGATATGGTCTCGACTCTGCTGCGCCTTAAAGAGAAACCCGATCCATTTGACGCTTCCGACGCCCTTGCTGTTGCTATCTGCCATATTCATCATGCTGGACTGCAACAGAAAATCAAACAGGCTCACAAGTAAAATATGATCGCCCACCTGAAAGGACAGCTAACATACAAATCTCCCGAACACACTATTATAGATGTTAATGGCGTGGGCTATCAGGTTTTTACACCTCTATCCACCTATTACGCCCTACCCAGTATCGGTCAGGCAGTTTCACTCAGAATACATACTCGCGTACGAGAAGACGAGTTTAAACTTTTTGGCTTTTTAACAGAAGAGGAACAAACCATTTTCCAAAAACTCATCACCATTAACAAGGTCGGGCCTAGACTGGCCTTAGGTATCCTTTCAGGTATGTCCCCTACAGACTTATTGTCGGCAGTGATGAATAATGACTGCGCTAAACTAAGTACTATCCCCGGAGTCGGAAAGAAAACCGCCGAACGCTTGACTATGGAAATGAAAGATAAGCTAGCAGACATGACACTGGATATGGACCGTTCGGCTGACTATATTCCTACCAAACAAGGGTTTTATGACGATGCACTTTCTGCACTCCTCAACCTCGGTTATAAAAAACCGGAAGCAGAGAAAGCCCTAAAAACAATCTATTCTCAGAACGGCAAAGATGCCGGTTTAGAAGAAATCATTAAAGAAAGTTTAAATATTTTATAGCATTACCAAGGAAAAAATAATGGAAGAAGACAGACTCATAGATTCGGCAGAGGACAACGAGGAAGCCCAGTTTCACAATAGTCTTCGTCCTAACCAAATGGAGGAATATGTCGGACAAGAAAAAATTAAGGAGAACCTAAACATCTTCATCGCTGCAGCAAAGATGCGCGAAGAATCCCTTGATCACGTTCTGTTTTACGGTCCTCCCGGCCTAGGAAAAACCACGCTAGCTAATATTATTGCCTCCGAAATGAACGCAAATATTAAGAGCACATCGGGCCCGGTCATAGAAAAATCAGGCGATCTCGCAGCCCTTCTTACCAACCTAAAAAAAGGTGATGTTCTGTTTGTGGATGAGATTCATCGACTCTCCAACGTTATCGAAGAAATTCTTTACTCGGCAATGGAAGACTATAAACTTGATATCATGATCGGTCAAGGTCCAAGTGCCCGCTCGATTAAACTGGAACTTCCACCCTTTACATTGGTGGGAGCGACTACTAGAGCAGGGCTGCTCACCTCTCCGTTGCGTGACAGATTCGGAGTTGTGCATCGACTGGATTACTATAATGAGAAAGAACTTCAGGTTATTCTCACTCGATCTGCCGGCATTCTAGAGATTACTATCGTCCCAGAAGGAGCTAATGAAATTGCCCGTCGTTCACGTGGTACGCCAAGAATTGCCAACCGACTGTTAAGACGGGTTCGTGACTATGCTCAGGTTAGAGCAGATGGAATTATCACTCGCGAAGTAGCTGCCAGTGCTCTCGAAATGATGGAAGTCGATGAAAGAGGGCTTGACATAATGGACCACAAGCTTCTGCTGGCAATGATCGAAAAATATTCCGGTGGGCCGGTTGGCATCGAAAGTCTGGCCGCATCTATCAGCGAAGAAAAAGATACTATCGAAGATGTGCTTGAACCTTATCTTATTCAGACCGGATTTATCCAGCGCACTCCCAGAGGTCGTATCGCAACACCTATGGCCTACAAACACTTCAACAAACTCCCACCAAGTCAAGAAAAACAAGAAAACTTATTTTAAGAAATTTGTAGAAATATTTTTAATTGAAATTCTATTAAAAAATACTGGATTCATGCGTAAATTCATGTTAATTATCTCCGATATTTTTTTACTTCATGAAACTTTAAACAAAATCGGTCATCTATAAAAAACAGGTTTAAGTCTAAATATATTGCAAATGTTATTTTATCTCCGAAGTGTAATTGAATCATGATGTTCCCAATACTCCTATTCCCGTTATTAGCTGGAATTCTAATAAAAGTTTTTGGCA
>PAJA01000051.1 GCA_002705185.1 Nitrospina sp. | reverse complement strand
TAAATGATTTTTCTTTCCTGCCAAAATCACTCGTCCGGCTAATGATAGATCTCGGTCCGTCCAAGTGGAGAGTAGGACACCTCCATATACTTCTACTCCTAATTGCAGATAACCATTTTTTGCATAAACCGCATGCGGTTTTAGCCGGAGATTGGGGCTGTCTGTATGGGCACCGATGATTTTGAACGCTGGCTCTGATCCCAAAACAAATGCGATTAGAGATGAATCATTTCGGGTGAGAAAATATCTGCCATTAGACTTGAGCCTCCAGGCATCTCTTTCTTTAAGCTCAATAAAACCCTTGTTAGAAAGAGTACTTGTTATCTCTTGCACTGCATGAAAAGGTGTGGGAGAACGATCAATAAAATCCAGCAGGCTTTGAACTCGGTCGGTTTTGGTTTGCTTATTCATTAATTTATTCTGTTATTAAAAAGTAATTGAGGGTAAGAAGAAGTCCAGTTTTACTTTAAGCTGTTTTTATTCATAACAAACTCTGCCTGAACTGTACCAAGTTAACGCTTTAAAATATTGTAAATTAAGTTGATACTTGATTCTCTCGGTAATTGGCAGTTTTTCATTTTTCATAGGGAGTTCTTAAGGTTTTGTAGTTGATTAAATTTCTTGTAAAATATCAGCTTATTTATGGGAGGCATTTTATCATGGGTATTTTGATCAAAGCCGATTTTAAAAAGAAGTTGGATATGAAACTCTATCGGTTCGATCCTAAAATTTCAAAGCCAGAATACCACGCGGAAATTTTTTGTGAAATGTTTTCCCAGTTTCCCCAGTTTAAAGCCCATGTTGCGGCTCATATTGAAAGAAACTACTGTTTTGTGGTAAATGATGAAGATCACTCCGACCCTAAATCTCTCCTTACTATATTGAGCCCCGAAGAAGTCAGCAAGCTAAATGAATGGGTTTTGCTTCGTAACAAACCAGGAACCGTAGCTCGGAATAAATAACCAAGCAGGATAAGTTTATTCAGGTATGAATCCCTAATATTTATGCCACCTTAGCACCAATCAGTGGACTTCTCACAAGCTTTACAAATTATTAGAGATGGGGAAAGGTATTTAATATAAAAGTCGCTTGTCACAAATGAGATATCTGATGGTGGGGAGAAAGTAATAGCAGAGCAATAGAAAAAAATTAGAAACTTTAATTAAGATCCAAGGCTGATCCCATACTTAGTCGTAACTACCCGCCAATTGCATGCATAGCTCGATCAGGTCGCTCGAAGTCATCGAGGTTGATTTTATGCCCAGGTTCTTTAACAAGAACTGCCTGACGGATCGTTTCAGCAATTTTTTGATTACTATCACCGGATCGGATCATTTCTTTAAGGTTGGTTTCGTCAGTTGAGAACAAACAGGTTCGTAGCTTACCATCTGCGGTCATGCGGATTCGGTTGCAATGATCGCAGAAGGGATTACTTACAGCTGTGATGATACCAATTTTCCCTTTGCCATCGGCGAATGTATATTCGCTTGCGGGTCCAATTTCTAGTGAGTTGTCGACCGGTACCAGTTCGTATTTTTCTTTGATGAGTTCGACAATCTCATGTCCAAATAAAACTTTGTCGCGTTCCCAGACTTTATCTGAGTCCAGCGGCATGAACTCAATGAAACGGACTTCAAACCCATCCGAGCGACCATATTCAATCAGGCCCATGATCTCCGATTCTGAAAAATTTCTTACTGCTACAGCGTTAATTTTTATTGATTTGAAACCGACCTTACGAGCTGTGTCCAAACCTTCTAAAACTGCTTTCAGACAGTCCCTGCGATTAACATCTCGGAATTTTTCAGGGTCGAGTGCATCCAGGCTTACGTTCAGCCTTTTTAGTCCTGCATCATGCAGACTCTGTGCTTGATCATTAAGAAAAAAGGCATTGGTGGTGAGGGCGACATCATTAATGCCTTCCACCTCATTTATCATTTTTATCAGAGTTGGCAGATCTTTCCTCATCAGTGGTTCCCCACCTGTCAGGCGAATACGATTAATCCCCAAACTGGATGCGACGGTCACTACACGATGAATTTCCTCAAACGTCAGCAGGTTGCTTCGATCCATGAATTCTACGTTATCCGCTGGCATGCAATAGGTACATCGAAAATTACAGCGATCAGTCACGGAGACCCTGAGGTTTACAATGGTACGGCCCATCCCGTCGATAAGTTTAGGAGAATCGCTAGTCATTTAAAAGTCCTTATGGTTTTGGGAGCCAGTCTGGCTCACTCTTCATTACTACTAATAGAATCAATAAATGAGTTCGAGTGCAAGTATAAATAAATTATAGCTTTTTTAGCCTAAGGATGTATAGGATTAGTTTGAGATTCGTTTTAGAGGCTAAAGCTAGGTGAGGCAAAATATCGAAATTAAAGAACTTTACTTAGTTAATTGCATCTTAAAATTGTGATAAAGGCTGTATTGATATATAATTACAGGTATCTATCCAGTTTAATGCCTTGCAAGGTCATGCAAAGTTTTTAACTTGGTAAAGCTTTTAAATTTAAGGATTTAATTGTGTCCGTTGCTGAAGAGAAGTTTTCTGCAAAATTCGAAGAAACTGCTGCTGAAATTAAGCATCGAGGTGCTTATTATCAAGAGGATGCTAATGAGAAGGGGATGGCTCTTCTCGAGGCAAAATTTAAGGATACAAAGCTGTATTGGCTCGTAGACCTTAAGGAAGATAGAATTTTCAGCGCTCGGTTCTTTGCCTACGGAGGTAAAGTGTCTCTGGTGATCGGTGAAACTCTTTGTAAGATGGTTGAAGGTTTGACCATAGATGAGGCCTGTTCATTATTGAAAACCGATGTAGAATCCCAGCTTCGAGATGAACCAGATGTTCCTTCGGTACCCGAGTCTAAAATAAAAGCTTTTGATAATGTTGAAGAGTTATTAAAAATTACCAAAGAGCAATACCCTTCATCGAAAGCGGTTGCGATTACCAGTGCTTCAATCAATAAAGAGGATTTTCAGTCTACGACCGAACTAAATGTTATGGCTCAGGCTTGGCTGGCTTTAACTAAGGATGAACAGAAGGAACAGATAGAGCTTGTTTTGGATGAGCACATCCGTCCTGCTCTGATGAATGATGGTGGTAATGTTATGGTTCTGGATGTGACGGATGGTCAAAAAATATTAGTTCAATACCAAGGAGCGTGTGGCAGTTGCGGATCATCTTTAGGGGCAACCCTTTCGTTTATGGAGTCAACACTGCGTAAGCACATTTATAATGAGTTGAATGTTGTTCCACAGATGTAATTTATTTCCCGGAGATCAATCATGAGTGAAGAACAAAACTCTGTTTCGGATATTTTAGAGGATAATACATATAAGTACGGATTTACGACCGACGTTGAATCGGAGACGTTTGCAAAAGGTTTGAATGAGGAAGTTGTCCGCGCTATCTCCAAGAAAAAGAATGAGCCTAAATTTATGCTTGATTTCAGGCTAAAGGCTTTCGAGAAGTGGAAAACGATGACAGCGCCAGAGTGGCCGAATGTGCATTATCCACCCATCGATTTTCAGGACATTTCATATTATTCGGCACCTAAACAGAAAAAGGTTTTAGATAGTCTGGATGAGGTTGATCCTGAAGTCATGCGTACTTTCGAAAAACTTGGGATACCATTGGACGAGCAAAAGAAACTGGCTAATGTTGCGGTGGATGCGGTTTTCGATAGCGTCAGCGTTGCCACCACTCATAAGAAAAAACTTATGGAAGTGGGTATCATTTTTTGTTCCATTTCTGAAGCTTTGCAAGAGTACCCTGAGTTGATCGAAGAGTATCTTGGGACAGTAGTGCCTGTGGGTGATAATTATTACGCTGCCCTGAATAGTGCTGTGTTTACTGATGGTTCGTTTGTTTACATTCCACCAGATACGATTAGTCCTATGGAAATTTCGACTTATTTTCGTATCAACACAGAAGAGACCGGGCAGTTTGAGAGGACATTGATAATCTGTGCGGAAAACAGTTACGTGTCCTATCTTGAAGGTTGTACAGCACCTCAGTTTGATACCAACCAGTTGCACGCAGCGGTTGTTGAGTTGGTTACTCTCGATAATGCAGAGATCAAATATAGCACTGTACAAAACTGGTATGCGGGGGACAAAGAAACTGGCAAGGGGGGAATTTATAATTTTGTCACCAAGCGAGGTAAATGTCAGGGTGATAACTCCAAAATTTCATGGACACAGGTGGAGACAGGGTCGGCTATAACCTGGAAATACCCAAGCTGCCTTCTTCTTGGTGACAATACTACTGGAGAGTTTTATTCGGTAGCTTTAACCAACGGCCATATGCAGGCCGATACGGGAACCAAAATGATCCATATTGGTAAAAATACCCGTTCAAGTATTATTTCTAAGGGTATTTCTGCCGATTATTCAAGCAACAGCTATCGCGGTCAGGTGAAGGTGGGTAAGAATGCAACTAACGCGAGAAACTACAGTCAGTGCGACAGTATGCTGGTCGGCGATAAATCCAGTGCTCACACATTCCCTTATATAGAGACAGCGAATAACTCTGTTCAGGTTGAGCATGAAGCGGCAACATCAAAGATTAGTGAAGATCAACTTTTCTATTTTGAGTCAAGAGGTATTTCCCGAGAAAATGCGATTGAAGCTGTAATTAGTGGTTTCTGTAAAGAAGTTTTCAAACAACTGCCGATGGAGTTTGCCGTTGAAGCTCAAAAGTTGCTTACTTTGAAGCTCGAGGATAGTGTGGGTTAAACGGTTACGGAGTCGTGTAACCGTTTTAAGTGATATTTAAATAGCTCCTGTGTTGGTTCTCGTCGACGATTTGCTTTGGGGACTTGCAGGGCTTTTTTTATTGATTGAGGAGAAGTTAATGCTTGAAATTAAAGATTTATATGCGGGTGTTGATGGGACTGAAATTATAAAAGGTATATCTCTTTCTGTGAAAAAAGGAGAGATTCATGCAGTTATGGGTCCTAACGGATCGGGCAAAAGTACATTAGCTAAAATTTTGTCTGGCCATCCTGCCTATGAAGCGATGAGTGGAGAGATTCTGTTTGATGGCAAAAACCTTTTGGATATGGATGCTGAAGAGCGATCTCTAGCAGGCATTTTTATGGGTTTTCAATATCCAGTAGAAGTGCCAGGTGTTAATAATGCGGAGTTTTTACGAATGGCTCATAATGCTCGACGGGTTAAGGCAGGAGAAGAAGAAATCGATCCTCTGGATTTTGATGATTTACTTTCTGAAAAAATGAAAACCCTAGGAATGGAAAAAAAGTATAAAGAGAGAAACCTCAATGATGGTTTTTCTGGTGGAGAGAAAAAGAAAAATGAGATTTTACAGATGGCGATTCTCGAACCCCAACTTTCTATCCTCGATGAAACTGATTCTGGGCTTGATATCGATGCTCTAAGAGTAGTATCAGAAGGAGTGAATAAATTACGTAATGAGAACAACGCTCTTATTCTCATTACGCATTACCAACGTTTGCTGGATTATATTAACCCCGACTTTGTTCATGTTCTTAGTAGTGGAAAAATCGTAAAGTCGGGAGATAAGTCACTCGCACTTGAACTCGAATCCCAAGGGTATGACTGGGTAACGACTGTGAATTGAGGAGAAGTATGTCAGATACACTTGTTGAGTCCAGTGCTGAGTCTACGTTCCTGGATTTGCATAAAAAACTTGTAGAGCAGGAAAGTCCTCCTCTTTCAGAGCTTCAGCAGGTTGCGTTGAAGCGATTTGAGATGTTGGGGTTCCCTCACTCCAAGCATGAAATGTACACTTATCTAAATACTAAGGAACTGGTTGAAAGTACATTCAGTATTTCCAGTGGTTCAGAAAAAGTATCCGAGGACTTTGTTGCTAGCCATATTTATCCTGGTTGTGAAAACCAGTGCCTGGTTTTTGTTGATGGAGAGTTAAACCATAACTTATCTCGACTTAAGGGGATAAGTACAAACTTAGTGCCGCTTTCTGAAGCTGTTGCTGCTGATCAAGATCTAAAAAAATACTTATCTAAAACAGCAGAGAATGAAAATGATGTATTTGCCTCTCTCAGTGCTACTTTCTGTGGTGAGGGGTTGGTTTTTAAGGTAGGTGATAATGAGCAAATTTCTGAGCCGGTTCAGGTTTTGTTTGTGTCTAATGGCGGAAATCAAGTCATGTATACCCCGAGACTAGTTTGGCAGTTGGGTAAACTTTCAGAACTTAAAGTGATTGCAAAATTCGTAGGTGTTGAAGGTGGTTATTTTATTAATGGTATCCAAGACTGGTTGCTGGCGGAAGGAGCAGGAGTTTCTTTTACACAGGTGCAGGCAGATAGCTTCGACTCGTGGCATTTTTCTAAAGTACGTGTCCAATTAAAAAGAAACTCTAGGTTTTACTCCTCAAATGCATCTTTTGGAACTCAGTTGACTAGGCATCATTATGATGTTCGACTCAAGGAAGAGGGCTCTGAACTGAGGTTAAACGGAGTTAGTGTTCTCGATGGCAAAGAGCAAGTACATAACTTCATCCGGATTCATCACGAAGCACCTCANTGTGTNAGTCATCAATATTTCAAAAATGTTATCAATGATCNTGCCCGTTCCAGCTTTGATGGAACGGTTATCGTCAANGAGGGNGCNCAANTGACNAATTCTGANCAGTTGATNAANAATNTAATGCTTTCTAATGATAGTCATGCAGATAATAAACCAAACCTTATGATTTTTGCTGACGATGTAAAATGCACTCATGGTGCAACCATCGGGCAGATCGATGAGGAACAATGGTTTTATCTTCAAACGCGCGGTCTTTCTGCCAAGGTGGCAAAAGAACTCCTCACTCGTAGCTTTGCAAAAAGTATTATTGAAACGATCGAGTTCCCAGAAGTGGTGAAAGACTTAAATTGTACTCTTCTTAAGAAACTGGAGGTCCGGAGTGTCTGAGCCTATCACGAGTGTTGCGGACAATATTTTAAATGTAGAAAACATCCGTAAGGATTTTCCTGTTCTCACCCAGATAGTTCGAGGTAAACCTTTAATTTATCTGGATAATGCGGCAACGACCCATAAACCAAGTTCTGTTATAGAACGAATTAGCAAGTTTGATGCTGAAGAATATGGCACTGTCCGTCGCGGAGCTTATAAGTTAAGCGAAAATGCAACCCAGGTTTATGAAGAGTCACGCCAAAAGGTAGCTGATTTTATGGGTGCAGAAAAGAAAGGTGAGGTTGTTTTCACTAGCGGAACCACTCAGGCAATCAATCTAGTAGCACATAGTTTTGGCAAACGGTTTGTCAATGCAGGTGATGAAATTATTATTTCAAATATTGAACATCACGCTAACACTGTTCCTTGGCAGGTACTTTGCGAAGAGCGCGGAGCTAAACTCAAGGTTATACCAGTTAATGACGCTGGTGAACTGATGATAGAAGAATATGAAAAGTTGCTTTCTTCAAAAACTCGTATGGTTGCTATTAACCACGTGTCTAATGCATTAGGTACGATCAACCCAATCAAAGAAATTATCGAGAAGGCCCATGCAGTTGGGGCAAAGGTATTGGTGGATGGAGCCCAAAGCATACCTCATATGAAAGTGGATGTGCAGGATATAGATTGTGATTTTTATACATTCTCCGGTCATAAGATGTATGCTCCTAGCGGTATTGGTGGTGTTTACGGCAAGATGGATCTTTGGGAAGAATTACCGCCTTATGTAACCGGTGGAGATATGATTATGCAGGTGACATTAGAAAAAACCACCTATGCAAAACCGCCGGCACGCTTTGAGGCTGGCACACCTCCTATAACTCAGGTGATTGGACTAGGTGCGGCCATTGACTATTTGAATGCAATTGGACTTGATAAAATAGCCGATTATGAGAATACACTCCTTGAATATGGCACTAGGTTATTCAATGAAATTGAAGGGGTGAGGATTATTGGTAACGCGCACCATAAAGCAAGTATCATTTCTTTTTATATCGAAGCAGCTCATCCTCATGATGTGGTTACGCTCTTGGATCAGGATGGAATATCTTGTCGGGGTGGGCATCACTGTGCTCAGCCAACCATGATTCGGTATGGAGTGCCGGCAACAACCCGAGCTTCGATGGCTTTTTATAATAAGCCGGAAGAGTTGGATGCGTTAGCTGAAAGCGTGAAAAAATGTATCCGGTTTTTTTCTGCTTAAAAGTAAGAAACTCTCCCTGATAGCCGAATATTTTTCGTGATATAATTATATATATTTCAAAATTTATAGTAACTACTCATGTCGTACGATAACGAACTTTATCAGCAGGTCATACTTGACCATAATCGGAAGCCAAGAAACTTCCATGTTATAGATAATGCTAGCCACAATTGCCATGGTGTAAACCCACTTTGTGGAGATGATATAACGGTATATCTGAATGTCGATGAGCAAGCGGGAAAGATTGATGAAGTAAGTTTTCAGGGGTCTGGTTGTGCAATATGTAAGGCCAGTTCTTCTTTGATGACGGCCTTTCTGAAAGGTAAATCAGTTGAGGACGCTAGGCAGATCAAAGATGAATTTCATAAAATGATTCTTGGAGAAATGGACCCGGAAAAAGATGAGCATCATCTAGGTAAATTGACTCTATTTATGGGAATTCGTGAATACCCATCACGTACCAAATGTGCCAGCCTCGCCTGGCATACACTAGTTGGAGCCCTTGACAAGAAATTCGATGGCATCAGCACAGAATGATTTGTAGGTCTTCCTGTGCCTTCCAAAACAATCCCGCATAACATAGACTCTCTCACCCGTCCGGCTGATTTGGTCAAAAATCTCGACGGAAAAAATCTGCTTTGTACCGCCTGCGGTCATTTATGTAAGTTGAAACCGGGGCAAAGAGGGGTTTGCAAAGTACGCTTCAATATGGAAGGTACTTTGATGGTTCCTTTTTGTTATTCAGCGGGACTTCAAAATGACCCTATAGAAAAAAAACCTTTTTTCCATGCTTTGCCGGGTAGTTTGGCAATGAGTTTCGGAATGCTGGGTTGCGATTTTCGTTGCGCCTATTGCCAGAACTGGTTTACCTCACAAAGCCTCAAAGATGAGGCCTCAACAGTTCGTGCCATTCCTATTTCGGCGGGCGAGATTTGTGATCAGGCATTACAGCAAGGTTCGACGGTTGTGGTCTCCACTTATAATGAGCCATTGATCACCAGTGAATGGGGGGTTGAGGTTTTTCAGGAGGCGAAGAAAAGAGGATTAGTCACAGCCTATGTTTCGAACGGGCATGGTACGCCTGAAGTGATGCAATATCTACATCCATGGGTAGACTTATTTAAGATAGACTTGAAAAGTTTTTCAGACAAAGAATATCGTCGCTTGGGAGGCAATCTATCAGCGGTATTGGAAACGATTCAAACTGTCAAGGATATGGGCATATGGCTGGAACTTGTTAGCCTGTTGATCCCTGATTATAATGACTCTGATATAGAGTTAGCTAAAATGGCTGAGTTCATTGCTGAAGTTTCACCATCCATTCCCTGGCATGTTACCGCTTTTCATCCGGATTATAAAATGCGCGATCGAGGGCATACCCAGGTGGATACTCTTTTGAGAGCTAGCCAGCATGGCAAGGCGGCTGGACTCAATTTTGTTTATTGCGGAAATTTACCGGGACAGGTGACAAATGCTGAAAATACTTATTGTCCAAACTGCCAGCACCTGTTAGTTAAGCGGAGAGGGTTTCAAGTTTTATCAATAAATTTAAAAGGTGAGTGTTGCCCTTCCTGTAATGCTGATATTCCGGGTCATTGGCTTAATTTTAATTAATCAAATTATAAGTTTGAAAAACCATTTTGAGTTGTCGTTGTTAAGGATTACAGACTAAAATTTTTAATAAAATTTCATGTTAATATTTTTTAATTCTATTTAATGCTAGTAAGAGGAGAATATTTTGAAAAACAAGAAACTAGTGGGTAAAGCATTAGGCAGGGTGCCTAGCGGATTATTTGTGATTACCGCAAAGTTTGAAGATAAAGAGGATGCCGTGTTGGCAAGTTGGATAAGCCAGTGCTCGTTTAATCCTCCCGCATTAACCATTGCTTTGGGAACATTGCGTTCTGCAAGACTTCTGATTGAAGCATCGGGTGCTTTTATTGTTAATATTTTGCCAAAAGATGATAGTACACTATTGAAACATTTCAGCCGTCCTTCCGAAGATTCTTTTAAAGGTGTAAAAACTAAGAAAGGGTTTGATGGAATTCGTATTTTAAATGATGCGGTAGCTTATATGGAATGTGAAGTGGCTCAGTCGATGCAATCCGGAGACCATGTTCTATATGTGGGTGAAATTATAGGAGGTAAAACTCTTAAAGATGGAGAACCTTATATCCATGTTCGGGATAATGGATTTAGTTATTGATCGAGACCTATCATTTTTAAAAAGTCGGTTCGGGTGATTGCCCAATAGACGCCAGTGATCACAAATGCCGAGGCGCCGAATATCAAAACGCCTAACTTAATCATCCGTTTCGGATCAGCTTCGTAATATTCTTTTAGATCGCCAGCCATACTTTCCACCACTCCCTCATCGGCAGACTTGCGGAAGGTTTTATCGATAGCATCTCGACCGTATATGATCCCGAAGATCAAAGCAATAATCAGTATTTCAATTGCGCCTATCATGTAATTTCTTTAATAAGGGGCTACCCTTTGTTACTAGGGACTGCCCGACTCGTTAGTTTTTTCTCGTCGGAGGTGGGGGTGGCATTTTTAGCGCAACGAAATCCATAGTCATCCATACGGCTTTGTGGGTTACCATTATTGCGAAATGAAGAATATATAAATCCTTTCAAATCCCGCCATGACCCACCACGAACACCCTTAAATTCCCCTCCGATAGGTCCTCTGGGGTTTGCATATTCTGATTGTTCCTTATAGTACTCGCGATCATACCAGTCGTCTACCCATTCTTTGACATTTCCTGCCATGTTATGCAAGCCATATGGACTTTGGCCTTCTATTAAGGACTGAACGGGTAGCATTACCTTGTGTTTTTCTTTATCGGTCCAGGTCTTAAAATAGCGAGCCCGATTTTCGGAAGGCGCTGAGTTTCCCCATGGATAGACTTGGCCTAACTCACCCCTAGCTGCTTTTTCCCACTCAGCCTCTGTAGGAAGGCGTTTACCTTTCCATTTACAATATGCATCTGCTGCAAGCCAACTGACATTGTTGATAGGGTGGTTTTCAAGTGAAGGACGAGGGTGATAGCGGCCGTCATAAAAAAGGGTTCCAAACTTGTTGTCAAGATAATATCCTTTTACATTGTCAACTGTGTTTAAAAACTTTGCAAACTTTCCTGCCGATACTTCGTATTTATCTATCCAGTATCCATCAAGATAAACTCGATGTTCGGGGGATTCGTCATCAAGAGTCTTGCTGGAGCCCATCTTAAAAAAACCAGATGGAACGAGAGCCATATTGAGTTCTGGTTGAAGTAAATTATTTTTGTTTAAAATTCTTTTTACTTTGTTATCTCTAAAAGCCAATTGTTTTAATATGCTTCTAGATTCTTCGCTGAAGCGACCATTCTCGTCCATTTGCAAATAGACTTGCAGGCTGACCTGAGCGTTTTTGGGTTGGTCAGATTTGAAATAAATCCATCCTTTAAAAAAGTGCAAATCTGATCTTCTCTGGGAGTGACGTATTTCATTGATATCTTGAATCATGCCTTTTGAAATATTTGGGGGGTTTTCTGCAAGGACTGTTTCATACCACTTTCTTGCTTTTTTATATTGTTTTTGAAGAAGAGAATAAAACCCCAGGTTCATTTGTGCCAATGCTTTAAGCTTACCCGCCTCCTTACTTTTCTTCATCCCACGCAGTGTCCACGCTGATGCCATTGGTAGATCATTGATGCGGTAATAGGTCCAACCCAACTGGATGTAGTTGCTAAGGTGAGTTTGATTCTGATCAATTAGAAAACGGTATTGCTCGATAGCTAGCTTGAAATCTTCTAACCTGTAATAGGCTTCGGCCATACCCTCATGAATTTTGAGAGTATTGGGGAATTTTGTTTTAACTTTTTTTAAGGTTTCTAGTGCCAATGCCTGTTGTCCCATTTTTCCATAGGTTGATGCGATGTTTAGGTGATTTTGTAAATTATTAGGTTGAGTCCGAGCCAAAATCTTTAAGTGTAATAAAGCGGATGTGAATCGTTTCTCCTGTAGATAAAGGTTGGCTAGCATTTGATGGGCTGGGCTGAAGCGGGGATCTATTTGCGCAACTCTTAGCAAAGCATTCATAGCCTTAATGTTGTCGCCCGTTTCTATAAATACCAGACCAAGATTGAAAAGAGTTGCTGTATTATTGGGGTCAGCTTTTAATGCTAAATTATAATGTTTAATAGCATCATGCGGTTTTTTTAATTCCGAATAAATGTTTGCTAGATTATTTTGAGCATCTATAGACATTGGATTTATAGATGTAGATAAATTCATATAAAACAATGCTCTTTGTTGTCTTTGGTTCTGGTAATAGACCATGCCAATATTTGAGAAATAAGCACCTAGGGTTTGTCTACCATCCAGGTTTTTCAAAAAATAGGAGTTTTGAGCATTTGCCTGAATTCCAAAACGCTGTTCATAAAAACTATCCGGATAGGAAACACCTCGTTCAGTGGTTTCAATATTGATGTGTTCACCCTCTTGCTCGTATCGAACAAAAAAATGATTAGGCAGTGCAACACCATACAATGGAAGTTCGAGTTTCTGCCCAAGAATTAGATATAAAAGGGACAGGTTCATGCAATAACCTTTATGCGTTTTCAACAGGCCATGAAGAAAAAGTTCTTCAGAGTTTACAGGAACGCCGTTTTCATCGACCTGATCTGTATACTCGTAACGTGCTGTATTATGAATTAGGGAGCGAAGTATTTGGATTATATCTTCAGACTTGTGGTGTCTTTTTATTCTTTGCTTTGCCAAGAAGGTGAGTCTTTCGATTTCTTCTCGTAATATTGATAAATTTAAGGAAGGTTGCCAATGCTTTGAAACCATTAGAAGGTTTTCCAATAGGTTGGGTTTAGTATTCGACTCCTGCTGGATTTGTAAAAGCTGTGTTTCTATCGATTGCTTATATACAGAGTTGCTATAAGCGTTTATCGGCTGATACATATAAGTAAATAGAAAAAAGAGAATGGCTAGCCCTGTAAATTTCTTTGTAGACATAAAATTAAGGAGTTATGTGGTTTTAGGATTTATTAGACATTATATCAGAAGGCAAATTTCGAGTGCTAAAGAATCAGGAACGATTTCATATATTTTTTTAATGGAAAAATGAAGACCGAGGGAAGACTTTATCTCCATACATTTTGAAAAATAACCAATTATTTGTAAGCATTTACTTTCTTTTCGAGATGTTTGAAGAAGTAATAATTCATCAAATTACTCAGTTAAAACACTATAAAATAAAAAGTGGTATGAATAGGCTTGATTACTCATTTCTTACCATCCATCCTTCAATAAGAAACATAGCGGCAACCATTAATAGTATAGGGGTGGCTAAGGGCATCGCTTCTGATTCTTTATGCTGGATAGTTTGGCTTTTAGGTTCCAGAAACTCCAGTTTAAAGCCTTGAAGAAGACCTTCGATCTCTTTCCGTGTAATCTTGTTCGGTTCTGATTCTCGGACATCAATATTTACAGTAAAGGTTCCGACGGGTTCGGCTCCCTGAGGAAGTTTTTTAAGCGCTTTTTGATCTTCAGTGTTTGCAGGAGGTATAGAAAAAAGACTATAGATGCCAGGCTGGAAGGTTTTGGTAAACACATTATTTTCGAAGCGGTAAAAGGTTCCGCTAGGTGCACGAACGATCCATTTGGTGTTTGTAGTATTTTTATGAAAAGGTTCTCCTACCAATAAATCTTTTCGGGAAATATTTTCCAATCCTCGGGTGGCATACTGAGTCCAACGCTGCACCCAGGGTAAATAAGTCGGTTGAATTGGGAAATCGTTCCAATCCCTATCTAGTGAGCTCAAAAATAAAATAACAACTCCTTTTCCTTTTTCCGACTCAATCACAGCAGGATGTTGATTTGAAAACCAAGCTCCTACCTTAAATTTTTTTTCCTCCCTTGACTGCACGGTATACATAGAATAGAAATTAATTCCTTGCATTTCCTCAACAGCCTTAGGTGAAAAAACTCGCATGACTGGGTGGTTGTTATTTTTTAACATAAGACGCAAAGATCCCACCTTAAACTCTTGCTGAGACTCAAGTTGCACGGGTAGAAGGTTTCCTAGGTGCTCGTTAAAATATTTTGGATCTACCTGGTCTCCCATTCCAAACAATAAAGCACCACCATTTAAAACGAATTTTTCAAGTTCTAACTCATAGCCCGGAGGCAGTTCACGTACATTAGCCAAAATGACGACTGAAAAGTCAGATAGATTTCTCAAAGTGAGTTCTGCAAGAGTAGAAACAGTAGGGTCAATGTGTGACAGGGATACCGAAAAAGGGTTGAGGGCGCGCTCAAGATAAAAGGATTCACTTTGGTGAGAAATGGTCTCAGGGTCTCCGTCGACTACCAATACTTGTATGTTTTGGCTAGGGTGAAAAGGAAAATATCGAGAGTTGTCAATGGGTAATACATCGTCAGAGATCTGCAGCTTTCCATTTAGAGGCTGGTTTTTAATTAAAGGATAAGAAAACTCCTGAATGAGGGTTTGCTCGGGTGGAATATCAAGCAATTCTTCCTTAATGAGCTTTCCTTCCAGAAAAAAAGAAAGAGGCAATCGGTTCACTGTTTTAGAAAAATTTTTGACCTTAGCTTTTACTCTTAGTAAGCGGCTTTGAGTAAGAAACTCTTGGGATATTTCGATGTTTTCGATCATTGTCTTATTCTTCTCTGATTGTAGCTCTGAAAAATTCAACACTTGAATCGGGTAAGGAACAGTGATCTTGGGAAATGTTTCTTCTTTCCATCCATTTTTATCTAGGTCAGTCAGCAAAAGGATTATCTTTTTCTTTTGTTTGCCGGACTCAAGTAACTTAACGGCTTTTTCAATAGCATCTCCGATATAGGTGGTTCGGTAGGAGACCGTTTGGGCTTCCAGTATATTAATGAAATTGGATTTGTCAGAAGTCCAGTCTTGTTCGATGCGGGCCGGAGAAGATGCTAGAACTATACTGAACTCACTATTTTCCGGGGCTTCTTTGAGTCCTTCGTATAGATATTCTAATGCATAATTAAACAACGTTTTCTCTTTGGACCGGGTACCCATACTGTACGAGTCATCCAGAATAAATACGATTGAAGCAGGAGAATTTGGGAGAAGTGATTCCGAGGTTGTGGTTGAAAATAATGGTTTGGCTAATGCCATACTGAGTAGAGCGATAATTAGACAACGGGCTAAAAGTAAAAACAATTTGTTGGGTCGAGATTTTTTGATTGAACGTTTTTGTGATTGGGCGAGCAGATATACTGCTGAAAACCGGACTCGCTTTTGCTGTCTTTGGGTCAAAAGATGGATTAGGACAGGAAAAGTCAGGCCAAGCAGGCCAAGTAAAAATAATGGTGATGAAAAATTGAGACTCATAACTTGATAAGGCTTTTACGCTTGAGTAAATAGTAACTCAAAGCCTGATCGAGAGACTCAGAGGTATCCAAAAATACATAATCCACTCCAAGTCCGTTGCAGTTTTCTTTTAACAAGTTTATATGAGTCTGAATCATACTCTGATACTCTTCTTGAATATCATGGGGATCCAGCCCTATTGAAAGGTCTGCTTCTAAAGACTCGAAAACTATGTCACCTTCAAAAGGTAGGTGCATTTCGTCAGGATGCAAAACGTGAAATAAAACGACTTCAATACCCCTAGAGCAAAGGAGTTTTAAGCTTTTCTGCAAATCCTGGTTTTGAATAAAAAAATCTGAAACTAGAATGAGCATACTTCTTTTAGGCAGTCTCTCAGAGAGACCTACCAGAACTTCGACAATATCGGTTGAGCCCTGTGGTGTAATATTAGCCAAACCGTATAAAATATTTTTAAAGTGTGAAGCTTTGGAACGAGGTGGGATATGCTCAATAACTTGATCATTAAACAAAGTTAATCCCACCGCATCAAATTGTTTCAGAAGTAAATAAGAAAGAGCCGAAACAAGGTTACGAGCGTATTCCATTTTCTTAGGAGTGTGCTCTTTCAGAGGTGAGTCGTAGTCCATAGACCCACTCGCGTCAAGCAATATCGTACACTTCAGGTTGGTAGATTGCTGGAATTGTTTGACATGGTATTTATCGGTTTTACCTGCTACCTTCCAGTCAATATGACGAATTTCATCACCGGGAGAATAATCCTTGTATTCCGCAAATTCTACCGAGGACCCTTTGTGGAGACTCCGGTGTTGACCTGTTAACAGACCTTCCACCAGATTCATAGCCGTCATCTTTAGGTTAGAAATACGGGAAAGAACTTCAGTGTCGAATTTCTGTTCAGAGTTTTCCATGAACTCAATTGTAGTTATAAAGATATATCTACAGACATTGTCTCATAAAATTCAGGAGCTTCTATAACTTAACTTCTTTCTCACTAGCCCTAGGCTAAGTAGTGCATAGGCACTGAAAATAGGAATATTTTTGAGCATAGTAAGTTATTGTCTAGAGATCCAGCAATTAGCGATGGGTTGACATTGAACGGAAGCCTTATAGAATGATCCATCACTTTTAACAATAAATCTTGGTTTTATTTAATGATGATAGCTCGATATTGTAAATGTCATTTTCAAAATGGCGAGTCCGACCATTGGGGCATTTTGGATCGTAAGTCCTTTATTCAGAAGGGCGCTGAAGCACATTTTGCCCCAGATACTCCTTTACTTCCTCAACACCTCTTGCTGGATCTGAATTTTGATTGGGAAGAGGAACGGGTTTGGGGGAGTACTACTTATAACCTTATGGTCAATGGGCAGGATGTTCGAGAAATTGTATTTGATGCGACAAACCTAGAAATAGATCGGGTGATGTTAGGTCGTCGCGCTTTAGTGTTTGAAAATACGGGTGATCGGTTAATCGTATCGCTGGATAAGACTCTCAAATATAATGAAATTGTACAAGTTAAGCTGTTTCACTCTGTAACCCGACCTCCGGCAGGTATTTATTTTACGAAGCCGGATAACGCATATCCTAAAAGGTTTAAAACTGTCTGGACTCAGGGACAGGATGAGGACTCTAAATATTATTTTCCCTGCTTTGATCAACCTAACTTTAAACAGACGACAGAGGTTAAGTTGCATTTGCCCAAGGGAATGTTTGGGTTGTCTAATGGACGTCTTATAAAAAAAAGTGAAAATCATAAAGAGTCTTTTTTTCACTATAAACTGGAAATTCCCTACTCGACCTACTTGCTCTCTATTGTTGCTGGAGAATTTTCGGAGTATAAGACTCGTACCGGGAAAGTGGATATTAAATGGTATGTGCAAAAGGGTCGGGAAGGCGAAGGCAAGAATTCCTTTAAGGATACGGGGAGAATCATTCGTTTTTTTTCAGATTATACCGGTTACCCTTACCCCTATGAGCACTACACTCAAATTGCAGTTCCTGAGTTTGTATTCGGGGGTATGGAAAACTTTACTGTTACGACTCAGACTGACCTGACTCTTCATGATGATAGGGCCAGACTAGATATGGACTCTAATGGTTTAGTGGCTCATGAAGCTGCCCATATGTGGTTTGGCGATATTGTTACTGCGAGAAGTTGGGCGCATGCATGGTTGCATGAATCTTTTGCCACTTATTTTGATGCGCTTTATACCCGTGAGTCTAAAGGTGAAGACGAATTTCGCTATCAGTTGCTAGAAGACGCAGAAACGTATTTTAGTGAAGATGCCCGTTACCGCCGACCGATAGTGACCCATATCTATAAGGAGCCTATTGATCTCTTCGATGCCCATCTTTATCCGGGAGGGGCAGTGCGATTGCATTATTTGAAATCTCTTGTTGGAGAACCTCTATTCCGTAAGGCCTTGACCCTGTTTCTCAAACGCCATGAGTATGGACTGGTCGAAACAGTGGATCTGGTTCGATGTCTGGAAGAAACTAGTGGAAGAAATTATGACGAATGGATGGATCAATGGATTTTTCGAGGTGGTTATCCAATTATTGAAGTGGGTTATCATTGGGATGCTGCCTCAAATTTAGCAGGGATAACAGTTAAACAAACCCAGAAGGCTGAGAAAAAAGAAGAAGAAATTTTGTTCAAACTTCCTTTAAAAGTGGAATTCTATTATTCGCGAGGTAGCGAAAAATTTGTACTGGAAATTAAAAATAAAGAAGAAAAGTTTAGTTTTCACCTAAAATCGAAACCGTTATTTTTTAGACTAGACCCAGACTACGAGTGTCCGGNAAAAAAAGTGAAGCTGGAGGTTTCCCGTTCTCTTCTCCATGAACAGTTAAAGAGAGATAAAGATCCGATAGGGCGTATTGAGGCTGTTCAAAGTCTTGTTGCTAAAGCTTCATTATCCGACATCAAGGTGCTGAGCCAGTGTCTTAAAAAAGAGCCTCAATGGGGTGTGGCGAATCGCATTGCCATAGCCTTGGGAAAAATTGGCGGAGATTTTTCCCGNGATGGACTGCTCAANGCTGTTAATAGTCCTGATGCTAAAGTTCGGGTAGGGATCGTTCAGGCATTAGGNGAGTTTATGGATGANGAAAAGGTTGCTCGGGCACTGAAGAAAATTGCCAAAGGAGACCCCTCTTATCGAGTGGAAGCAACAGCACTATCNTCTTTGGGTCGAATAAAGGCGAAAAACTGCAGGAAATTTCTGGAAGGTTTTCTTAGTAGGCCTTCTTATAATGATATAGGGCGATCGGCAATATTCAAGGCTCTGGCAAACTTGGAAGAAGAAGAGGCTTGGGCAACTTTGCTTAAAGGAGCAGATTATGGGTCTGCCCGTGGGAGTAGGTTTTCTGCCATTCAGGGGCTAGCAAAAATGGCCAAACAATTTAAATACCTTAAGCCTGAAGCAATAAATACCCTAAAGCGATTTGCCCGAGAAACACGGGGTACACCTTCCGCAACATTCCGCGGTAAACTGGCTGCAATTCAGGCTATGGGCGAATTAGAAGATATATCTTCCATACCCACATTGAGGAAGCTGGCAGAGGGTGAAACCGATGGCCGTCTAAAGCGTAGGGCAGAGGAAACGATCGTCCGTCTTTTTGAGTCTGCTAAAAAGCCTGCCGAAATGAAATTAATACGATCTGATCTTGATGACTTGTTAAAAGATAATAAGTCTCTTCGCGACCGTTTAGATACTATGGAAAAACAAAAAGACGCTAAACAAAAATCAAAAAAGAAAAAAGGATAATGGAATGAATAAGCCCTTTAATGATGACCCTGTAGAAGTNTTGGTGAAAAANCTTTTGACTAAGGATGGATCTGTTCTGGATTTACGATTAAAATATATTGGTGATGAAGGTTTGGAATATCTAGCTCAATGTCCTGAATTGGTTGATTTAGAAGTCTTAAACCTGGAAAGAAATGAAGTCACCGATAAGGGCATCATTGCGTTGTCAAAATCTTCCATCATCACTAACTTGAAGGAATTACATCTAGAAAGAAACGAAATNGGTGATGATGGAGCCAAAGCCATTGCGACATCTGCAAACTTTTCCTATTTAAACTTTATCAACTTCTGGAAAAATAAAGTGGGGGTTGAAGGGACACAAGCTATTGCCAACTCCACTATTTTGGTGAACTTGAAAAATCTTGATTTGGCGCAGAATAATATTTGTGATGAAGGAGCTAGGGCTCTGGCAGAATGCAATACTCTAGCAAGCCTTGAGTGGCTTGAAGTATTTGGCAGTGGTTTGACCAGCGAAGGAAAAAAACTTTTGAAGGAGTCAAAGGCTTTCCCAAAACTGCAGACCCTAGTTGTAGAATAACTAAATTATTTTCAAACTTGGATACCAAATTTTTTTTCAGATATTTGTAGTAGTTGGTGCTTGANAATGTCTCCCTCAATTACTTTTAATGNGATTTGATCATTGGGGCATTTAAATATAATAGTTGGAATTTTTTGTATCGGTTTACAGGTCTCCCCTTAGATAACTTCCATCANCTCCATATAATTACGTGTGAATTTTTTTAAGGCCTTATTTAATGGTTTGTGTTTGGGTTTTGTGATGTCTGGGTCGCTTTCAATGAGTTGAAAAGCTTCGTTGCGAGCTGTTTCTAGCATCTGAATATCACGTAGAAGATTCGCGATTTTTAATAGAGGCATCCCCGATTGCCGGGTTCCCATGAAATCTCCGGGGCCGCGGATTTTTAAATCCTCTTCGGCGATTACGAAGCCATCACTGGTTTTTTGCATGGCTTTCATTCGGGATTTTCCTTCCTCAGATATGGGATAGTAGGCCATTAGTAGGCAGTGTGANGCATACTTTCCTCGTCCGACACGCCCACGTAATTGGTGCAACTGGGCTAGACCGAAGCGCTCGGCGTGTTCNATAATCATGACAGTGGCATTNGGGACGTCAATGCCCACTTCAATTACCGTTGTGGAAACAAGAATCTGGATTTCTTTTTTAAGAAATCGGGACATGATGTCCTGTCGTTCTTCTTTTTTCAGCTTTCCATGTATCAAACAAGCTTTGAAACTTGGGAAATGTTCCTGAATAAAATCAAAAACCGTAACTGCGGCTTTAAGATCAATGGATTCGGATTCTTCAATTAATGGGCAGACTAAAAAAGCCTGCCTACCTTGTTGTAACTGTTTTTCCATAATAGAGTACGCTTGCTCTCTTTGATTCTCAAAGAATAAGTTAGTCATAATTTCTTGCCGTCCTGGTGGNGACTCATCTAAAAGGGATACATCCATATCTCCATANAGAGTGAGTGCAAGAGACCTTGGAATAGGTGTGGCTGTCATAATGAGGAGGTGTGGCTGGTCCCCTTTCTTTCCTATGGCCTCTCTTTGCATGACTCCAAATCGATGTTGTTCATCAATTACGACTAACCCCAGTTTTTTAAANTTGATATCTTTTTGTATCAGAGAGTGGGTACCTACCACGATCTTTGTCTTACCAGATTGTATTTCCTCAAAATAGACTTGCCGTTCTTTGCCCTTGAGTGCGCTGGTTACCAGTTTGATTTCGATACCTAGTTTTTCACAATAGAGACGTATATTTAAATAATGTTGTTCAGCGAGAATTTCTGTTGGCACCATTAGTGCGGATTGGGTACCATTGTCTACAGCAGTCAACAAGGCGGTGAGAGCGATAATAGTTTTTCCGCTACCAACATCTCCCTGAATCAGTCGGTTCATAGGTTTCGTTTTTTCCAGATCTTTCATGATTTCGCCGAGGACTTTTTTTTGTGCACCCGTTAATGAGAAGGGCAAAAGTTTGACAAAACGTTTGATGAGCTCTCCTCGAGTTTTAAACGCTGTTCCCGTAACTTCTTCTCTGGCATGATTTTTTCTGAAGGCCAGAGCCAGTTGGATCAGGAATAGTTCTTCAAAGACTAGCCGCCTTTGTGCCGCGGTCTTAAANGTATCTAGNTCTTCCAAAGAGGAACCTTCTGGTGGNAAATGAGATTCTGCAAGAGCCTCTGATCGAGGGAGAAAATTATGACGTCTGATCAGATCATCAGGAAGAAACTCTTCGACTAGNNGCAAGTATTTATTAAGAACATTTTTAATAATGACTCGCATNGATTTAAGGTGTAAACCATCGGTGACATGATAAACCGGAACAATTTTTCCAATTTCGAGAGAACTGATATTATCTCCAGATATCTGTTCAGTATCTGGNTGGATAATCTCAAGCCCTGAACGTTTATTATTGGTAGGCTTTCCTGAAAGAATAATTTTTTTGCCTACTTGGAACTTTTCCTTCATATAAGTTTCGTTAAACCTGAACCATTTGACTCGGATGACTCCCGTTTTGTCCTGTACAATAGCCTCAAAAATTCTTTTTCGACGTCCCATGAATATTGTTCCAGAACTCAGGATTTCTCCTGTAAGTGATACGTATTCACCGGCAACAGCTTGAGAAATTGTTTTAACTTGGGAGCGGTCTTCAAAGCGGAAGGGCAAAAAATAAAGACAATCCTCAATACTATTTAGACGAAGCTTTTCAAGAAGTATTGCTTTTTTGGGGCCAACTCCTTTTATAAACTGCATAGAATCGTCCAGTGATGGTGTGTGCTTCATAGCCTTAATATTAACGTGGGAGCAATGTCGGAGCAAGAAGTTCTATCATGATTGAGCGTTGACAGAAAAAAAATGTGGAAGTATGCTTTACTTAAGGGTTTATGCTCAAATCTAGCCTTTTTAAATGGTTTCAGGTTGGGCTGAAAATAATCGAGGTTTCATTCCTGCTATGAAAGTTCAGGATCTAACAGACGAACTATTGGAATATATGCCTGATGCTGATGTCGACATCATTCTGAATGCTTATATTTATTCTGCCAAGGCTCACCGTGGGCAGAGCCGACGCTCCGGTGAGGCATATATTTCGCATCCCCTTGAAGTAGCCCATAACCTTGTGAAGCTAAAGTTGGACCCTACCACCGTAGCCGCCGGCTTGTTGCATGACACTATAGAGGACACTCTTTCTACTCCAGAAGAAATTAAGGAATTGTTTGGTGATGAAATTTATCAGCTTGTGGATGGAGTTACTAAGATCAGCCAGATTCATTTTGCAAGTCATGAAGAGAGTCAGGCCGAAAATTATAGGAAGATGATTTTTGCTATGGCCCATGATATCAGGGTGGTTTTGATCAAACTTGCCGACCGAGCTCACAATATGCAGACCCTAGGTTCTCTTTCAGAGGAGAGACAGAGGAGAATTGCACGAGAAACCCTTGAAATCTACGCCCCAATTGCCAATCGTCTAGGTATTGGATGGTTAAAGGCAGAGCTGGAAAACGGTTCGTTCCGTTATCTTTATCCTGAAGAGTTTCGAACGATTGAGGAAAAAGTAGCGAAGGGTAAAGATAACCGGGCCCTGTATGTGGAAAAAGTCTCTTCCCGGATAATGAAAGAGTTGAAGGCGGTGGGAATTTCAGGGGTGGTTGAGGGAAGACCTAAACAATTTTTTAGCATCTATAAAAAGATGATGGATCAGAATATCAGTTTTGAAGATGTTTATGATCTAATTGGTGTAAGGGTTTTGACGGAATCTCTGGGCGATTGTTATTCTGTTTTAGGTTTGGTGCATTCTCTATGGAAACCCATACCTGGGAAATTTAAGGACTATATTGCTATGCCCAAGCCCAATATGTATCAGTCTCTGCACACTACAGTAATTGGTCCAAGAGGAGAAAGAGTTGAGGTGCAAATTCGCTCCGAGCAAATGGATAAGGTCTGTCAAGAGGGGGTTGCATCTCACTGGAGTTATAAGGAAAAAGTTGATGGTGATGAAAAGCCGGTAAATCAGCAGTTATTATGGGTCCGACATCTTCTTGAAAATCAAAAAGACTTAAAAAACCCAAAAGAATTTCTAAATGCCTTCAAGGTAAACTTGTTTCCAGATGAGGTTTATGTGTTCACGCCTGGAGGTGATGTTATTGCCCTGCCTTGTGATGCTACCCCCGTTGACTTTGCATTCGAGGTTCATACAGACGTGGGGTGTCATTGTAAGTCCGCTAAGGTGAACGGAAAAGTTGTTCCTCTGATGTATAAGTTGCAGGATGGGGATCAAGTGGAAATCACCACTCTGAAGGAGGCGTCTCCCAATATTGACTGGCTTACCTTTGTTAAAACTTCTAAGGCACGTAGCCGAATATCCAACCACATTAATTCCGAAGAGCGCTCAAGAAGTTTGTGCCTGGGCAAAGAACTCTTGGAGAAAGAAATTTGCGAGTATGGTCTTGATCCGGTAATAGAAATGAAAGGCGAGGCTTTCAAAGAAGCTACCCAGGCTTGCGGTTTTAATTCTATCGAGAGTTTGTTAATGGGAATTGGAATTGGAAAGCTGTCGACCCATCATGTTATCGAAAAATTAATTCCGAAGGAAAAACTAGAGGGTAAAGAATCCCGTGAGAAGACTCTAATCAAACTTAAGGAAAGTCAGCCACCAGAGTCTTCGCGTAATGCAATTAAGGTGCAGTGTTTTAATGAAAATATTTTCATACGTATTGGTAAATGTTGCCACCCACTTCCTGGAGAGCCTATTATAGGATATATCACGAGAGGCAGAGGAGTGACGGTCCATCATATTGACTGCCCAGGCTTTGGAGATATCATCAATGATCCGGAAAGGTTGGTGGGTGTTGAATGGGATGCTGGTCTGAATGAAATTTATCAGGCTCATATTGCTATTGTTGCAGCTGACAAGCCCGGAATTATGGCCACAATCAGTCAGTCTTTTGCGGAATGTGGAGTCAATATTACTCGCGCAAATATTCAGCAGGGGTCAAACAAGAGGGCCTACTTCGATCTGTCCATAGAAGTCCAGGATGTGGAGCACCTTAACCAAATTCTTGAAAAAACACGTCAGATAACTGGTGTTATTTACTTGGAGCGGATCAAAGACTTTAATAAAAACTCACCGATCAAAAACAGGTTGGAGGCCCTGAGTTAAAAACTAGGGGCACAATAAGAAAGGGAGATGAGGCCTACCTAATGGCTTTAGTGATTTTTCCTGACTTGATACAACGGGTGCAGATTTTCATTGTTTTGACAGAACCCTTCATGACAACACGTAACTTTTTTATATTTGGTTTCCAACGTCGGCGAGTTTTATTGTTAGCGTGACTGACATTGTTGCCGAATTGGGGTTTTTTATCACAAACTTCACATTTTAAGGACATCAAATTCTCCGAAATAGATTGTCTTGAATATTGCTTGATGCTAGCATAACCCTGTTAAACGGGCAAGATATTTGAATAGGACTTGGAAAATCATTATGATTGTCGATAAAAATACCACGATCAACGAGATTCTCAATGCCTATCCTGAGGCCATGAGGTTTTTTAATGAAAAAAAAATGTCTTGTGGCAGTTGTTTTGCTGTGAAATTCGATACACTTGAAAATGGGGCACTAATGCATGGCATGGAGGTTACCACTTTGATTAGCCAGCTTAAACAGTTTTTGCAGGCCTCTCCTACCCGTAATGTATCCTCCCTAAACAAATAGTTTGCTTAGGTTAAAATTCTACTAAATTTTTATGTGGGCTCTGAGTCTATATGAGGGTAGATAGAAAAGTTAACCGAGGAACTCTGATTCAGTGATCATGTTTTTAAGAACTTTTTCAGCAAGTTCATCACTGGATACGTGATAACTTCCATCTGCGATTTTCTCCTTAATCCGCTCCACTTTTTCGACACGAATGTCAGGAGTATCATTGACTGCCTTGGTGGCTTGTTGAATGTCTTTGGCCTTGGAAGATATAGCTACCTGCTCAGTGCTGCCGGTCGAAGAAAATTTAGCTTGGGTATTGGAAGTAGTTGTCTTACCCTTCGATTTGACTTGGTTTTGAATAGATTTACTTTTAATTCGAATATTGTTACTTGGAATTTCCATCCTATGTTCCTTTATCAATTATCTCAACCAACTCTAGCTTAACTTTTTATATTTGAGGAGTAAAGAGCTTTTTCCAACCATCTAATTTGAAAACTGACTGCTTGGTATAACTATCGGAACAGAAAGAGTGAACTTTAACGAAAAACTGTCATTAATTACAAATTACATGTTTTTTACCCAATATAAATAAAATAAAATA
>PAJA01000050.1 GCA_002705185.1 Nitrospina sp. | reverse complement strand
TAAGGTTTTCAGCGACATTTGCAGCTAAAGATTTAGAGGAAGAGACCAAGATTATGGAAGAAATTAAATCACGCCTTTCTAATGTGGAATTTGAATTCTAAAAACTGAGTATGAGGATGAGGCCATTTTAAGATTTATTTGGTAAAAAAGAGATGTTCTTTACTTTAATTGATATTGCCAACTACCCACCTGGTCAATAACCATAAAGATCTCGTTAGCTAATGAACCTTACAAATGAAATATAAAGCCTTTGTCGGAATAGGCTCAAACTTAGGGGTTCCAACTGAAAACTGTGAGGAAGCTATTTGTCTTCTTAATACCTCACCTAAAATTGAGATTGTTGATCGTTCCAATCTATACGAGTCAGAACCAGTTGGAAAAATCCCCCAAAATTGGTTTGTAAACACTACTGTTGCTATTAAAACTTCTCTAGATCCGGAAAGTTTGTTGGAAGAGCTATTTAAAATTGAAAATAGTTTAGGAAGAAAAAGGAAAGAAAAGTGGGGGCCCAGAATTATAGACCTTGATATATTAGTTTATGAGAATTATGTAATCAACTCTGCTACGCTCACACTTCCCCACCCGGAAATGACAAAGAGGCGTTTTGTCCTTTTGCCACTTAGTGAGTTCGCAGGAGATTATGAGCACCCAATAGAAAATAAAACTATCTCCGAACTATTAAAAGAACTCCCTGAAAACCCTCAAGTCAGAAAAATATCATCTACTGGATAAATCATCGAGTTTGATGATTTCCATCCGAGCAAGAGCATCATTCCGTAGTTCTTTCCAGGGAATTTTTTCCTCATCTCTTTCCAAGAAACGAATTTTACTGCGAGTAACAGGATTTTTAGGCATAAAAATCGAGCAGCAATCTGGCTGCGGCTCAATACTAACATCATAGGTTCCAATTTTCTTTGCCCTAGTAATGATGCTTTCTTTATTCATACCAATCAAAGGTCGAAATACACTTAAGGAAGTAATACATGAAACAGCCGCAAGGTTTTCCAATGTCTGTGAGGCCACTTGACTCAAAGACTCACCGGTGACCAATGCCATATACCGTTGACCTTTTGCGATTTCATCTGCGATCCGATACATCATCCGTCTGTAAAGAACAACTCTATTTTCCTCATTGCAATGATCCCGAATAGCCACTTGCACTTCTTGGAAAGGAACTACATACAAAATTCCTCTAGTTTGAATTTTGTTAATTTTTTTAGCAAGATTCAAAACTTTGTCATACCCTCCCCTGCCAAGAAAAGGCTGATTATCAAAAAAAACAAAGTGTACTCGGCATCCTCGACATGCCATCATAAATGCGGAAACAGGACTATCAATTCCACCTGAAAGCATGCAAAGCACATTACCTGAACTACCCACTGGCAGGCCACAAAGTCCCGGCTCACGATTATCAAAAACTACCGTTTCTGATCTTCCAAGTTCAATCTCAAATACATATTCTGCCTCTTTAATATTGACAGTCAACCCTCTTCGACTCAATATCTTCATAATGCGTGACCCAACCTCAAGATTAACTTCTTGAGAGGTGTTTGGAAATGACTTATTCGATCGTCGCGTCTTGACGCAAAACTTCAGAGACTTTACGGAATCAAGTTTAGACTCAATCCATTTAACTGCCAAATCAGAGATCAGATCAAAATCTGGATTTAATGAAACTCCAATACTGAAAGAAGAAATACCTGGAATAGTCTTCAAAATGGTGGAACATTCTAAAGAAATACTTGAAGGGATATACAAAAATATTCTGCCTCGTGGAGAACTAAAGTGAATATTCTCCAAGTGCGATAGCGCACGTTTAATATTTTTCAGTAGGCATTTTACAAAATACTTTCTATTTCTACCTTTAAGCCCGATTTCATCATAACGAATTAAGACTGTTTTTCTTTCTAACATTAATATTATGCTTTATGTAAAAAGGAAGAATAAAGAGTTTTGTAAACTGTTTCAAAGGCTTCCAAAAAGTGATTAATATCTTCTATGGTGTTATTACGGGAAAAGGATATTCTCAAACTACAGCGGGCCTGCTCCTCACTCAATCCGATTCCTATAAGAACCCTAGAAGGAGCCTTTGAATGAGCACTACAGGCACTTCCCAGACCCACAAAAATATCTTTGTTTTCTAGGTGATGAAGAATAACTTCGCCTTCAACGGGAGGGAAAGAAAAGTTGAGAATTCCCGGTGATTGGCCTATTTCATCTGCATGAATTGATGAGTTAAAGTGAATCTTTAAATCAGTTATACGTTCCTGCATTTCTTTTAAGCCTTGCACAAGATAATCGCATAGTCTCTGAAAGTGTTTCTGCGTTTTTTCGGTTTGTTCTACAGCTTTTTTTATAGCTGTTTCTAACCCCACTATTAATGGTAATGCAAGTGTGCCGGAACGAACTCCGAATTGTTGTTTGCCTCCATGTATTTGAGGATTAAGAACTAGGTTTGAATTATAGACTAGCAGACCAATACCCTTCGGCCCATGAATTTTATGGCCCGAAATTGAATAACCTGCAAGGCCCTTCCAAATCTTAGGATCTAACTTGATCTTACCAATTGCCTGCACACCATCCAGAAAAAGTTTGGTTCGCGGAGATTCACGGGCCAGAGCAGAAATAATATTTAAGGGATCATTTATTGTACCTAACTCATTATTCACATGAGAAAGACAAAGAAGCCTTACACGATTTTCACTTAAAATACTTAATGAATTTAGGTCGAGTCGGCCTTCACTTTGAAAAGGAAGTAAAGAAATCGGTTCATTTCCAAACTCTCTAAAAGTTTTCAAGCTTTCTATAATACTTGGGTGCTCGAGTCCTAAAAAAGAAGTCTTCTTATCTGGAAAACATAGCCCTTTAATGAAAAGATTATTGGATTCGGTACCACCACTCGTAAAAACAAGGCGATGCGTAGAAGGTATCCTTAAATATTCTTTAATAGATTGAATCGATCTTTCAATGACGCTTTTAGCATCAAGTCCGATTCGGTATGAAGCACTACTATTCGCAAAAGAATCCCGCATAGCTTCTTGAATCCTCTCCATAACTTCCTCATCCATCGGAGTGGTGGCTGCATTATCAAGATAAACCATCACTCTTTAAGGGTTATAAGGTTTAAGAAGATCCTGCTTCATACCTAACTGATCGAGAATTCTAGCTACAACAAAATCCACCAAACTTTCGAAGCTATTTTGCCCCTGATAAAACCCCGGAGATGCCGGCAGTATCATAGCCCCGGCCTGATCTAGGCTTAAAAGGTTTTTCAGATGAATAGTGCTAAAAGGACTTTCACGCGGAACCAATATCAACTTTCTTTTCTCCTTTAGCATAACATCAGCAACACGTTCAATCAGAGTTCCTGAAGTTCCCGCGGAGATTCTTCCCAATGTTCCCATACTTGCAGGCACCACAACCATCGCATCAACACAAAAGGAGCCGCTAGCAATGGAACTATTCATACGAGAAGTTTTATGTAAGGTTACCTGTTCTCCTGAAAAATACGAGGGCGTAATACCCAGCTCTAGGTTCAAGAGTTCCGCGCCTCGGTCCGAAATGATGACATGTATTTCTGCCTCAGATTTCAGACAATCAAAAAGTCGTTTACTATAACAAACTCCACTAGCACCGGTAATTGCTAACACAATACGTTTCATTATTTTTTAAGCACGAAATTAAAAATATCTTTTACCTCAGTCAAAACTTTTTTATGTACTTCAGAAACAGATCCAATGCTGTTTATAAAGCTTATATTTGGCCCCACAAAACTTTTAAAGATTGTTTCAACATTTTGCAAATATTCTATTTTTTCAAACGCACTTTTCTGATCTCGAGAGGACTCAATTCTCTCTAAACAAACGTCTGGAGAAGTCAAAAAGATCAAAACCCGGTCTGGTATAGGTGCAAAATTTTCATTTTCGGTCCGGATATCTTCAGGGTTGAGCCCTAAAGCGCCCTGGTAAGCAGCTGTTGAGAAATAATAGCGATCCATAATAACAACCTTATTATCGAGCAAAGCCGGCATTATATTTTTAGAAATATCTTCTTTGCGGTCATTGACAAACCAGCTCAACTCTTCCTTTGGACTTATACCTTCTCTACCTTCACTAAGAACCCTACGTATCTTCATCCCCCATATTCCCTTGGTGGGCTCTGCTAACACTATATTTGGTATTTTCTTTTCGCTCAAAAATTTTGACAATAGGCTACATTGAGTACTCTTACCTGTCCCATCTATCCCTTCAAAAACAATCAAATATCCTCTTTTCAGCACGACCATCCTCAAAAGTTTAAAACTATACTCAGTTTATAAAATTCATATTATTAAAGATACCTTTAAAATTGCAAAGAAAGTGCAATGTAGAGTCTAAATTTAAACAAATCAAAAGAAAAGGCAGAGGAGACTTTATAAAATTGAAATATTATTAAACTTTTATATTATCGGGCAATATATTTTTAAAATATTATTTAAGTTAAAAACCAAATTTTCAAAGATAAAGCTCTTTTTAGGCAATAATTTCAAGCCAATTTAATATTTCTTTCAGTCAAATACTTTATTTAAATACAGGGGAACAGTGTTATCATTTAGAGTAAAAATAGTATAAATCGCAAAGAAATATCCATTAAATGGCAAGTGATTCATCTAATTTATTGTGCAGCTAAGTTAGAACGATCAACTCATCATCTAATATTATTCAAGTGTAAATTAGAGCTTTTTAATTTTGAATTATATATTTAAATTAATTGTTTTAGGAATTCTTTCTATAGCTTTAATAGAAAATGGATACGCCAGAAATCCAAATGAGACCTCTACAGGCAAAATACTAGATACTTTGCAAGTCAAAGGCTCTATTCAAGTTCCAAATTGGAGCATCACTAACAAAACACACAAAAATCCAGATGAATCAAACATATTAGAACGCAATAAAGATACTGAAATTGAAAGCTGGGATATATGGGAAAATGGAGATACTAATCTAAATGGCTATCTATGGACGGTCAACTTAAAAAGTGGCCCTTTTCCTACCAAAGAAAAAGCCAAGCAAGCAGGCATTGAACTAATCAATGTTACCAGTAACACCATAAACCTATCTCAAAAGTACATATCAAGTTCTCAAGCAATAAATAACACAGACAATAAAAGCTCTAATTCGGAAGAGTTCTCTTGGAAAGTTAACTTTAGAATTGGAAGTTACAAATCAAAAACTATAGCTCAGAATATAGTCCAAAAGCTTAAAGCAAATAAATCATCTTACAAAGATATTATTATTTCACGAGAACCAATTGACCTTAAAACATTAAAGTCTGAAGGAACTACACGATCAAGAATTACTGGAGAGCTTGTACTTACTCGAAATAAAAGTTCTGCTAAAAATAATATAAAATATTCTATTTTAATATCTACCAAAGGAAACACATTAAATGTTCGAAAAGAACCATCGACATCAAGCCCTATCATTAGCAGTTTGCGTAATGGGATTAAAGTGCCTTACGTCAAAGAATATATAAATGAAAAGAAAAATGAATTATGGTTTTATGTCAAATATTCAAAAGATAATGTTGGATGGGTATCTAGTAAATTTTCTCAGAAAATCACAGATTCATCCATCATTACTACTCAAGCCAATAGTATTAACCCCTTAAGGCCACAAATAACCCAAAATAATAAAAACTCTGCAAATAACAATCTTCGTAACAATAAAAAGCCTACAACTCGAATTCAAGAAAGTTTAGCCAAGGTTAAGGTTGAGAACCCTAATACCAAAAAAGAAAAACAAACAAAATCAATAGAACTTGAATCACTAATTGAAATAAATATAAGTCGTATTGCAGATCTACAAAAAATAAACACAGCTCTTCGCTTAAAAAATGAAACAATTTCACAAGAAATTGGAGATTTAAGGAGAACAAACACGATTTTAGGAATGGAAAAAGAATTTAAAACAAAAAATTTACTTGAACTTAAAGCCTCAACAGTTCTTATTCAAGCGGAATTAGACAAAATTAAAAGAGAATATTATAAGTTAAAACCAGAAACACTAAGAGACCCAAGAGAACCCCAAGCAATAAATGAAGTTAATTCAAAGGACTTAATAACTTCACAGAAGAAATACGCAGCTCTACAACTTGAAAATGAAGATAAAACTAAGCAAATCGCGTATCTCAAGAAATCAATTGCAACTCTGCGTAACAACAACAACTTAGACAATAAAACATCAAACTTATCTAAATTAAAAGCAGATAAGATAACAACTACAGAAAATTATAAGCCGTTGACAGTTCCCATGAGGCAAAACACAAGCCTAAACTCTAATGACGTTATTAATACTCAGAATATAATTAAACCTTATCTAAGGAACTGGATAAAAGCATGGGAGAGTCGCAATATAGCTCTTTACCTATCTTTTTATTCAAAGAATTTTAAGGATCCTAAAAAGTCTTACTCCCAATGGGAAACTCAAAGACGACGTTCTTTAAATAACTCTACTAATATTTCANTCAAAATAACTGATTTAAAAACTCAAATACTCAAAGACAAGTCTATTAGAGTTAGTTTTGTCCAGAAATTCATATCCAACGTTATTTCTGATATAGGAATTAAGGAAATGTTTTGGGAAAAAGAAGACAATAACTGGAAAATAATTAAAGAAACCTGGAAACCTCAGTAAGTTCTAAATTATGTAACTATTTTGAACTGTTACCANACATAATTTANATATATACAAACTCTATATCTCATTTATCAAGCAATTCAATGACTAAANAATACGCCATATTGATATTTATTNTTAATAGTTAAANATCTATTCTTTATAACTTAAAAGGTAACCAACTGTGAATATAATAGATAGAGCTATTTCATTTTTTTTAGTTATAGGGATATGGGGAGTTTTAGTTTCTTTTTGGATCAATTCAAATATCGCCGACGCTAAGACTTCTTGCAAAACAGATATTTCATTAGAGAATAAACATAATCATAGTACCAATGATATTTCTAAGTTTAAATGGAAGGTGAGGCGAATAGTAGAAGATTGCTCGGTTTCTGATGAAGAAATATTTTGTTANGTTAGTTAATATTANCCAAAGTATTCAGACATTTATTTTATTAATAGCTTGAGTTATATTGTTTTGTTTTTTTACTTTAAAAACATTAAGCATGCATATTTGGAGATCAATTATAAATATAAGCTTAATATAAATTAATCATAGAAAACTATTACCAAGAACAGATTCTCATCTTATAGTAACGTAATTATTTATTACTAATTGTAAATATAGCGAAAACGGATTTAATGACTTATATAAAAAAGTTCATAATTATTAAAACTATTTTAATACTAGTATTTCTCCAGGGATCGGCTTTCTCCGAAACTTATATTTCTGCAATAAGAAAAATACCTCTAATCAATAACGACAACATTACTAATAAAAGAACAAGTCTCAAGTCAGCTCAAACTTCTTCTTTTAAACTGATCACGCCACCTGACCAATTAATCCTAGAAGAATTTTTTAAAGCTACTGAAGCAAGAAACCTTAAGAAAGCCAAAGAATTAATTTTAGACCTTGATATTAATACTCGAAGTTGGAGTGGGATATCTCCTCTGTATCAGTCTGTCTTTTACAACAACTTTGATCTTGTTCATTTATTACTAAAAAGAGGAGCGGATGTAAACCTATCCGACCACGAAGGCTTAACGCCGTTACATGTTGCCGCACTTGAAAACTTTGATTATATGATTAATGTCCTAATTCGTAGAGGGGCTGAACTAGATACAAAGGATATTTTCGGCTATACCCCTCTACATCTTTCTGCAGACCAAAATAACAGCAAATCCATCCAAACATTAATCCAAAAAGGGGCTAACGTTAATACAAAATCACACTGGGGAAACACGCCGCTTCACTCTGTAATAGCCCAAGGAAATATAAAATTGGTAAAACTTTTAATTATGAATGGAGCAGATATTAATGCTCTCGATAAACTAGGGCGTTCGGCGTTACACTGGGCCGCAGAAAAGGGTCATATCAATATCGCAAAACTTTTAATTAAAAACGGTGCTCTACTTCAACAAAGAGATAAGGACGGTCACACTCCACTTCACGAAGCAACAAGATGGGGACAGAAAAAGATAATAGAATTCTTTCTTTTACTAGGTTCAGACCCTAATGAAAAAGATGCAGATGGTAGAGGCTCTTTGCACATAGCTATAGCTAATGGGGGGCCAGACATTATAAGGTTACTTAAAGAGAATGGCGCCAGACTATAAATTATTACTATAGCATTAGCTTTATCTCTTAATAAAATCACTTCATAATATTTGCAAATATTTTTTTTAGTTTTGATTAAACTTTATTTAAAACAATTATGCTTTACAAACGAAAACAAATATATTGGATTGATGGTTTTATTGGCGGAAAGAAAATTAAAACCTGTACAGGTTTTAAGGATAAATCCAGAGCTCTAAAGTACTATTTTGATTTAATGAAAAAAGATATGATTTCCAAACGACTTGATATTAATTATTAATAGATTTTTTTAACAAGCCTAATAAAGCGGAGAAACCGAATTAACGGTTTCTCCCCTGGGTATATTTTTTGATCTAACGGATTTCTCCGCGTTAAGACTTAGTACCGCAATTCATTCCACTGCGTTACCGCCTTCTGACCATTTCTTTCTTTGTTCTGACCGTTCCATACTGCGATAGCCATCGGAGTTTTACCACCGGTGAACTGTGTATCATTAGCATCGCCACTGGTCAAAGCACGTTTGAATACAACTGACCAACGATTGTTAGACCAGTTGCCATTACCTTGTACATCCTGATGAGCCTGAGTCGTCAGGGTGCTAAACCCTTCTGCATTCAGATCTTCAACTGGAGATACACGCATTGCTGCATTGGAAAGAATATTTCCTGTTGCACGNCCTNCNTTAAATACACCTTCATTTTTACCCATACCNAAGTCNGTATAAGTNCCACGNTTGCTGATATCACCAGCACCGCGGTTAGCTAAAGATCCTGTTTTGGTACCACTTGTGTGGTTGGTATCCAACCCACCTAGCTTACCAGAAGGCTCATACATATAGTAACTACCGGAACCCATAGCCATGTATTTATACTGATCTTCTAGATCTTGCATGCCAGCATTGCCAGTTTGTCCAGCGCCCTCTTTATTCCAGGTCGCTTTCCATTGCCAAATATTAACACGCTCACCATCACCACCCATTGTGAAAGGAGGCTCTTCGCCAGACTGATTCACAGGGAACATGATAGCTGCTTGATCTTTGTACTGTTGTGATTGAACCATGATGTCATTACGGGTTGAATCCGTCCAGCTCAGCCGAACTGCGATTTCTTTACCGTTATTTACGGCTCTGACATTTACCCATTTGGTTGACGGAGCAGGCCACATCGGATTTGTAATCATTTGAGGATCCATATCCACAACTGTGTGCTTCTGGAATGTAGGACCATAACGAGTCCAGAAAGGATCATCCGCATTTATCGGAATATTCCCCTGAACTTTTACAGCTGTAATGGTGGCTGCATTCGCACTTGTAAATCCAAGTACAAAAGCAAACAACATTATAAAAATAATATTCTTTTTACTCACAGGTTTCTCTCCATAAAGAGTTTTATATTTATTGAAAAGAATACATGCATTTCCCAGGTCCAAGATATTCAAGATATATAAATCGAGAGACGAAAATAGGAAAATGATTCATTTGGTTTTCTTTCCAAAATTAAAACTAAA
>PAJA01000049.1 GCA_002705185.1 Nitrospina sp. | reverse complement strand
CCTCTTTCCTCAGCCAACTGATTTGCGACACTGATCACTGACCCCATCAAAGTATGATCCTTTTCCTCGATATCCAGTAATGAAGCCTGATGGGTTCTAGGAATGATAAGAATATGTGTGGGAGCCTGTGGGTTTATATCATTAATTGCGAACAACGTATCGGAATCATACACTTTAACTGAGGGTATAGTATTGTCGTTGATTTTGCAAAACAGACAATTACCCATAGTTTTATTTTCCACGTGGTTCTGGGTCGTTCATATCTGAATCAGACTTGTTTTTTTCATACGGAAGAGAGTCAAACTGTTTAAGGTGCTCTATGACATCTTCTTTATAAGATATGAATGGATCAAGCATTAAAAACGGTTCGTCTGTTTTGCTCAGGCGAAACCCAATCCAGTCTATAAGATAACTCATATGGGAGTACTGATTGATGAGTTGCTTTATGAGCTCTCCTCGACCATGCGCCCGCGTTCCTCGTGGAGGATTAGCCTTGGCAAATTTAACCGCTTCATCAGTGGTTTTCCGGTAACCATCGCCACTGGCTTCCAAGCCCCAGAACAGACCAGTTTTTTTATTCAGGTTATGATATTCCAGATCTAGGCTTTTTAGCCATGGGTCATTCCATTCAAGGCCTTCTTCATTTTTAAACTCGGTAAGCATCCAATACTTGCTAGCCCAATCTACTCTACCGATCACTGCTTCAGGTCCTTTGGGTAAATCAGTCAAAACCGATTCCCAGCCTTCCAAAATCCAGTCTGTCTCACGATTTTTACCTGCCAGGTGTTGTTTACATGTTTTAAGAATATCCAGTTGAAGCTCTAAAGCGTTGGAAGACTTTCCCGAGGCCAGTTTCACTTGCCATTTAAAATCCGGATCACGAGAAATAGAACGCATAGCAAAAACCGAGTCGGCAAGAATCCATTCACGTTTGGCAACCCCCAGTTGCATGATTTCCAGCATGAGGGTAGTGGTTCCCATCTTCATAGCAGTGGCAAATTCACTCATCGTAGAATCACCAACCAGAAGGTGAATACGTCTGTATTTACTAGGGTCAGATAACGGTTCATCGCGAGTATTAACAATGGCTCGGTTGTACTGTACCCACCTGTAAAATTCATTGGGGATGTGATCGGCCCTTTGTGAGAGCTGAAAATTAACCTGTTCATCAGGTTGACTTTCATAAGGCGTGACACCATCCCAATCTTGGAACGGGTGAGGATCGCAAGAACCAATGCGTCCTGCCCCACAAAAAATTTGTCGAGTAGTTAGAAAAGAAGATAATAATTTTAGATTGTCTCGCTCATCGAAAGGGAATCCTCTACCTACCAAATAATTCTCATGGCATCCAAAGGTTGCATTGGTTTCAAGGTCCACATTATTCTTGATGAACGAAACATGTTCCGACCAGCCTAATTCTTCTACAGCATCCTGAACCAGGGTATCACCTGCTCGGTCATAGGTCACAAGGTCTACAAGGTTAGAACACTCAGGAGAGGCATATTCTAAATGCCCCATATCCAGATAAAGGCGCCCGCCATTAAGAAGAAATCCTCCATTACCTGGAGGCTCATCGTTGGCTCGGTAGTGAAGGTCTAAAACTCCCTGATTTTTTGAAAACACATGGTTCTTAACCTTATTTGCCACTTCAGCCGAATCGAAGGGAAACTCAGCATCATTTTTAATGAGAAGCCCATATTCCGTTTCGATGCCAAAAATACGTTTTTTCATTTCAAAGCACCTCTAAAAACCAACATTTTTCATAACACTTAACCACGCCTCAGGGATGTTTTGCATAAGCTAGATAAATCCTGATCATTCAGAAACCGATAGCCGGTCTCAGTGATCAATGCCACAGTAGGATAAATATTATCTTCAGGCCTGGCTTTACCTGTCGCAGAATCAAATTGTGCCGCAGTTTGTAAAAGCCTAATCGCCAAGGTAATAGCATCGCTTTCTGACCTTTCCAGCAAAGGACTCTCTCCCCAGAGGTCCTCATGTTCCAAAATCCCTCTTATAGTCGGAGAACCAGACCCTGTGGCGGTATGAGTGCTAATCTTAAAGTCTGCTCCCAGCATATCGTAAAAATGTATCGCGGCCTTTTTAGATCTTATATCGTAAGTTGCAAATATAGGGCTCACAACCCCCAGCCCCTGAACTGCCATTCCCACATTCTCTTTAAGAAGTTTCGATAAAGCACGGATTTTCCCTTCCACACTCATAACCTGCATTTGTGAACGCCGATAATATTCAAAGTTATGAGTGAGAACCCGTGCCATCTCAAAAGCTGTAGCTGGAACGCCGGCAATGGCCATGAGCGTATAATCATCGATAGGAATGACCTTATCGCAACGCTCATACATAATGCTGTTACCCGCAGTTGCACGCCGATCACCTGCAACAATAACTCCGCCTTTAAAGTGGAAAGCCAACACCGTGGTGCCATGGGTAACAGTAATGCCATTTTGCTTATCCGATGAATTAATTTGGGCATTCCAACGATAGCCGGATTTTTCCAGTAGCCAAAAAAAATCTCCAGGAGAAATATTAGGATCAAATTGTGGGCTCATTGACCAGTTCTTTGTTTATATTTTTCAGATTGTTTGGGGTCTACTTTTTTCATCCGTTTCAAGAGACTATCTTTTCCTGGCCTTGAAGATTCTGGGCCAGAAGGACCGGACTCATCTCGATCTGGACTTGTTTCTTTTTTTTCTTCTCTTCTTAAGGGATCATTCATTTCCATGTTATCAACTCCTTTTTTACCAGGCTGTATCTGCCTCATCAATAGGCATTAACTAACCGATGATTTTAACTTGCCAATTTCTTCCTCAGTAAGCGCTCTGTATATAGCTCTCCGCTCGACTTTTCCCGACAACACAGCAGCCTCAAGATGCCAGCGATCAAAAGCCTGGTTTAAATTCTTGGGAATAGTTTTATCGTCATCTTCATACTCTTTTCTACTTTCATTCCAAAGACGACAAGTTTCTTCTAACGCTTTATCCAATTTAAACGTGGCAAACGGCGTATCTTGAATTTTATTCTGTATGTCATCCATAACTTTTTCATTACCAGCAATAACAGTTCCACTTTTGAATGTCTCCCAATGCCCGTCATAATTCACCCGAAAAAAATTAGGGTGGCCGGCACCGTCAAGCTCAACAAGAAGAAGGCGAATAATATAAGGCGCACGTTGAATTTCCTCAAAGTTTTGTTTGAGTGCAGGAGCAATTCCAAATTGTAGAAGCCTTGCCAAAGTAACATCCTGAGCCGAGCGATTGAAACCTTCCAAATGTGCCATATCTAAAAGTGTCATGCGCAAACGCTCAACATCAGCAGGGTGACCTACACCTCCTAGGGCAATACGATCATAGACTTCGAAAACCTTGCCTTGTTGAGGAGAAAATCCCATAACTAGGACACCATCATCGTAAGGAACCGATAACACAGGCTGACCCATTTTCAGTTTTTCTTGAACATAATTGTGACGGGTAGAAACAGCTTCCATCCATCGATAAGGTTCTTCAAACATATTTTATATTCCCTATAGATTCTCTAACGAATTGTTTCGAGCCAACAAATCACTCTCTCCCCAACCCTCTGCCTAAAACGATGCAAAGGTTTTCTTCTTTCGTAAAGAGTTGCTGAGATAACTTAAAGCCTTCTCAATATACAGGCTAAATCTCAAATCAATTGTTTGCGAGTATCAAGAATCTTTTCGACCTCTTCGGAACCAATTACACCGGTTAAATCAAGAATATCTCCGTTTGCAAACTCCACCCCTGTCCAGTGAATACGTTTTATATTCTCCGCTTCCTGAGCCACCGCTTGCCCTCTTATCTGGGCACGCGTTCCTTCGGGAGGAAACTCAATAGCACGAGCAGTTTCTTTCTCAGTTAAGAGGGAATAAACTTCCTCCTCCTGCTGCAAAGCTCTATATAAGCCTCGATCAGGATCTAGGTTATGGTATTCCAAGTCTAGACTTTTGAGTAAGGGGTCTTCCCAGCCAATACCTTCACTCTGCATAAACTCGGCAAATAATTTCTCCTTGATTGCCCAGTCAATACGATCTGATAATTTTTCCGGACTGTGCCTGAGTTCATTCATCGTCCTTTTCCATTCCGCAAGAATCCAGTTCCACTCCAAGTCTTTTCCCGAAAAAGCAGTTTCTGCAGACTCTAGATAGGCTTCCTGAATCTCAAGGGCCGTGATAGTACCCCCAGTCTTACGGTGCAATACTTGGGTTTTATCAAGAGATAATTGCAACACATCGGAAACCGGATCGGCTAATTCTAAGTGGGAAAACTTCTCTTTATTAGCAATTAGATTGAGAACGAGCGATGTGCTACCCACCTTCAAGGCTGTGGCATAAGCCGACATATTGGCATCGCCAAGAATCAGATGCAAACGCCGATATTGGTTGCTCACAGCATGAGGTTCGTCCCGAGTGTTGATAAGGGGTCGGTTCGTCATGGTCTCAATACTTAAAACCGTTTCGATAAAATCAGACCGCTGAGCCAACTGCAAACCCTGAAAATCTGTGGTACTTTCCGACCCCACTTTTCCTGCCCCCGCATACAACTGGCGGGTCACTAGAAAAGGAACCAATGCTTTTACTAAATCCTCAAATGGCGTTTCTCTAGGGATTAGGTAGTTATCGTGAGTCCCATAACTATGGCCGCTGTAATCAGTATTATTTTTAAAAACCTGGAGCACCTTGCCCCCCAACTCGCGGTTACGAAGAGCCACACATTCGGCGACAATCCGCTCCCCCGCCACATCATGAGCTACCAAGGACAATACAGACCGACACTCCGGTGTACTGTATTCCGGATGAGTATGGTCATTATAAAAACGCGCACCGTTTTTCAAAACCCGGTCACACTTCATCTCCAAGTAGGAATAAGATCTTTTGCGATCTTCTGCGCAAAAAGCATCCTCCTCTTCATCCTGAGACAAAGATTTTACTCTGAATCCTCGCATATCAAGATGCGAGTTCTCCTGTGAGTAGGCCCACTTACCAAAAACACTTTTGTGCTTACAGGTTTGCAAAAGCTTCATAGACTCTTCAACCGGATCTGAACTTTCCATATCTTCTCGGATTATCCCATACTCGGTCTCCATACCTAGGAGAGAAACACTCATATTATCGACCTGCGAATAGTATTATCGGTGGCCTTATCCGAATCGTTCGGCTTTCTTACTCGCACAACATCCTTTGAGTCCATATCCAAAAGCTGAAGCCAGTCCTCCAAGTTAGACTCGGCAGGAAGCAGACTACCTTCCTCAAATTCAGTTTCCAGAGCAACCACAAGATCCTCCACCGTCAGGCATAGTGTTCCACCTCCAATTGCCCGCTCGATAGCTCTTTCTTTAGCTCGTTTCATTATCCCCTCAATGATCGCACCAGAAATAAAATCGTTCCAATACATTTTCCGATTACTGCCACTTCGCAAGGTCAAGACCAATACTTCCTGTTTAAAACTTTGGTTAAAAAGTCGATCCAAAAATGGTTCGGCCATCGCATCAAAATCTTCATGTTCACAAGGAAGTCCTTCTTTCAGATAAACTCGCAATATCGCCTTGGATTCTTCTCGGTTGGGGCGCGACACTTTGATCTTTCTATCAATTCTACCAGGTCGGATGACAGCGGGGTCAATTAGGTCGGGTCGGTTGGTCGCCAAAATAACGACCGTTTCGCGAAGAGATTGGATACCATCCATTTCAGCGCAGAACATTGGAACCACAGTATTGCTGATGTTAGATCCGCGCCACGCCTGCCGAGTTCCCAGAATGGATTCTGCCTCATCTATAAATATGAAAGGAATCTGGCCTTTTTCTTTATAATCTCGAGCTTTCTTGAAAATTTCTCGGATTTTTCGTTCAGACTCTCCCAACCACATATTGAGAATTTCCGGTCCTTTGACATGAATAAAACGGCCCTCAAGTTTTGAGCCTTCGTGCTCTGAAAGTTTACGAATCACTTCGGTGAGAATCGCTTTTCCTATCAGAGTTTTGCCGCAGCCCGGAGGACCATAAAATAAAAACCCTTTTGGTGTCTGATATTCCATCTGGCTTAGAATTTCTTTGTGTAGAAGCGGGTATTCGAGGACTTTACGTACCTCGTCCTTCACTTTTTCCTGACCACCCACTTGTGACCACTCCACCTGATCATAATCGTCTTCAATTAAAGTTCGAGATTCCCGTTTAGCAAGTTTGCCTAAAATAACTCTTTGGTTGCTATCAAGAAAGATTTCTTCTCCTTCTTTCAATTCAGCTTCATTTAAATCGTCACTAGCCAGAACAATAGTTTCGGTGTTGCCCGTCGCTGCCTGCACCAGCCATTGTCCATCTGCCAATTTGCCGGAAATTTTTGCCAATGGACCTTGAATTGGAAAAGGTAGCCGGGCGATGGCAACGAATCCTTCATTCAGCGCGACCTGGTCACCGATTTTTAATCCTTCATTTTCCGTTAGCTCTGGCACAACTGCAGCTTGGTATTCTGTTCCCCCAGAAACCAAACGGACCAAGTCATTCTCGCCCTGCCCCAAAATTGTACCAATGCGGTGAGCAGGGGACTTTAGCTTTTCAAGAGATTCCTCTAGTGCATTAATTTTCAATGCATACTGCTGAGCAGACTGTTGAGCCTGAAACAAAGCATCCCTAAGGTCAAAGATCTTTTCCTGCAGTTGAGGATGATCCTGGGTTTCATTTAAAATCTGGTCAATCAACTCTATGATATGGGTCTGGTCTCCCATGAATAAATCCTTTTTTTATTGAGAACAATCAATTGTATGTATAAAAATATTTATAAATCAAGTCAATTTTCCTCAAGGTTTAGTAGAGAAAAAACTACCTTTATATTAGGATGGGGTTTCTATTAGTCATTACAAAGAAAAGTTCTCGCATAATTTTTCCGTATTTCTAACCAGGTCGGTAAAAGTCGGTATTACTGACAGCAACCGCTTAATGAGGAAGCCATCTCTCAAAATAAATTTCTGACTCTATGATCATCGTGGACAACAAAAGCTCAATCAAAAAATGCATTATCAGTTTCAGCCATAACAAATATTCCACTCGCAAAGAAGCGGATGATTTGAGCATTTCCAAGGCAGAACGTGAAGTTGCAGCCGGGAAAAATGGCATCAGTCACCTTATTCTAAGAGCAGAAGATGATCATATTGATCGGCTTAAATTCCTTTTTTTGATCAGAGGAGTTCCCGTCATGTGTTATGCGCTAGGTAACCTGTTGAACTCCAGCTTGCGTGATATCGTCGTGGTAGGCTCTGAGGAAGTCAAAAAAATCATGGACTGTTTTATCGATATTGTTGGTACCTGCGGAAAAAACATTCAATTTGCCCTGGAAGATACCCAACAACTCAACTTGGTGAACACCATGAATCTTGGCAGGGGGTTACTTTCTCCCGCCCAAGATGAACTTGTTCTCTTCCAACCAGGCGACCTGCCTTTCCTTTACGACCTAGAAAAGGTATTGCATTGGCCATATAATAAAAAATATAACCTAGTGCTCTGGTTGAACTCCCGACAACAAATGTTTCCAGATTTTAAAAATCACCCAGACAGTGAATTCGTAAAACGTAATTATCATTACCGGACTCTCAGCGACGATGAAAGCGAATTACTGGACCTTAAAGAACCTAACTTATATCCCATTAACCTTGCAATGATAGACTCCGATATTATTGACAAAATACATTCCTCACGTAAAGATGGACAAATAGTTCGTGCAGGTATCCTCACCGCACTCCAAAAACCTTTACGTTTAATCAAGGTTTTGCCTTATTTCGTAGACCATCTATTAACTTTCCGAAAAAAAGTAAATCGTATCAGGTCCAGTGATCAATATCAGTTCGGCATGTCCCGAAAAATTTTTCAAAAAGGGATCTCGCATTTACTCAAAACTTCCATGATTACCACGGTACATGACGATCCGGCTTTCGTTTCCGATGTTGATGCATTAGAGGATTGGGAAGACTTCGAATCTCTCACCCATTATGCAGAAAAAAAACATGCATCGGAAGGACTTGCAGTCATCCACCCATTTGGAAATTTTTTGGCTCAGTTTCGCAAGGAAGCGATGCCCGACTTGAAAAGAGAAGTCCCTATGTATCAAGATTTCCCTTCTTACCTGAACTCTATTTATGAAACGCTCAAGATGGGTTATGTACCTTTTGACAAGAACAACAACTATATCTCACCCAGTGCAAACTTAAATAAAGTGAAACTCACATACAACTGGTATAAACAAAAATGTGAACTGCTAAGACAAAGTGCAACCTCTGCAAACCAGCAACTGGCCTAACAGAAATAGCAACTCGTACCAGTTGCAAACCCTCTTTCTACAAAGTGAAAAATAAGGCTATAATATACTTCTTTGCGTTAAATTTAAGCATGCAGATAAACTGAGCTAACAATGCTAAATCCGTGGCTAAAAAATAGTTTATTGAACCGAACCCGGTTATCCGGGTTCATCCTTCTATCGCTTGGTATTCATTTAACAATGGTGATCGTACATATGACGATCCCTGAGAAGGAAGAAAACGTAAAGGGTCCTCCTCCTATTCGAGTAAAGTATATCGAGCCGGAGAAAAAAAAGACTCCTAAAACCGCTCAAATTATTGACACACCAACTCCCCCCCCCAAAAAAGAGAAAGCCAGGGTCAAGGAGTTCTTAGCAAAATATGACAGCCGATCCCATTCCAACACTGCAAAAAAACCAAAAAAAACTTACCAGCGTAAAAAAACGGCAGTACCAAAATCAAAAGGATTGAAAGGAAAAACAAGAACTGTACCAACTCAACCAAAAGAAGCCACCAACAAACCTGAGAAACGAGCCTCAGTTAAGCCAAGGAAAAAGCTTTTGCCCAAATTAGATAGGGAAAAACACAGGTCTCTTACCAAAAAACGTTCCCCCTCAACGTCATCTGTCATCCCCAAAACAGGAGTCAGTAATTCTCTTGCTCTTCTGGACGGGTTTAACCCTGATAACTTCGCATCACTTAACACTGAAGACCTTGAAAGTATCGATGACGACATCCCGATTTCTCTCGATACGACAGAAGTCAAATATGCCTCATATTTTGCGAGAATCAAGCACCAAATTGAACGGGTATGGGTATATCCCAGTGAGGCAGTACAACGTGGTATCAGCGGCGACCTCACTTTGACTTTCAGAATTTCAAAGGATGGCAACCTGCTTGGAGTACGATTGTTAAATCGGTCGGGTTATGAAATTCTAGATGTTTCTGCTCTGAAAGCAATTAAGCAAGCAGCACCCTTTTACCCCTTCCCAGCATCTATTGACCGGGAGAAGTTATCCGTTCAGGCTAACTTTATTTATACACCCCAAGTTCAACCCATCGGACCTTAATTTTTAATACCATACACAACTAATACATTTAAGATAATTACTTGCGAATAAGCTTGTTTGTGGAAAAGGCAGGTGATCTATACTAACACTAAGGTTGGTTGGCGATGTGTGTGCGTCTAGTTATATTCATTCCGCTGAACAGATCGTCACAAAAAAAATATGTGGTCAGAACAAGAGCTAGTTCATATACACGGGTATATATAACGCTTGCCAATAGAGATTTCCAATACTTACTCCTCGGCATGATCTCTATCGGTAGATTCAATATCTTTATCACTCTTAATATAATCAAGCCCAATCTGCTCTTAATTTGCTTCATCTAGCTATTCCAAACTAGGCTTACAGCCGACTAGTAACAATAAACTCCCGGACCTCTTCCAGTTGGTTTACTACTCGGCAAGAAGGTAATGATTCGATAAATTGTTTGCCATAACCGCGTCGCCTCATACGAGAATCAAGAATAGACACAACACCCTTGTCAGTCTTCTTACGAATCAACCGACCAAACCCCTGCTTCAACTGAATAATCGCTCGAGGAATTTGATAATGCTGGAACGGTTCGATCTGCTGACGACGTAGTTCTTCAATACGTGCTTCCGTCAACGGTTCTTTGGGAACATCAAAGGGTAGCTTGGTAATGATGACACTTTGCAACGCGTCACCGGGTATGTCTACCCCCTGCCAGAACGAGTTGGTGCCGAAAATCACTGAAGGCTCTTGTTTAAATTTTTTTATCATCTGGATAGTAGGCATCTCGCCCTGCCGAATAAGCGGAAACTGCAATCCATCTAGTTTTTCATAAATCTGGTTGAGTAAGGCATAACTAGTAAACAGAATGAATGTTCTTCCACCGCAAGCCTCCACGAGTTCTCGGCATCGATTAGCAATACCCTTAACATAAGTTTCCACAACATCTCCGGGTTCTGGAAGATCATCAGGAATATAAAGTAGAGCCTGATTGTTATAATCAAAAGGGGCCTCTAAAGACAATTCCTCATCTGGCTTATAGCCGATGCGTTCTTTAATAAATTCAAATCCTTTAGAAGTTGTAAGTGTCGCAGAGGTCATAACAATGCGATCAATCTTATCGAATACTTGTGCGTGAAGCTCTTCTGCAACATGAATAGGAACTCCACGTAAAACAAAACGATGAAAGCGTTTTCTTGGCACAATTTCCAACCAGTATACATATCCCCTCATATTCTGGTTGAGAATAGCAGACAAAGCATTATTAAACTCAAAGCAACGCTCGGAAGCAGATGAGACATCGACCCTATCTTCTTCTGTGCCCAGACCCCCTTCCAAAGATTTTAATGCCTCCCGCAGAATCTCCAATGGAGCATACAAAACATTATCCAAAGCCGGAGGTTTATAAAATCGTAGGACCCGGTCATTCTTTCCATACTCTTCCAAAAGTTGATTAAAAAACACATCCGCAGCCTGACGTGCTGCCATAACTAACTTACGTATGTGTGGTACCAAATCGTGGTCGATACGAGTGAGGAGCCCCCGCTTGGTGCGTGGGTTATGCAATCGATCTAGGAAATAGATTAGGCTCGAATTAGAAATTTCCAGCCCTAAAAACTGAGTGGCAGTTTCTTCGAGGTTTTGAGCCTCGTCAAAAACTACTGCATCAAAAGTAGGGAGCACCGCCCCAGCATTGGCAACGTTGGCAAAAAATAAATGATGATTAACAATTAAAAGATGAGCGCCAAACCATTTCTTACGTGCCTTAAAGTAAAAACAGGACGAATGAGTTTCGCAGTTTTTACCCAGGCATAGATCTTTCTGTCTCCCTACCTCTTCCCATACCTGAGGAAGCACCTCAAAAGGCAAATCACTTCGAAACCCAGTCTCTGTCTCTCCGGCCCAATTAAAGATACCTTCCCACTGATTTTCCTCATCAGCATGAGTAAACAAACCCGCCTGGGCAGATCGTTTTAACCTTCTTAACGATAGGTAGTTTTCGTTACCCATGCAGAGGGCATAACGAAACTCAATCCCCAACTTATCGCGAAGAAAAGGGATATCGTGATTGAGAATCTGATGTTGAAGTGTCTTCGTATAAGTAGAGATGACAACTTTCTTATTATTTTCTACAGCCCATAAAATAGCCGGAATGAGGTAAGCTAAACTCTTACCTGTCCCCGTTCCCGCCTCAACGATCAAGTGATTGGCTTTTCCAAAAGCTTCTTCCACTGCAACCGCCATATCCATTTGCTGGCGACGGAACTCAAACCCTTCCAAATTAAAAGATAAAATACCTTCTTTACCTAGATAGTTTTCTACCTGCTTTGATTTCATAACCGTGCATGGTACGGGCACAATTTTAAAAGCGCAAAATTAAATTCAGGTATTGATAAAATATAAAGCTAGTTTTTTTTCGTTATCTACTTTTCAACGAGGTTGAATTATAGGACTGACTTCCTTTATAGTGAATAGTGTGAATTTAATTGGAGCCAACATGAAAAATTTCTCCTTCAGTATTTTTTTTACTCTGTATTTTGCCTCCACTATTTGGGCCCAGAATCTCGATGGAGCCCAGCAGCGAAAATTATTAAGGACTGGACAATTCGTTTTAGAGGAAATACAGAATTCCCCCGACCATAATATTCCGGCCAAGCTAATCTCAAAAGCTAAGGCTGTAATTGTCTTCCCCACCATGATTAAAGCGGGTTTTTTTGTTGGCGCAAGATACGGTAAAGGTTTTGTTTCGGCACGCTCTAGAGTCAACGGTGAATGGGGTGCCCCGGCTTTTCTTTACACTGCTGGTGGTAGTTTAGGACTTCAGTTTGGAGCAGAAACAGTAGACCTGATTCTGCTTGTCATGACGCAAAGAGGTTTGGAAGGACTACTTAGTGAAAAATTCACGCTGGGTGGCGATATCGCTGTGGCAGCGGGACCCATTGGCCGTTATGCAGAAGCATCTGCCGACGTCTACATGCAGGGAGAAATTTATTCTTACTCCAGAAGTAAAGGGATTTTTGGTGGGATTTCTGTGAAAGGAACCGTTATAACTTCAGATGTGGACGCAAATCAAGCATATTATGGCAAGCCACTAACAGCTGAGAACATCCTGCTTTCTAAGCAGACCGGAGAAGTCCCTGAGTCTGCAAGACAATTTATAAAAATATTTAACCANNTAGCTCCCTANAAAAAAAAATAGNCNNGTAGAGNTANCTCATGATACTGANCTTATATCNATAAANNNTTTCATAGNTCGAAANCANCCCATCTNTATTGAATAAGGGNACGNATTTTTGCACTCAGGGTGTCGAGCGTAATAACCACGATAGCGATGGCGAGTAATGCTGTTCCGGCCTCGTTATATTTAAGTAGGTTGATCCACTGCTGTAGCAGAAACCCAATCCCCCCGCCGCCAACAAACCCAATGATGGTAGACATGCGCACATTGATATCCCAACGNTAAAAACTGAGAGCAAGATATGGCAATATCACCTGTGGTAACACACCAAAAAAAACTATCTGCAAGGGTTTAGCTCCAACAGCGGTGATTGCCTCTACAGGACCAGAATCAATACACTCAATCTGTTCCGAAAATAATTTCCCTAAAGCAGCAACAGAGTGTAAGCCAAGTGCTAGAACTCCGGCAAAAGGACCAATGCCTACCCAGACCACAAACAGGATCGCCATAATCAACGGCTCTATCGATCGTAAAATATTTAGCCCAGTACGNACTATATAATAAATGNTCTTACTNACTCGACTTCCCATCATGAGNTTCCGGGCACCAAGAAAACTTATAGGTACCGCAACCAGAACCCCAAAAGTGGTCGCCATCAATGCTAAAAAAACTGTTTCCACCATTTTTTCAAAAGTCAGGGTCAGGGTATCACTGATCTGCCAAGGACCCTCTTCCCAACTTATTATCGCCTTCACTATTTGNGGCAAACCTCGTGCAGTGGGCGGTACAGAGATATCTCTTTTAAATGTACCGGAAGAATCCGTTATAAAAGTTCCCAATGGAAACTCCTGCTCTATAGCATTAACCCAATACAAAACTCCTAACTGATCCGGCTTTAGGTTAAGACCACTAACTGTTAAAGTATTTGTAATTGCACCTGACTGATCTGATAACAGCAGCATCGGAANCTTGCTTTCATTATCATGAATGGTGTTTTCTTTGTCGCTTTGGGAAAGGAAAAATGAAGCCTCAACTATTTGAAATTTTTNCTTACGTGTAAATAGGTCAGGCGAAACAAGCTCTTTGACAAGAGGTTTAACAAGATGAAAGTCTCTAAACAATTCTTTCATCTCGATTTCTGTAACTTTCCATCCATAGCTATATACGGCTAACACAGCCATGACGATAACCAAATACTTCGTTTTCAAGTACACAAAGGAATCTCCGCAGTTAGCCTCTAATATCTTTATCTTGCGCTCACAGCTCCTCAGCCTAGAGAGTTAATAGATAATTATCTCAGCCCCAGTTGTGAAACCGTAATACTCGGGAGATGCTCATTTAAACTAGGGTTTTAGTAGNACTCAGNCAGAGCAACCAAATTCCNACAAGAAGAACCATCCCGTTCAACTTGACCGACAAAGAATGTAAAACCTTAAAACGAGCTTCGAGAGCAGGCTTTTCAGCTTCGGGAGAAGCTTTTAGTCTTTTTTTAAGAGTTTTGGCTTTAGGGTTTACTGCTAAACCAGCACTAGCAGTTCCAACCATCATAATACCCCAGGCACACCATTTAAGGCCTGCTGCCTCTATAGAAAGAAGCACCAGAAAAATCAAAGTTCCGCACACATAACCAACCATGTAATAGTAAGGAAAAATAACACCAACTAGTTCCCCAGTTTTTTTGGACTCGAGAGTTTCAAAAACTATAGGAGCCACAAAAAAAGAAAAAAAGATAATGCTGCCTATCCAGCAAACTAGACTTAGCAGATAAATAAAGTCTATCAAAGTGGCGTTCACTTAACTTCCTCAATAATTTTTTGCGCCGCTGCTCTTGGGTCTTCAGAGTCTCGAATAGGTCTTCCGACAACAATCATATCTGCCCCGTCTTTTATGGCCTGGGCAGGAGTTGCAATACGATTTTGATCGTCACCCAAAACACGAGCCCATTCTGGACGGATTCCCGGAACCACAATTTTGAAACCTTCAGCATATTTTAGTTTGATCACTTTTGCTTCCTCTCCAGAGCAGACGACTCCGGCACACCCCGAATTTTGTGCCCGGGTAGCACGATCCAAAACCAGCGCCACCGTATCGATATTTTTACTCACTCCAAGATTGGAAAGAGAAGAAGCACTTGCACTCGTTAGTAACGTTACTGCCAGCACTTCCAACTTTGAACCTTTCACCTCTTGAGCCGTCTCAAGAAGCTCTTCGCCCTCTGTAGAATGGATGGTGATGTACTTGATCCCTAGTTTTGCAGCCGACTGTAAAGCTCGCCTAACTGTAGCGGGGATATCGTGAAGTTTGAGATCCAAAAAAATATTTGCCGCAGAATGGTCCTGAATCATTTTGACCACATCTGGACCTTCTCTGATAAATAGCTCCAAACCAACCTTGAAACAACCGACTACACCTTCAAGCATTGTGACGTAACGTTTCGCTTCTTTTCTATCGGGAACATCCAGCGCAAAGACTAAACGGTCTTGTGAGTTCATTATTTTTATACAATGTTAGCGTTAAAAAATTTATCAAGACACACTATTAATGATGAAAAATATTTTCAGAATAACGAGTCATAATCGAATGGTCTTTTATATCTAACTTAACGGAGTCCAAATCTTGCCCAACCATTTCTTTATACATCATTAAAGGCACATTGCCACCCGCAGAAATAGTGTGCACATAGCCACTGCCAAAACGTAGGTTCACATCGGTAAAGTAAAACTTATCATTCTGTATACCTTGAATTGTACAGGGACCTGTCAAGCTTAGACTAGATCCCAACGCCTTCACCTTCTCAATGATATTTATATCCATATTTATCCGGCTGACCATGACCTCACCACCACGAACCACCAATCGTTCGCGTGGGACAATAAGGCGAGGCGAACCGTACTTGTCAAAAAATGCATCAATACTGAACTCCTGTCCATCAATCAACCTTTGAAACACATGATGAGGACATTTTTTTATATAAAATTCCAGTTCGCTACAGTCCTCCGCAATAAACAGATCATTACTACCCTCCCCTCGGCGCGGCTTGGCAATAAAAGGGAACGAAGTTTCTATTTTCCCGGGCAAAAATGTTGAGGGGGTATCGAATCCTTCACTTTTTAGAAACTCAAATAATTTCCATTTATCGTGACAAATTTCAATAACACGATTTTTTGGAACCCATAATCGGCGGTCTTCTGCCTCCAACTCCACCCGATGTTTAGCCATGAACTCAATAGACTTGTTAGTCAAGGGAATCAAGGCTGAAATTTTTTCAACTTCACAAAAATCAAGAACGGATGGTAGACATTGAGGATCCGAAAAAAATGGCAAAATCTGGTATCGATCGGCTTCTCTAAAAGAAGGTGCAAGTGGATCACTGTCACCACAGATCCGCTCAACAGGTAGATTGTCACACTGAAAAGCATTAATGAGTGAAACCCTCCAATGCGAAGCCAAAAACAGAATCTTCAAGGTTTTCATATAAAGTATCTCTTTCTAAAAGACTACTAAGTGTCGAGATTTGCTATCTGATCAAGAATCTTTGCTGATGCACCCCAAATTTCATGATGTCCAAACCTATAAATCACCCCTTCCTCGGGTAAATTTTTCCTAACTGCCCATTGTTGCGTGGAAAGTAAAGATGTGAATGGTATTTCTAAAACTTCTCCCACCTCATTCTTATCCGGCTCATACTCAGGAGGCAAAGGCAGGATAGACACAAAAGGCGTAATTTCAAACCCTAAGCGCGTATAAACAATGTTCAGTTGGCCAAACACATCCCCCTGATTAATCTCAATTGCAAGCTCTTCCCTGGTCTCTCTTAAAGCCGTTGCGAGCAAGTTATTTTCCTGACCTTCCTCAAACATTCCGCCAGGGAAACTCATCTCACCTGCATGATACTTTAGGTGAGTGGCTCTTCGGGTCATCAACACATGGGTTGTATTATCCTTTAAATAAAGCATAACCATCACAGCAGCCCGCTTGGGATGAGCGCGAGTCACTTCTCGGGCTAGAGGAAAATTGTTCTTCAGTTTATCCTTAATTAAAAACAGATCCATCGTTGTATTAGGTTACCTGCCAAGTCTTTTTGTATTCTTCGATGTCAAAACCAACAGTAATTTTATCTTTATCTATCGCTATCGGACGTTTGATCAGTCTTCCGTTTGAAGCCAGTAACTCTATCGCCTGAATGTCAGTCATGGTTGCCAGTTTGTCCTTGATCTTCAACTCACGATACTGAACGCCACTTGTATTAAAAAGTTTTTTCAGCCCCTTGGCCTTCATCGCTGACTTCAGAATCTGCTTTGTCGGCGGATTTTCAGTAATATCAAAAAGTTCAAACTTGACCTTCCTGTCTTCCAAAAAGCGGATAGCCTTGCGACAAGTGCCGCATTTATTATAAGAATATAGTTTCATTTAAAATTCTCCTTAACCAGACATGACTCCGATGGGAAGAAACTCGTTAAGTCGAGCATATGGATCCTAGAAACAAACAGATATTTCTCGCTGCCACATACCGCTTAATCGGGCCTCTTGACACAATATATTGTGGGGCCAAGTTTTAATGTATACCAAACATGGTATAATTTCACTTTACAATATCACAAGATTGGGATAATCTTTCCTCCAAAATACGAGATGCTAAAGGTCCGATAATCCCGGGAGCCCAAATAAATATGTACCTGAAAAATTTAGAATTAGAGGGTTTTAAGTCGTTTGTCGACTCCACTAACCTTGAGTTTAGAAACGGTTTTACAGCCATAGTCGGTCCCAACGGTTGCGGAAAAAGCAATGTTTCTGATGCAATTCGCTGGGTCATTGGCGAACAAAGGTCCAAAACCTTGCGTAGCACTCGTATCACGGACCTCATTTTTAATGGAAGCAGTAGCCGAAAACCTGTAAACCGAGCGGAAATCTCTCTGACCTTATCCAGCGTGCCAACGGGAATTCGAATCGCCGGAATCCCCAACATAGCTGAAGATGTCAAAGTGACCCGTTGCTACCATCGTTCTGGCGAAAGCGAATTTTATATAAACCAAATCCCATGCCGCTTAAAGGATATCACGGATTTTCTGATGGATGCGGGCATCAGCCCAAAGGTCCTGACCATTATTGAACAGGGTCATATTCAAGATATCATCACTTCTAAGCCAGAAGAAAGGCGAATCCTAATTGAAGAAGCTGCAGGAATTCTAAAATTCAAACACCGTAAAAACGAAGCTATTCGCAAACTAGACAGTTCGCGGCAAAATTTAGAACGAGTGGCTGATATTGTTCAGGAACTAGCTCGACAGGTTGAATCATTAAAACGCCAGGCCGCCAAAGCAGAACGCTACAAAAAATACAAAGCTGAGATTAAGGAACTGTCTCTTAAGCTGTTCTCCGTAAAAGTTCGTCGCTACCAATCTCAGTTGGAAGCAATAGAAGCAGAACTCAACGAACAAACAGAAAAGAAAGTTGAGTGGAATGCCCGCCAAGCCACCTTTGAAAATCAAATCGCACAACTTAATGTCGAAATCGAAGAATCGCTCAGCCGATTGAATCAAGCCAGGGAAACCATCCATCAGTTGAAATCCCAAATCGGAAGTAGCGAGCAAAGTATTGCTTTCAAAAAGGAGCAGCGTTCTGAAGCAGAAACGGACATTGATTCCGCTACAAAAGAAGTTTCCCAAATGAAAGGGGAGATTATTGGCCTGACAACTCAGGTCGAAAATGAGAGACAAAACCTATCTACCACGCTAAAGGAAATTAACGACCAAGAAATTTTACTGGATCAGCGTAAATCTGAAAACGAACAAAAACGTGAAACTCTTCAGGCAATTCAGGAACAAGTTATTAATGGAGAAAGAAACGTTCACGCTTTATTCCAACAGACAGCCCAATCGAAAAATCAAATGACAGTTCTTGAGACTCAGGTTCACGGATTAAAAGCCAGCCAGGAAAAACTAGTATTAGAGAAGGAAGAGATTCGCCACCAAGTCCAGAAAAATCAGTCAGGTTTGGAGCAAAAAGAATCCGAACATAGGCAGAAAGTCGAAGAACTAACACGTCTAAAAGTACAACAAGAGTCCTTGCGACAGGAAACCATCTCATATGCAGAACAACTTCAAGCTGAAGCTGACAACCATAGCTCCAAAAAAGAAGACTATTTTCACAAGGCTTCTTTGCTAGGTTCATTGGAAAAATTGAGAAATCAGTTTGAAGGATTTCATGATGGTGTTAAATCACTCATGAACAATCAGAGTGGCGAACGCATTACAGGGCTCCGAGAAGTGTTAGTCGATGTCCTGCAGACTCGGCCAGAATACGAAGTGGCAATTGAAACTGCTCTGGGGGAAAAACTCCAAAGCGTTATCGTTAACACACATTCTGATTCGATGGAAGCCATAGGTTACCTTAATAACCATCATTCTGGCCGCGGCTTATTCGCTCCTCTGAATCCAAAATCGATTCCTTCCGAGCCACTTTATATGAATGGCACACAAGGAATCGTAGGGAAAGCATTAAATTTCATTGATTGCCAGGAAGAGTATCGACCTGTTATCGAATTGTTACTGAAAAGCGTTGTCGTCGTCCAGGATATGGATGTCGCCCTTCACTTACATAAAGAACCAAATTTTCATGGGACTGTCGTAACTCTAAATGGAGAAATGATTGACGCTAACGGATTTGTTACCGGAGGNTCATTGGAAAATAACTCTTCAGGATTATTGGCTAGAAACCGTGANATAGAAGGTCTCACCAGCAGTGTCAACAGTATTCAATGNGATTTGAATACTTTACAGAAAAATATCCAAAATAAAAAACAAACCCTTTCTCAGCTAGAAGAAAACCTTAGACAACTTAATCAGCAAGTCCATACCACCGATATTGCAGCNAACAATAAGCTTAGCGACTTGGAGCAATCGCNTTTAGAGTCAGAACGCCTTAGAGAGAGGCTTTCTAACATTGACAGGGAAGTCAAGGCCCTAGATATTGAAAAAGAAAAACTAGTTACGGAGAAAACTTCCCTCGGTGAACAATTGGAATCATCTGAACAAAAAAGAGCTGCCGAAGAAGAACTTTTAATTAAGCACAGAGAAGAACTTGAACAAAGCCGGTCTGGACTTGAGGAAATTTCATCCGAGATTAGCCACCTCAAAGTCCTAATCGCCTCCCTGATTGGTAGACGAGAAAATACACTTACAGAAATTAAGCGCTTAGAACTTCAACAGCAAAACCTACAACAAAGAATTGAGCATCGTAATACAGATCTCGTTTCTAATAAGAACAGAATTACTGAAATTGGAGATGAAATTTCCACACTGGAAAATAACGTAATAAGTCTTTCCCGCAAAAAAGATCAGTTATCCGAAACAGCCGTCCAGGAAGAGGAATCACTTCAACAACAAGAAGAACGTCTAAAGGAAATGGAGCAGGATACTCGCGAGCTTTCTCGCAAAATTCAGGAAATCACCGAAATATTATCTCAGATAGAAATCAAAGGCTCTGAAAACCGTCTTCAAATTGCTCATATAGAAGAACGTGCTTATGAAGATTTCAATGCAACGCGAGAAGAGTTAAACTTGGCCTATGATGAAGCTATAAATGAATGTGAAACCGACGAGCANGTTAAAGAATTGAAAGAAAAAGTGGCAAAATTAGGAGAGGTTAATCTTGCCGCACTTTCCGATTTTGAAAAAACTAACGAGCGTTACACTTTTTTGAAAAAACAGCAGGATGACTTAGCCGAGTCTATCGAACTCCTCCACTCAACTATTGAGAAAATAAACCACACTACAAAACAAAGGTTTCTCGATACTTTTAAGCTCGTAAATGAAAACTTTAAGAAAATTTTTTCTCGACTATTTCAGGGAGGCAAGGCAAGCCTAACCTTAATTGACGAAGCTAATCCACTCGATGCAGGAATCGAAATCACCGCCAACCCCTTTGGTAAAAGTCTGCAAAGCCTAGCGCTAATGTCTGGTGGAGAAAAAGCAATGACCGCCATAGCCCTGATGTTTGCAGTATTTAAAGTAAGACCCAGCCCCTTCTGCCTCCTCGACGAAGTGGATGCCCCACTAGATGAGGCTAATGTGGTTCGATTCCAAGAAATGCTTAAGGAAATGGCCGTAAACACACAATTCATCATCATCACTCATAACCAAAAAACCATGTCTTTTGCCAACGCACTTTATGGCATAACTATGGAAGAACAGGGTGTCTCCAAAGCAGTCTCCGTAAACTTTAATTAATCAGGCTTACAATCGCTATATACCTAAATAGCGCTCCTTAGGTAAGGAANTGTTTAAGGTATGTAAAATCACTTCTTATCCTCCATACATGAGTTATCAGAAGCTATTGCTACTATAGGCTACGTCGAGGTATAATTTGCTTNATATCAACTAACTGTAAATTGTTATGGNGGAAGCTAAAGATATTGATGATAGCCTGGAATTTCTTCGGCATTTTGATAAAAATACAGAAAACTCAGATCTTAGCTCCCTCATTCGGGAGAAGTTGAGCCTAGACAAAAAGTCTCTTGATCTTTTAGGTTGCCAGCTTAACGAGGACGAGTTCAAAACCATTGCAAGCGCTAGCCCGCTTAACTCTCTTTCTTCTCTAAATCTTGAACAAACAGGTTTAAATTCTACCGGACTCCAAGCACTCAGTAGCTCCGAGTGTTTTTGTAATCTGATTAACCTCTCTTTATCTAACAATAATCTAGACGATGAAGCTCTATTCTTTCTTTCCAAGTGTTCAGCATTATCACGTCTNAAAAACATGAGTTTATCTAGCAACGAAATTAGTGCCCTAGGAGCAAAGGTTCTTTCTCTCGCAGAAGGCATGAGCAATCTGGAGCAGCTGGACTTTTCCTATAATCGTTTGGGACCAATTGGCATTAAATCGCTAGTTGATTCAAAACTTGGTCGTCAATTAAATGATATCAATCTTCGTGACACAGGAGTTGGTGACGAGGGCCTAAAGTTTCTAATGCAACTTCCACCTCTTGAAAAAATTNTCAGAATTGATTTATCCGATAATGGTTTGACTCATAAAGGAATGGATTTCTTAGGAAGATCTGAGGTNTTTCCCAACCTTAAAGTTTTGATTCTTAATAACAACTACCTTGGAGATGATGGGATTTATGCTATGACTGAGTCTTCTATGTTTAAAAATCTAGAAACACTTATCATGCANAATAATGGCTTGACTACAGACAGTGCCATTTCTCTGTCGACATCTAAATCAATCACACGGCTTAGAATGTTAGATCTGAACAACAATGATATACGTGCTGAGGGGGTAGAGGCTTTAGTAGGGTCTGCAAANATGAAAGGTATGGAGACTCTNGATCTCGGTGAAAACAAAATCGGGCAAGAAGGCGCAAAGGCCTTAGCGCAATCTCAATACTGTTCCGAACTAAAATCTTTGAGGCTGAACAATAATAATATTGCCGATAAGGGAGCTGCAGCCCTCGCCAACTCTACTACCCTAACTCAATTGGAGTCTTTATATCTGGAAAACGAAAACTGGATTCACGCACAAGGCATCAAGGCAATGTCTGAATCCATAAACCTTTCCAGCTTACGTCGTCTAGAGCTCGCTCTCAATGTCATTGGTGATGAGGGCGCTATTTACCTTGCCAATTCTAAACAACTTTCTGGCCTGCATTTTTTAAACGTAGCAGGCAATAAACTTAGTCCTAAGGGAGAAGATGCGCTACAAAAATCGACTGCACTGACTAATCTCCAGGTTCTTGAAATTGTTTAAAATGACCATTTGCCACTAATGGCNCCCGATTATTTTTTACCTACAAAAAAAAGACTACTTAGAGAGACTATGGTCGAACAGCCAACAAGTTAAAAGTATTTTGCGTCCCCAACAGCCGGTTTGCCAACCAGGCATTAAGCCCATAACGGCGAGCACAGTATTTTTCAGTCTGTAAAACTTTCAACCCTTCTTCTCGAAGAATTTCATTGATCCTCTTCGGATCAATACCCCCAAACTGTCGCTGATAATCTGAATGATNATACTCATCATTCAAAACAGGAATTTTTTTGACCCACATCTCANCACGATAAAATTTCTCGTCCACCCATGAAAGCCCACGATGTAAAGCAAACTTTATCGGAAAATGAACTTCCTGTTTAAGTGGTTCAAAAAATATCAGCAGTATCCCTCCAGAAGAGAGCCTTGCACAAACTTGACGCAATACTGATTCGTAATCAAATAGATGATGTAAAATTGCTGACAAAACAATTACGTTATACTCATCTTGATTTTGCAGCAAGAANTCCTCAGCATCTCCAACTATGAGTCGGACTTGAGATTTTAATGATGCTGCAATGGACTCTGCAAACGTCTGTATCATTTCCTCTGATAAATCCAATCCCGTCACATTATATCCTTTGGATAAGAACTCCCGAGAGAGATAGCCCGTTCCGCAACCCAGATCAAGAATTTTTGCGCCNGGCTTCAACGTGACACAAACCTTATTCACCGTTTTTTCTAATATGGAGCTCTGAAAATAATTTGTCTGCTCTGGGTGGCGGGAAAGATATAATCGGTTTTCCAAGGCATGGACCCTGCGATTTTCTTCTAACACTTTATCTTTATTGACAGAGTCTGCCATTGCGGAATCCATCAGGGAANGANTTCTTCAAAAAAGAAACGTTTTGTGGTTTTCGAAGTTTTGCACTCGTTACAATTGACGCAGACTTCGGGATACTCACCACTTTTATGCTGAGCACGTAATCGTTCTATCTCTCTACTATTCCATAAACCTTGCACATTATCATGCACAGCACTTCCTAGCTTTAAAGTAGCATTATAGTCAACACAGCAGGGGATCACAGTCCCATCCCATAACACCACCAGCTTACCATAGTCCTTACCAAATGGTTCCGGGCAGGGTTCTTCTCTTGGACTTTGAACTAACTTAGGTTGAGTGCGAACATGATCCACNATTGATTCCCAGTGATTGATAAAAGGATCAACGTCTTCCTGAGTTTCTTCCTCTACAGTGAAGACAACTCCCATACTTAATTCTGGCCGTCTTTTTTCCTTTTCACTTTTAAGTTTTAAAATATTTCTTTCTATCTTCTCCAGCTCAACACCCCGTATCCGTTCAAAAGTTTCTGCCGAACCATCAATAGAAAAGCGAATAATGTTAAGAGGGCTGTCAACAATCTTTCCAATTAACTTATCAGTCAACAANGTTCCATTTGTATTCATTACTATAAATTTGACACCCGCATCGTGGGCATACTCAAACATCTTAAAAATTTCTTTGTGCAAAAGAGGTTCTCCCCAATTATGCATACAAAGATGCTCTAGGTTGGGACAGTCATCAATAACTTTCTTGAACAGGTCAAAACTCATAAAGCCTTCCTTCCGCGTCATACCTTCTGTCACAAAGCAGAACGTGCAACGTAGGTTGCAGGAGTTGGTCGGCTCGATAATTAAAGAAGTAAGAGGTTTAACCTGCATTANTCAATGACCTTTTCCACAATATAGTCTGGGCGTTCCTGAGTCTGAGAATGAACACGCCCGAGATATTCTCCCAAAAACCCAATAGAAAGAAGTTGGACGCCGGAAAAAAATGCAAATACCGCCGAGAGAACAACAAACCCTTCAATTAAAATTCCATTAGCAAATCTTTGATACAATAAAAATGTCATCATGAGAAAGCCTATAAAAGCACCGAACAATCCCATGTAGGTCACTAATCTTAATGGAAAGTTGGAATAGCCTGTCACCAAGTCCCAAGACAATTTCATCAAGGTGAGAATACTGTACTTGGTCTCGCCCTTTTTCCTGGCATGGTGCTCGACTTCTATCTCGACGCTAGGCAGCCCCATCCAACTCATCAGAACTGCCATATAACGAGAACGATCTTTGCAAATTTCAATCTTTTCTATAACACTTCGACGCATTACGCGGAAGGAACTTAAATTTAACTTGACGGCGTCACCAAAAAGCATTTGCCCGAATCCACGTAGAAATTTTGACCCTATNATTCTTATTAAACCATCTTGCCTTTTTTTATGAATAGTTGTAACCAAATCGATATCATCCGTCAACGCAGAAAGCAGTTTAGGGATCTCTTCCGGTGGATTTTGCAAATCCGAATCCAACTGGACCACAATCTCTCCCTGGCTTATTCTGAATCCCGCCAACACTGCAGACTGCTGACCAAAGTTTCGAGTTAACCNTACCAAACGGAAATTTTTTTTCGCTTCACTTATGAGCTTNAGTTTTTCAAACGAACCGTCATCACTTCCATCATCTACAATAAGNATCTCGCAAGAACGGTTCAAAGTATTGGNAACAGTATTAAGGCGTGAACAAAGTTCTTCGACAAGTGATTCCTCGTTATAAACAGGAACGACTATAGATATTTCTGGATTATTATCCGTATTTGTATTTGGCACCACCGACAATAAAGTTGGTTCAATTCCTTTCATAGTTTTATGCTGCCTCCTCAGGCGTTTTGCTTTGTAGTGCTGGCGCTGAGCAANCACTTTTTTGAACTTTTAAAAGCTCAACTCGCTTAATTCTACTTTGAGAAATTGGCACTTCCACTAAAGGTCTTGAGCCGACGTACTCAGACTGACAACACCCTAGGCATCCTGGGAAAATACCTTTCGTTTTTAATTTTTCACGAAAAGCACGGATACGCTCTGATTGCCAACCGAGCGAGTCACTGCTAACTGTACCAACCCTATAATGCGGACAACTGAAAGTATCACCATAAGCTGAAAAAGCTACCTTCGTCCAGGGGATGTAGCAACGATAGTCCTGATATGAGCTTTTATTACTGTAATAGCGTACAATCTCATCCACTGTGATATAGTTNGGNGAAAACCTTAGTTGAGTCTTATTCTCTTTACTTTTGCTTTGCAAAAGATGTAATTGCTCTCGCAAAATATTTGGCTCGATTTCTTCGACAGGTAACGTAGGGCGCTGCAAATGCTCATCCTGATCATAGTCTTTTCCATGCCAATAAGTGGCTGGACTACTCAGAACGTAATTAGCAACATTAACTCCCAAATTACTTGCATATTCATACAATGGGACTAAGTCTCGCACATTATCTCGGTTGATAACGCAAGTAACATGAATAAGTGGAAAACGGGATTTCAACTCTCTTCGTTGAGTCACTAAACGCTCCAATCCTTGAGTCGTCTTTTTAAAAGAACCGGAAATTGTAGTGATACCATCGTGCAATTCTTCCCCACCTTCAAGCGAAACTCCCATATAAAATAGTCCCGAACCCCATGTAGATTTCAATCTCAGTTTCATAAGGTCTTCCACAACTTTACCACTCAAAGTCGTTCCATTTGTTATGATATGAACTTTGTGTCTTTTTGTCGCGAATCGAAGGATATCCATGAAATCATTCTTCATGAACGCTTCACCTCCAGTGAAGGTGATTAAAGAAAATCGAGGAAGNTTTGAAATCGCTTTTTTCACCTCCTCGCTCGACATCTCATTTTTATAGGTTTTCTTAGATTCNGTTTCTTCGATAATTTCCAGATAGTGGCACATGTCACAACGCAGGTTGCAACGATAGGTCACCTCGAAAAAAGCNTGAACNGGTGGNANNGAANACTGGGGTGCAAAATAAAACGGCAGAAAAGAATAAAGACGCGGCAGTATTTTTTGGATATATTTAAAGTTTATCATAATAGATATCCTATGAACAACGGATCGGCTCCACTTGTCTCAAGATATTCAAGCTTTGTTCGCCGCAGTTAAACAACAAATCAATAGCTGACAACTGAGATACAAAACCTGTATACCTCTGAGGGTATATAGGGTGCTCGTATTTCTGATACTCCAACTCAATGTTCTGCCGAGAAAAATCTTCTTCCAAAATATAATCTCTTGCAGATTCACCACTCAAATAATGAGTCGCGCCCTGATGCTGGCAAATCGAAAGGATTCGTTCAGTTTTTTCTCCGTAAGTTTTCATCTCTGATGAACGAAGGAGTGACGTCTTAATACCTAGTTCTTCTCTTAAAAAAATAATCGTTTCCAAGCAAAGATCGAGTAAAAATTCCCAGTTTTTTTCATAGAGTTTTTCGCATCTAGAAAAATATTTTTCAAAAAATGGCGTTTTGCAATAATACTGACGTAATGTATATAAATGTTTTTTGCGCCAAGGCACAGAATTATCGATGCGCGTCTCTAAAAGATTCTGTGTAAATTTATTTTTTTGCAGAACTGGGACAGTTAACCAAATCCAACCCTCATCTACCCTAATACGGTTTCTGTTTCTCCAGTCCCTCCGGGTATACTGCACATCATCCAGCAAAACGAATTTGTCAGAACGGCTCATTTGCTCAAAAAAACCCAGCCAAGGCAAATAAGAAGGTTGAAGTATAGTGACCCGCATACAATTTATCCTTTTGAAGCCCAGAGTTCTTTCATCCACAGAATCCGTTCCCACCATTTACGATTATTTTGGTAGAAATCAATGGTATGTTTCAGACCCTCATCTAAATCTATTTTTGATTGCCAATTCAAATATTCAAGCGACTTACTCACTGAAGAAATATGCCGAGTCACTTGACCGGGACGGTCCTCAATAAATTGTAATAAACTTTCAGGCTTGTCCATCAATCGTAATATTCTTCTGGCGATTTCCACTACTGAAGTATCTGTTCCAGTTCCCAGGTTGATCGTCTGACCTATCACCCTATCACCTTCAGCGTGAAGTACCCGGTCTAAACCTTCACAAGTGTCTTCTACAAACATCCAGTCACGAGAACTCTCGCCATTTCCATGAATGGTCAACGGCTGATTTTGTAATGCACTAACAATAAAGCTCGGGATGGCTTTCTCCAAATGTTGACATGGCCCATAATTATTAAACGGACGAACAATGACCGCCGGTAAATCGTAAGTCTTAACATACGAATATATTAATCGATCCGCCCCGGCTTTTGCCGCTGCATACGGGCTCATAGGATTTAATGGGTGCTGCTCATCCATAGGGTCGGCCAAAGCCGTTCCGTAGACTTCGGAAGAGGAAATATGCACAAATAATTCGACCGGATTATTTACAATAGCATTGGCTACCACCTGCGTGCCAATTACATCGGTCTCAAAGAAAATAGCGTTATCATAAATCGAGCGAGTCACATGTGACTCCGCGGCGAAATGCACCACAATATTGGCCTCCGAAACCAATTTGCTGACAATGTCAGGGTGTGTGATGTTACCGTGGTGAAATTGAAAGTTTCCGTTGGACTTTAGACTCGGATCTATATTGTCGAGGTTGCCGGCATAGGTCAAAGCATCCAGCAAAAGGATTTTATAGTTTGGATAGCGTTTATGGATAAAATTGATGAAATTACTACCAATAAAACCCGCACCGCCAGTGACTAATAAAGTTTTTTCTCTCATAGCCTCACTGGGTTAAAAAAACTGGTTCTTTAAATTATATATAAGGGTCCTCTCTTTCTTTACGGGAAAATGGACTATATTCTTGAGCCCAGAGGCCTGCAGCTCAACTAATATAAGACATTAGGCTAACAACGCTATTCTAGGTCTTAAAAGGCCCTTGCTTGTTCCAGCCTTTCTGACTGGGAGCGAATGCCACCTATTTTATAACGCTCTCAGAAAGCATTAGCTGGTCATTTTAATTAACTGATTAATTGTTTTTTCAATACCTTCTGCCACTTCTGAGATGCTCTGGCCCAACATATAGGCCGGAGTGGTGACAATATTATTTTTTTCGTCGCAAATAAAGTCCTGCACTGAACAATCCTGATGGATGCTACCCATTGTTTCTATCTTACTACTACAATCCTTGTCATTGCCAATGGTCAATGTAAGTTTGTTGGATGCATCTTCATAAATCTTCGCTATCATGGCAGGCGCAATGCATAAAGCCGCCTGTGGTTTCTTTTTGGCAGCAAACTCTTTCACCAATCGAAAGACTTCTGGGTGGACATCACAGTTTTCACCTTTGATCGCGAAGTTGGAAAGATTCTTTGCCGCACCAAATCCGCCGGGAATCACCAATGCGTCAAGTTCCTCAGCTTTAACCGTGGAGATGTCTTTAATCTCACCACGGGCAATGCGTGCAGCTTCGAGAAGAACATTTCTTTTTTCGCCTACAGACTCTTCACCAGTTAAATGGTTGACCACATGCATCTGATCAACATTAGGGGCCATACACACTCCCTTAGCACCGGCTCGGTCTATCGCTAAAAGAGTTATGACTGATTCATGAATCTCTGCTCCGTCAAATACTCCGCATCCCGAGAGCACCACACCAATCTTTTTCATGATTATTCTCCCCTCAAAAAAATATTGAGATTATTTTTTTAAAAAATTTATCCGATCTTATCACCCACTTCTAATATCCTCCAACATTAACTTCATGCTTTAAAGAGGTTTTTCCAAAAACTAAATTAAAAGTATCCAAAAGAAAGAAGGATGTTTTGATCATATTTGTAAACCTAACAAATCCATTTAAAACGTGAATAATCACCGCTCTCTGCTGCTCAAGACGATGACTGACGACCTAGGGTTTGAAACGGTTTGTTATCGGTAGCCGCCTATCTTTGCCAAAGGCTTTTGGGGTGATCTTTATGCCTGGTGGACCTTGGCGACGTTTATATTCGCTTAGGTCGACCAGTCGGGCGATACGCTGGGTTTCGGCTTTTGATAAACCCGCAACTTTAATCTCTTCTAGGGACGCGTCCTCCTCGATATAAGATAAAAGTACGGGGTCGAGCAGTTCATAAGGGGGTAGCGAATCCGTATCTTTTTGGTCTGGTCGCAGTTCTGCAGACGGCTCTTTGTTCAAAACATTTTTAGGGATAATTATTTTATCCCTGTTAAGCCAGTTTGAAAGTTGGTAAACCAAAACTTTGGGCACGTCTTTAATCACAGCAAAGCCGCCTGCCATATCGCCATAAAGAGTACAGTAACCCATGCTATACTCGCTCTTGTTTCCAGTGGTCAACACCATCCAACCAAATTTATTAGAAAGCGCCATCAACAAGTTACCTCGAATGCGGGCTTGCACGTTTTCTTCTGCTAGACCCGGTTCTGTATCTTTGAATATTTCTTGCAAAATGTATTCGTAGGCCTTCATGGCTGAGACGATTGGAAAGTTAAAAGTTTTTATTTTTAAATTTTTTGCCAACTCCAGCGAGTCATTAATACTACCAGTTGAAGAATGCGGAGACGGCATCAATACACCGACCACATTAGCGGCACCTAATGCGTCGACGGCGATAGCAGCAGTCAGGGATGAATCAATGCCTCCGCTTAACCCGAGGATTACCTTGGAGAATCCATTTTTACGAATATAGTCGCGGGCACCAAGAACTAAGGCTGAATAGACTTCTTCCTCTTCCGACTTTTCCGTATACGAATGAGTGGGCAATTCCTTTAGCTTATTTATTTTCGAACGAGCGGTAGGAGCCTTGACACTACGAATCCCCTTAGCTTTCGCTTTGCAATCTTTTAATGGTAACGTAATATCAAAAAAAAGAACTTCTTCTTCAAAAGAGTTCGCCTGAGCGATGATTCCTCCATCACTGTCTACTACCAAACTGTGGCCGTCGAACACCAGCTCGTCTTGCCCTCCAACCAAGTTGACATAGGCAATCGGGCATTTATAAGCCTTAGCGCGTTTAATAATCATCTGCCTGCGGACCTGTGCTTTCCCCTTATGATAAGGCGACGAAGAGATGTTGAGGAGAAGATCTATATGTTTGCTTAATGATTTTCCCGGTCCCGACTCTTCCCAAATATCTTCACAAATTGAAAGTCCAATTTGCGCTCCTTTCAATGAAAAGCGGAGAGGTTCTTCTCCTTCAGCAAAATAACGTTTTTCATCGAACACACCATAATTAGGAAGCAGCATTTTGCGGGCAGTTGCGATATGTTTTCTATCACAAATTAAAGCGGCGGAATTATAAAGTTTTCCTGCCTCTTTTTCGGCATATCCTACTACGGCTGTTAAGCCATGTGTCGTGGAAGCAATTTTTTTTAACGTTTTTTGGCAATCTTCAATAAATTTTTCTTTCAGCAATAAATCTTCTGGCGGATAGCCAGTGACCATCAATTCAGGAAACAGCACCACATCGGCACCCATTTTTCGGACTTTAGCGCAAACCGATTTTATCTTTTCAGCATTTGCTTTGAATCCGCCTACCAGCCCATTAACCTGGGCAAGTGCGAGACGCAGAGAGACACTCTTTTTAAAGTCAACGGCTTTTTTTTTGGCTCTTACCATAGAAGTTAATTTTTAAGGAATACGGTATTTCGCATTACTGTGGATTATACTATAATCCTAAATATATCCAATCTTGAGACGTTACCAAATTAGCTATGAGCAAAGCCGAAACTAATCCTGCTGAAGAAAGTATCAAGCATTCGATTCGCAAGAATGGATTCCCTGAGAAAATTGTCCGGCTACCCTTCAAGCCCGTTTATGATGCCTGTAAAAATCACGGGTCGTCACTGACAGATGTATTGGACAAACTTCAGGATGAGCAAATTTTTGGTAAGATCGTTGGAAACCATGTTGAGTTCCGGTCTCGAGAGAAAATTGACCTAAAAGTACCGGACGAAAAACCATTGGATGAGTTTTCTTGGGTTAAGGGAGCAGCAAACATGAAAGGGTTTCAGAATGCTGCCAAGGATGCTATGGGTAAAATGACTTCAGAGCAAATGGCGGAAGCCCGAAAAATGATCGAGGATATGAGCGATCAAGAAAAAATGGATATCTTAAAAATGTTCACTCAGCGCTTTGATTCCGGAAAATAAACAATACAGAATTATATAAAATATTAGATTATGTTGATCTTCGCTAAAGATATAGGCAAAAGAGACCACAAGCACGTACTAGAAGACAAGCTTCCCGAGTTGAAACAGTATATGGAATATCAACGTAAGTTATTCCCGTATACAGTTGTAAGGGCTGGATTGGATTTAGCCTACAAAGAACTCGATGACATTTTAGATTTTATCGAAAACGGTTACCGTCCCCCTGAAAATTCTTCTCGGCGTGAATACCCGACTGATGTCAACCAATGGTACAAAAGCCGGTTTCCTTGGTCATCCGCTTTCTTAAAAATGGAGGAGATGCATTTCGCGCTAGTCGTTCTCGTTAAGGCAATGGATTCCTTTGG
>PAJA01000048.1 GCA_002705185.1 Nitrospina sp. | reverse complement strand
TGGAAGTACAAGCCTTCAGAGATTTGATATTTTTTTTGAAAAAATTATTTTTTAAGATAGTGTCTCGGTATTTCATCTTAATCATCATATCATCAATTGGGTTGCAATCGTTTCTGAATTGCTTTAATAATTATTTATACCCCTCATAATATATGAAAGATATTCATGTCTCCTCTATCTGATAAAGCTGTTTCACAAATTCGTATACTTTCTGATGATCTGGCTAACCAAATTGCTGCAGGAGAAGTAGTAGAAAGACCCGCTTCTGTGGTTAAAGAACTAGTCGAAAACTCTATTGATGCCCAAGCAACTCTCATTCGGTTAGATATTGAAGGAGGAGGTAAAAAGAAAATACGTGTCATGGATAATGGCATGGGCATGACACCGGCCGAATGCCTTTTAGCTTTTTCCCGGCATGCTACGAGCAAAATCTCTCAATTTGAAGACCTTCAAAACATCCGATCATTAGGTTTTCGTGGTGAAGCGCTGCCTAGTATAGCCTCGATTGCTAAAGTTAGTTGTATTAGTTCCCGCAGTGAAATTGAAGGTGGCAAGTTGGTTGTAGTTGAAGGTGGTGAGGTTATAGAAGAAAAGGATGCGTCTTGTTCTCGAGGGACAACACTTGAAGTGGCACAATTATTTTATGTTACACCCGCACGCAGTAAATTCTTAAAAGGCGACTCAACTGAATTTTCACATATAACTCAGATAGTAACGCAACAGGCTCTAGCTTATCCAAATATCCAATTTCACTTAACCCATAATGGCCGTGAGGTTATCAATACGTTACCCACCGAGCAACTTCATTATCGTATTGCTGAATTATTTGGTCCTAACCTTGCTAAATCGCTGATTGAGGTCGATGTTAAATCTGGAGACTATCAAATGAAAGGGTTTGTGTCGAATCCTGTTTATACCCGGTCTAGCCGTAACGCGCAGTATTGTTTTGTTAATGGCAGATTTGTGCGCGACAAAGTTATTCTTCATGCCACTCAGCAAGGATATAGTCACCTTTTGCCAAAGGGACAGCACCCGGCAATGTTTCTTTATTTGATGATGGACCCTAAATTAGTAGATGTGAATGTTCATCCCTCCAAAGCGGAAGTCCGCTTTGCATTTCAACAGGATTTGCACCAGTTTGTGGCCCATGGTGTTCGCGCTGCCCTTGAAAAAAACCAACAAGTTAACCTTATTAAACGAGAAGAAATAGGTACTCCTTTTCAAGAGTCTCCCCATTCTTCTTCACAAGAATCAAACTATAAGGTGCCACAGTCGATAGATATTTCTGAACCCTCTTTTCAGGGTAACCTCTCGCAACCCTTGAGAGCTATGCTGATGCCAGAAGAGTCTGCGATGTTATCGCAGCAGAAGATCAACTGGTTCGACAAATCGCCAAACCCAGTTTCAAACCTGATCTATTCGGAATTTGAGCCACTGGGGCAGCTGGATCGTTCTTTTATCATTATGCAGGGTAAAAAAGGAATACTGGTTGTTGATCAACATGTAGCTCATGAAAGAATTTTATATGAACAGTTTAGAGGTGCTGCTATAAACCGTAAAGTAGAAGTCCAGAAACTTTTATTTCCTATTCCGTTAGAGCTTTCTGCCGAAGAAATAGAAGTATTGACTCCGCACTTACCTCGCTTGTTAGAGCTCGGATTAGAGTTGGAATTGTTTGGGAAGAATGAATATTTACTTCGTTCAGTCCCGGCAATACTTAAAAACGGGAACCACGAAAACCTTATAAGAGAAACTATTGATGCTCTGCCACGAGAAGCGCATGATGATGTCCTCAGTGCAAAGTATGAAGATTTACTAATCATGATGTCGTGCCGCAACGCAATTAAGGTCAACCACACTTTGAACTTCGACCAAATAAAGAAACTAATCACTGACCTCGAAAAAACTTCGATGCCTTATACCTGCCCGCATGGAAGGCCCATCTCCTTACTTTTTGATATTAACGATATTCTAAAAAAGTTCCTTCGCCGCTAGTATTCTAAGGTGCTTGTTCAGTCTTTCATTATCTTCCTTGCTAGGATACTAACCACGGACGGTTTTTTTTATATTCTTGGCAAGTTTTTTTAGTTTTACCGCAGTCTGCTTTTTTTCTAGTTTTTGGGAAATTCTTTTTGAATCATTGCTTCTTGATATGGGACTAATATTGATGGCCCATTTAAGATCCTGTAGGAATTTATCTTGGCTGGTGTGATTAACTTTTCGAAATAAGGTAAGCAGTTTTTGTTCGTCTTTTGTGTTGGTCACAAGATTATCTTCCAGAAACCCTTTGAGCATTAAGCGCCCATCTTCAATGCATCCACTAATTACTTCGGGGTTTTGAATTATATATTGTGTGCTTTCTAAGCCAGAAGTATCTAAGTCCTCTGGAAGGATTTTAGTGGTCAGGAGTTGGTCGAGTGAAAGATTAGCAAGTTTGGAGAGTTTGACCATAACTGTGACGGGTGTGTCTCTTTCTCCGGCTTCGTATCGGACATAGGTCCTGAATCCGATTTCAAGAACCTTTGAAAGGGTCATTTGTGTACAGTTGATTTTATTTCGGAGAGTTTTTAAATTTTCGGAAATGATTGTCATGATTTTCACACTGGGTGATAAATCATTAGTCAGGCTAACTCAACACCATTTTTTCTTAAAAACTTATAAGCTTCATCAATCCAAAAACGTTCTTTTTCTAGTTTATAGTCAGGTAGATCTTTGGAAGAGCCAACGATGCTTTTCATGTAGTCGATAGCCTCTTGTTTTTTTCCTTTTTTATCAAGTAGTTTAGCGAAGTGGTAATAAGCTTTAAAAAAATGGAAAGAGTTTATAACTTCTCCATACACTTCCAGAGCTTTGTCTTCATTACCCGCCAATCGATAACTTTCGGCCAACCCGAAAATTGCATTGCCATAATCATATTTCTTTTCAATGGATGTAAGTTTCTCTAAAGCAATGGCAGCTTCTTCATATTTCCCCAAACCATGCAAGCATTTAGCTAGACCGTAACGTGCTTCCAACATTTCGGGGTCACGTTGGATAGCTTCTTCAAACTGTGGAATGGCCTGCACGAATTGTTTTTGCTCCATATAAGCTTGCCCAAGTTTCTCATAGTGAAAAGCCTTATGGTGTTTCCCAATTAGCTCTTTAAGCTGTAAGGTCTCTTCTGTTTCGACTTCCTTGCGTATTGGAGTGATGGAGGAGGAACCCGCGTTACTATTAATAGCTCGATTTTTCACTACAAAAAAATAAGCAAAGGCACCAATAGGAAAGAGGATTATCATGATGATGATCCAAATAAAATGTTCCCGGCGTTGAATGCAGTCGAGACACATCCATACCATGAAACCGGCGGCAGCATATATAATTATATCGGTCAAAGTAACCTCTAGAAATCAAATGGTTGGATACTATGATTGTTACACAAAACAATCTTCAGAGTTCAACAACTCTATTGCTCTCATCCAAAAGAATAGTTTGAGCATAAAGTTTTTCTTTATCAGTATCTATCATACCATAAGCCGCAACTATGATGCGATCATTTATCTGTGCTAGTCGAGCTGCTGCGCCATTGATTGAGAAGATTCGAGATCCCCGTTTGGCGCTTATAGCATAGGTGACAAATCGGGTTCCGTTATTAATATTATAAATATGTACCTGTTCGAGAGGTAGGATGCCGGCCCTTTCCAAAAGTTCCTCATCAATGGCGATGCTACCTTCATAATCAATTTCCGTTGCTGTTACACGGCCACGGTGAAGTTTGGACTTAAGCATTATTCTTTGCATCAGAATTCCTCGATAACACAATTATCAATAAGCCGTGACTTACCGATCTTCACAGCTAAAGCGATCAGTGTTCTGCCACAGATTTGTTCTTTTTCCTTGAAGCTTTTTGGGTCGCAAATAGAAATATAGTCTATTTCTAGTCCCCCTTTTTCTAATAGGCATTGTTGAATTAAATGGCTGATTACTTTTGATGATGTTGTTCCCTGTCGAATAACATCGACAGCTTGTTTTAGGGAGCGTGATAAAGATAGAGCAGTTATCCTATCTTGAGGTGATAAATAGCAATTTCTTGAACTCATGGCAAGGCCATCGGCTTCCCTTACAATAGGGACACGGATAAGTGCAATATCGAGATTTAAATCCTCAACTAAAGCCTCGATAACAGCAAGTTGTTGCCAGTCTTTTTCGCCAAAAAAAGCTTTATTTGGCTGGACTATATTGAATAGTTTTAATACTACAGTACTGACTCCAATGAACAAACTAGGTCGACTCTTACCGCATAAACTTTTGGTAATTTTATTTACTTGTAAAGAGGTTTTATGGCCTGATGGATACATTTCTTCATTCGTTGGGTGAAAGAGAACGTCCACACCGACTTCCTCAAGTTTTTCGATATCACTCTGCAGTTGCCTTGGATAGGAGTGGAGATCTTCATTAGGGCCAAACTGAGTTTGGTTTACAAAAATACTTACCACGGTTCTATCACAGCTTTCCAATGATTTTTTGATCAAGTTTAAATGGCCTTCATGTAGACAGCCCATGGTTGGAACAAAACCTACATTTAGATCATTTTCTTTAAACGATCGAGCAACATCTTTCATTTCGGAAATGAAAGATGTAACTTTCAAGACTTTAGAGTTAGTTTCCATCATTAACTTGTTTCAGTTTTCCTTGTTTTGATTGATATATGTGCTCTTGACTCGGAAATGATTCGGTTTTAACTTCTTGTATAAATTCGGCAACCGCATTTTTTAAGCTGTCAGCCATTTGAGCGTATTGTTTTACAAACTTAGGAACGAAACCTTGATTTAATCCGAGCATGTCATTAAGAACTAAAATTTGCCCATCACATTTGGCTCCTGCTCCAATACCTATAGTAGGTGTTTTAAGTTCTGCAGTGATTTCTTCTGCTAATTGGGAAGGGATACCTTCAAGAACTAGAGCAAAAACGCCAGCGCTTTGTAGGTCACGTGCATCCTGTTTTATTTTTTGGGAGTCGAGATAGTTTTTCCCTTGGACTTTATAACCACCAAGTTGATGAACATATTGTGGGGTCAAGCCAATATGGCCCATGACAGGAATACCCGCTCGATCAATTACTCTAACTCTGTCTGCCATAAGTGTCCCCCCTTCAAGTTTAACAGCAGATGCTCCTCCATCCTGGATAAGACGACCAGCATTGGTTAGCGCTTGTTCGACTGAAACCTGATATGACATAAAAGGCATGTCACTCACCACTAAAGCGCGTTTAACACCTTTTTTGACAGCACGGGTGTGATAAATCATATTATCCATGGTTACTGCAAGAGTGTTTTCTTGACCTTGAGAAACCATTCCCAGTGAATCTCCCACGAGGATGATATCTAAATCTGTAGCATCTAATAGTTTGGCAAAACTGAAGTCATATGCAGTCAGTGCAGTAATCTTTTTCTTTGAGCTTTTTCGCCTTAAAATTTCAGGGACTGTGACAGGCGTAGTATCCATAATTTTTTATGTAAAAATTTTAGGCTTGAGTCATACGGAAGGAGGAATCAGTAAATGACACCATTGGCAAATGCCATAGGAGAAGTGTAGTTATTAAGAAGAACGTCTAAAAAAATTTAAGGCCTAAGCTGGGTCCTCTAATTACGTTCGCCTTGGTACATAAATCTTCCTTCGTCCCGGTCCGTTAGGATCCAAGCGGGTTATAGTATTCTCTGCCTATTTTATGGCTGTTTATCTTGTTAATCAACTCTTCTAGGTCACATTTTTTTTCAACAAAATCGATCTCGTTGGTATTTATGACCAAAAGTGGTGTATCTGAATAATAAAAAAAGAAATTATTGAAGGCTTTATTAACCGAATCAAGGTAGTCCGGATCCATAAAAGCCTCATAATCTCGGTTTCGCTTAGAAACTCTCTCCAGTAAGATCTCGGTACTGGCTTGTAAAAAAATTACCAAATCGGGTTGTGGAGCTTTAAGACTGATCAGGTTAAAGATTTGATTATATAGACGGAGTTCATGGTCTTCTAAATTAAGCTGGGCGAATATTTTGTCTCGTTGAAACAAGTAGTCAATCACAACCACGGAGTTAAATAGGTCTCTTTGTGCAAGTTCCATATATTGATTATAACGGCTTAGTAAAAAAAAAATCTGGGTCTGAAAAGAGTGAGTTTCTCGATCTTCGTAAAATTTTGCGATAAAGGGATTAGAGTCGTTCTCTTCTAGAATTATTCGAGCGCCATATTTTTGCTCAAGAAGATTGACTAAAGATGTTTTACCGGCGCCTATAGCACCTTCCACTGCTATAAACCTGGGCTCTATTGTTTGATTGGTCATTATGTTGAGATCAACAGGCTTTGAGCCGATTGAAAGTTTCCTTGATCGAGAGTTTCATTTCACTGAAATTCTATGATTTAATCACATTAACATTCGAGGCCTATACTTTAAAAGCTCTGTCTGTACTTGCCACAATTAGGGATAGATATTAAGCTAAATCAATTGTTAACATTTAATATTTTGTATTACTTCAACTTTTATAATTTTTTATGAGTTGTGTTTGATTGCTAGAGAAAAAAATATATTCACCGACATAGAGAGCAATTAGTTTTTATAATAATCGAGACATTTTTGCAATGGTAAACGGATGTAGTGGTTACCCCTTTTATATCGTTTTCCAGTTGAATCATTTTTCTATTATTCTCTAAGGTTTTGGTAGATAAAGAGCTCTAGGTTTGTATTGGTATTTTTGGTTTTTTAAAAAATGGTTGGAAGTGTTTTTGAAAATTTCTCAAGGAGTAACTTGTTTTATGTAAATATTCGTACTTCAATCAATTTATATTCCTGAGCTTGTTTTTTTTGAACGGCTGTGAACTTATATGGATTAGCTTTAGATATGCTTCAAGATACTATACTAATAACTTANTTAACCTTCTGCTGGTTGAACTTATATAAGTTTGATCGAGTTTTAAGGCTGNTAAAAATTTTGTGTTTTTAAGAAACNACATTCACGGAGTGGAGATATTTAAAAAATTATAAAAAAATATTATTCCTTGNTAAAAATNCTTGCATTGATCTATCAATACTCCAAATTTAGCTTTAAGGNTATGCTTTAACCAAAACCATAAAGATTATTAATTTCATTTTTATATTCTGAGTGGCAGAAATATTGGTGGCTTCTTTAAGAATGATTGTTATTATCCAAGCGCAACTTAAATAAATTAAGAATATCATGCCACCTAATCATTATAGTTTTAAGGTAAAAGGCGTTCTAATAAAAGAAATAGATAAATGTGAGGAGGATTTTAGCATGTTCATAACAGCAATGGATGATAATCATGCGGTAATGCTTGTGCGTGAACATTTGAGAATCCATGCACCAAAAGGACGCTCTATTATCAAAGGGATAGAAAAAAATCAGATTAAATCTTAAAAGCGGGTTTTATTACTTATGCCTTTTACATTGTTTGCATAAAGTTTTATTCAGAATACCCGACCTGCTTTTGGAAGTATTTTAAAATTTGAGGTAGGGGGGAGAATCTTTAAGGTTACCCTTTCAGGGTGATTGCCTCTATAAAATTCACTCAGCTCCCCTGGGTGAATTTTTTATATCTATCGATATTTTTCTAGGTAGAACTCAATTGTTTTGTTCATCGCTTAGATATTATTGTAGACGACTATCTCAAATTAGCCTTATATCGGTAAAGTTCATACTTTTTATGATTAAATAAAAACTTTTTTGTATTGACTCCTTTGATATAGGCTTACAAATGATGGGTTTTTGCATTTTCCATTACGTTATATATCCATTATTTTTTTAATAAATCTTTCAATTCACTAGCCTCTAAAAATATTGATTGCTACTGAGTTAATATTTATAATTGAATTATGAAAAACGTAAAGATTATATTAGGTGTATCGGCAGGTATAGCTTCCTATAAGACCTTGGATTTAGTTCGCCTTTTGGTGAAAGAAGGAGCTGAAGTTAGAGTTGTGATGAGTGCAAATGCTGCACAGTTTGTTACCCCACTGACTTTTGAAGCCATTTCCGGATTTCCTGTTTATTGCTCAATCTTTGATGCTCAAAACTCGATGGAACATATTCGTGTTGCTGAGAATGCTGATCTCTTTGTCGTGGCTCCAGCTACCGCATCTATACTAGCCAAAATGGCTAATGGCCTTGCTGACGATGCTCTTTCTTGTACGCACCTTGCATTTAAGGGGCCGGTTCTTGTTGCTCCAGCTATGAATGATGGGATGTGGAATCATACTGCGGTTAAACAAAATATTTCTACCCTCAAATCCAGAGGTGTGGAGTTTATTGACCCTGAGTCGGGTGACCTTGCTTGCGGAGCAATTGGGCAAGGACGTTTGGCTGACATTACTGTTATATTAGATAAGATTAAAAACTATTTTATTCAGCGTGATGACTTAAAGGGTATACGATTCCTCATCACAGCAGGACCTACTCATGAAGCTATTGATCCGGTCCGCTACCTATCTAACCCATCTTCAGGTAAGATGGGTTATGCCCTAGCTGAGCAAGTAAAGACGAGGGGAGGTAAGGTAACGCTTATAAGCGGGCCAACGAATTTAAAACCACCTCTGGGTGTGAATTTTAAAGCTTGTAAAAAAGCGGAAGAAATGAATCTTTTGGTTCAGGAGAACTTGGAACAATGTGATGTGCTTGTGATGGCCGCAGCAGTCGGTGACTTTGCTGCAGAGAACCTAGAAAAGGAAAAAATTAAAAAACAGGGTGATAAAGGCTTGGTTCTTAAGTTAGTAGCTACTAAAGATATTTTACTGGAAGTTGCTAAGCGCAATTTGGGTAAAGTCGTGGTTGGTTTCGCTGCAGAAACTCAGAATCTAGTAGAAAGTGCTTTAGACAAATTGAAAAAAAAGAACCTAGATCTTATTGTTGCCAATGATATAAGCTCGCCTGGAATAGGTTTTCAATCTGATTCTAATAAGGTTACGATTATTGATCGTGAAGAAAGCATCGAAAATCTACCTCTCAAATCGAAGCGTGAGATTTCCGATCTCCTGCTTGATCGAATACTTGCTCTAGTCAAAAGTACTTAAAAGTAAACCCCTACTTTATTTATTCTGTAAGGGTGCACTTTTAGCACAGCGAAACCCTATGCCAGTATTTCTCATCCGAGGTGTTGTTGCATTGCGATAGGTTAAGTCGACATATTCAGCTGTATTCCTCCAGTTCCCTCCACGAATAATTTTATACTGTCCCCTTTCAGGACCTTTTGGGTTTTCTTTCGGAGAAAACAAATAGTATTCGGGGAAATGCCAATCTTGAACCCATTCAGAAGCATTTCCAGAAAGGTCATAGATGCCATAATCTGACTTGCCCTTTTCATAGTAGCCGACTGACATGGTCTTATTCTTTTCCTCATTAAAGTTTAGTTTTTCTGAATCGGGTGGGGAGTTTCCCCAAGGATATTTTACAGGACGCTTGCCCCTACCTGCTTTTTCCCATTCTGCTTCTGTGGGCAGCCTTTTCCCGTTCCACTTGCAATAGTTCAAGGCTTCTTTCCAGGAAATACCAACTACGGGCTGCTGGTCACCGACAAACTCAGGATTTTCCCAGCCTAGGGGTTTTTTTGCTTTGGTTTCATCCACGTACTTTTTGTATTTCACATTGGTCACTTCATAAATATCTATGTGGAAAGCATCGAGAAAGACTTCATGGGCAGGGTTTTCTGGGCCTAGAGTATGTCTATCGGTATTAAATAAATCATGTGGCTTGAGCTCCAATAGGGATTGTCTGCTTCCCATTTGGGACTTTCCAGCTGGGATGAGTACCATTTCATCATTGTTAGAAATGGCAAAACTCGAAGAAACCGTGCAAAGTAATATCAGGATGAAAAGAATTTGTCTCATTAAGTTATTGTTCTAATGTTTTACAAATAAAAACTGGATTATAGGCAATTGAATCTCTCAGTTCAATTAAGAACAGTAAACTGATACAAATCGCGTTTATAGAGTTAAAAGCATTGGAGATTGCAAGTGCTATCTATGTTACAATTCTGCTAATCAAGCTTGATTAGTCAATCAAGAAGAAAAATGTATGTTTCTAATTACATCGATATAAACTAGTGAGGAAATATGGGTAAATCATTACTGATCGTTGAGTCCCCTACCAAAGTCAACACGTTGAAAAAAATTGTTGGCAAGGATTTTATCATTAAAGCGTCGGTGGGACACCTTAAAGATCTTCCCAAGAAAAAACTTGGCGTTGATGTTGATAATGATTTTGCACCCGACTATATAACTATTCGGGGTAAAGGGAAAATTCTCCAAGAACTCAAAACCGCTGCCAAGAAGTGTGACACTATATATCTTGCTCCAGACCCGGATCGAGAAGGGGAAGCGATTGCACATCATATTGGTAATGAGGTGGCAAGATTCACCACTGGTAAAATTTATCGCGTTACGTTTAATGAAATTACTAAAAACGCGGTTTTGGATGCAATGAAAAATCCTACTGAGCTCAATAATAACCGCGTGAATGCTCAGCAGGCCCGTAGAATTCTAGATCGATTAGTAGGATATAAGATTAGCCCTATTTTGTGGAAAAAAGTCCATCGTGGATTGAGCGCTGGACGAGTACAGTCTGTTGCTTTAAGAATTGTTTGTGAACGAGAGCGTGAGATATTAGCTTTTAAGCCTCGCGAGTACTGGTCAATCTCAATAGATTTGGAGGGTAGCAAGAAACCTCAATTTCAAGCAAAACTATCTAAAATCGATGGAGATAAAGCTGAGATTGCTAATAAAGCTGAAGCAGATGAAATTCTTAATAATTTAGAAGGAGCCAAGCTCGTTTTAGAAAATATTGTTAAGAAGGAAAGAAAAAGAAATCCAAGTGCACCATTTATAACAAGTACACTTCAGCAGGAAGCATCTCGAAAACTAAATTTTTCTCCAAAAAAAACCATGATGCTTGCCCAAAGATTGTATGAGGGAATAGCCATGGGCAGAAAAGGCACTGTTGGTCTGATCACGTATATGCGTACAGATTCGGTGAGATTATCAGATCAGGCTCTCGAAGAAGTTCGTGCATTTATTCCTGATAGATATGGTAAGGAGTTTCTGCCTGAAAAACCCAACATGTATAAAAGTAAAAAATCAGCTCAAGAAGCACACGAAGCTATCAGGCCAACCGATGTCCAGCTTGAGCCGAATGCAATCAAAGAGAGCCTTGAAAAAGATATGTTTCGACTTTACCAGTTGATCTGGTCTCGTTTTGTCTCCTGCCAGATGGTTCCTGCGGTTTTGGATACTACCCAATTTGATATCCAGTCTGGCAAATTTTTATTTCGTAGTAACGGCTCGATATTGAAATTTGCAGGTTTTATGAAAGTATATGTAGAAAGTCAGGATGATGATAAGAGCGATGAACCAAAAACGGAAGGGAAATCAGACGATCGCCTGCTTCCTCCATTAGATAAAGGTGAGGTATTAAAAGTTCACGAATTAATTCCTGAACAACATTTCACTCAGCCTCCAGCTCGTTTTTCTGAAGCTATGTTGGTAAAGGAACTGGAAGATAAGGGTGTAGGACGTCCTAGTACTTATGCAGCTACAATCAGTGTCATTAAAGATAGGGACTATATTCAAAATATAGAACGACGATTACAGCCTGTTGAACTTGGCTTTATGATCAATGACCTTTTAGTTGAAAACTTTCCAGATATTATGACTACCGAGTTTACTGCAAAAATGGAAGAGCAATTAGACGATATTGAGGCTGGAAAGTTGGAGTGGGTTGATGCGCTCCGCACTTTTTATGATCCTTTTAAAGCTGATTTGGAAAAAGCTGAAGAGAAAATGAAGGACTTTAAAGCTGAAGTTGAAGAAACTGATGAGGTCTGTGATAAATGTAAAGAACCTATGATTATTAAATGGGGCCGTTTCGGAAAATTTATGGCCTGTTCTGGTTATCCAGAGTGTAAAAATACCAGGGACCTTGGAGAAAAAGGGGGTTCTGAGGACGGGTCCAAAACAGATGAAGTCGAAGGTAATTGTGATAAATGTGAGGCCCCTTTAATTATGAAAAGAGGGCGCTTTGGAAAGTTTATTGCTTGTTCGAATTACCCAGAGTGTAAATTTACTAAAGCTATTGGCCTTGGTATCTCTTGTCCTGAGGAAGCTTGTAAAGGGGAAGTAGCTGCGCGTCGGTCTAAAAAGGGCAGAACTTTCTATGGCTGTACTAAATATCCCGACTGTAAATTTACTTCATGGGATAAGCCTATTGGAGAAGCCTGTCCAGAATGTAAAAACCCATTCATGATTGAGAAATGGAAAAAGAACGAGGACCCTTCTGTGCTTTGTCCCAGTTGTGGTTTCAAGAAAACTGATGCTGCGGCTTGATCTGTTGTGAATGATTTTTTAACAATTATCGGCGCAGGTCTTGCGGGAGCAGAGGCGGCTTGGCAGGCAGCAGAACGGGGTATTAAAGTTGTTTTGTATGAAATGCGCCCAGTGGTCCGCAACCCTGTTCATAAAACAGAAAATTGTGCCGAGCTTGTTTGCAGTAATTCTTTGGGGGGTAACCAGCCACATTCAGCTCCGTTTATACTTAAAGAAGAGCTTCGAAGTTTTAATTCTCTGATTATCGCATCTGGCGATAAAACTTCTGTCCCAGCAGGCTCTGCTCTTGCTGTTGATCGTGACCTTTTTTCTCAGGAAGTTACAGAAAAGTTATCTAATCATTCCAATATTACTCTCAAACGTGAAGAGGTTACAGAAATTCCCCAAGAAGGCCCAGTTATTATAGCTACGGGGCCTTTAACTTCACCCAAACTATCAGAACAAATTTCCAAATTAATTAGCCAGGAATATTTATATTTTTACGATGCGTTGTCTCCTATTGTTAATGCTGATTCAATCGACTATGACAAAGTTTTTTTTGCTTCGCGATATGATAAGGGTGATGCTGACTACTTAAACTGCCCCATGAATGCAGAACAGTATTATTCTTTTATCCGAGAATTGAAAGCTGCAGAAAAGGTAGAATTTGCTTCCTTTGAAAAACCAGTTTATTTTGAGGGATGTATGCCAATTGAAGTGCTGGCAGACAGGGGAGATCAGACCTTAGCATTTGGTCCTTTAAAGCCAGTTGGATTGCCTGATCCAAAAACTGGCGAAATAGCTTATGCTGTAGTGCAATTACGTCATGAAAACCGTGATAGTTCTGCCTATAACCTAGTTGGATTCCAGACAAAACTTACTTATCCAGAGCAGAAAAGAATATTTTCAATGATTCCTGGTTTGGAGAATGCAGAATTTTTCCGGTTGGGTGCTATTCATCGAAACACCTTTATCAATTCCCCCAGTCTCTTAAATAAAAGACTGGAACTTAAGAGTCGTCCTGGAACCTATTTTGCTGGTCAGATTACCGGAGTAGAAGGGTATGTTGAGTCATGTGCTATGGGGCTTTTAGCGAGTTTAAGTGCAGTGGCGCAAATTATGGGGCGCCCTTATAATCCTCCTCCGGCTGATACTGCACTAGGCGCGTTAATCAATTATTTGACCGCATCAAGGAGTAAAGGATTTCAGCCCATGAATATTAATTTTGGTTTATTCTGGGTGGAAGATATGAAGATTCGAGATAAAAAAATGAGAAATCAGAAGATTTCAATAAATGCAATTAATAAAATACATCAATGGAAGGATGGACTTTCCAGTTTTGCCCACTCCTAAGAAAGTTTGTTGTATTTTCACGTCCCAATCTCTTTGAAATACTTTTGAATTCCATTCTGATTCAGCTTTGCACCCATTAATTTAACTCTTTGTATATAACTCCAAGTCCATAAATATATAATTATCTGGATAATTTTGTTTTAGACCAACGAGTAGACTATTTTTGGCATGTGGATTGCTTTATTAGGATAAAAGTTAATTATGTCAAATTATCGTCTGGAGACTTCTGTGCTGAATACTGACTTTTATCTAAAAAGTTTGAATGAGCTAAGTTCTGCTGGCACTCTAAAAGAACAAAAAAGCAAAAACATTGATGATTCTTTTTATTCTGTAATGATTAAACATCAATTGGAAATGGCTCGAGCATGGAACCCCTCAGGTGAGAACTTGGGATTTAATTTGAATCCTCTATCTCTTTCAAAATCCCTTCTGCAGATAAAAGGATTTAGTAATGACGTAAAAATTCAGCCTAATTTAAATACACAAAAGATTTTAAACTCTTATGAAACATCAAAAAAGAATGAGGATAGTGATAATTTAAATATATCATCTTTAAAGGCCCTATCTTTTCAGGTGGCTAAAAACAACTCTATTCCTCCAACGTTATTCCAAAAACTTATTCAAATAGAGTCAGGATATGATGCTAAAGCTTTAAGCCCGAGGGGAGCAATGGGCCTAGGCCAGATCATGCCAGAAACAGCTAAGGAGCTTGGNCTTTCTNTAGATGTTAAAGGAACACGTGGCTCGGTGTGGCATGCAGAATCGAACTTAGATGCATCTGCCNGATATCTTAGAAAGCTTTATACAAAATACCAAAAGGAAGGAATTAGTAAGGATGAGGCATGGAACTTTGCNGCCGGAGCCTATAATGCCGGGATGGGAAATATTGCAAAGGCTATTAATAATATATCCCAAGAACCAGTCAAAAACTGGGATCAAGTCGCCAAGGAACTACCTAAGGTTACTGGAAAATATTCTCAAGAAACCATCCGCTATGTGGATCGTCTTCGTGCTTAAAAACAATAAGAATTTTGTTTAATCAATTATTTTTCTGTAAATTAATTAATTTTAAAAATATTTGCCTAACTTTTGCAAAACTTTGCTTTTTAATAAGAAAATCAATAAAATACGATTCAAATTTAACAGATTTTCTTAAAGGAGTTTGTAATGAATTTAAGTTTTATTATTGCATTTGGTCTGGCAGGGGTAGTAGTCATCTCACTGGTTTATTATTTCTTCACTGAATGGAATACCGATTAATATTTAATTTGAAAGAGTGGATAGTAAATACGCATCATCTTACCGGGAAAATGCGATTAGCTTATGAGTAAGAGCCTGGGGATTTAACATTGTCAGGTTCACTCAAAGTAAACCTTCAAGAATAATTCATAAATTAATAAATATTTGTTAATACATAAGATTGCCTATTAATTCTTTTATCTCCTTAGTTTTGATAGTATCAGAACTCAATCACATTAAGCCCCTTCGTAAGATCTTCTTTTTTTTGCTTAGGAAGTTTTTTCAGTATACTTTCTGCTTTGAGTGCAGAAGAACGACTGCCGATTTTCATTTGAAATACCAGCTTTAGAGGACCTTTTCCCCGAAGATACTTTGCTGATTTTTTACCACCCTCTTGATGTTCCATAAAACGTCGAACGATATCTTGAGTGATTCCAGTATAAAGCTGACCATGTTTAGTCCTTACCATATAGAGATGCCAGATCAGATCTTTGGAGTTGGAAGAATTTATAGATTCCACTTAAATTGCTTTATTAAATAGAGGCAGAAACTCTTCATATCCTTCTTTTTGTAAATGTTCAACAGGAACAAATCTTAGTGAAGCTGAGTTTATACAATACCTTAATCCTGTTGGTTTAGGGCCATCTTTAAATAAATGTCCTAAGTGTGAGTCGGCTGATTTAGAACGTAATTCGGTTCGAGTCATACCGTTGGACGAGTCTCTTTTCTGGACTATATTTTCTTGGACCAAAGGTCGTGTGAATGAGGGCCAACCAGTTCCAGACTTAAACTTATCTTTAGAGCTAAAGAGAGGCTCACCTGAAAGTATATCTACATAAATGCCGGGACGCTTATTATCCCAGTATTCATTTTTGAATGGTGGTTCCGTACCATCCTTTTGGGTGACTTTATATTGCATTTTGGTCAATTCTGACTTGGATCGTTTTTTATTGCGAATCAAGGTGAACAAAGAGTGGTCATCACCAGAAAAAAAAGCTTTGGAAATACTATATACTTTATCTTTCCCCCAAATACGGTTTATGAATTCATCTCTTCCAGAACCAGCTCGATATACTTTGTAGCGAATATAGTTTTTTTTGAAAAAATCTTGATGATATTCTTCTGCTGGGTAGAATTGCTTGGCCTGAATTATTTTTGTTACTATCTTTTTACTAAATAGTTTTTCATCCACAAGTTTCTTTTTTGATAGTTCAGCAGCACGCTTTTGTTGCTTGCTCGTATAATAAATCCCAGTTGTATATTGTTTTCCGCGATCGACGAATTGTCCACCTTCATCAGTTGGATCAATATTTCTCCAAAAAATCTCTAGAAGATCATTATAAGAAATTTGTTTAGGATTAAAGTGTATCTCGACAGCTTCAACATGCGAAGTAGAACCTGAAGCGACTTGGTTATAGGTGGGATTTTTATTTTTACCACCAGTATACCCTGAAATAACCTTTGATATCCCTGGCTGGTCTTCATAGGGGTGTTCCATGCACCAGAAACAACCACCTGCAAGTATGGCTATCTCGTTATTTTTAAGATCTTTTGAACTGCTGTCTTTATTAACAGATTGCTTCGAAGCACTACTAATATTTTTGGGCATCAAAGTTAAAAGAATAAAAATACCTAAGAATATTAATAATGTGTCATATAACTTATTCATTATAGATACCTCCATTACTGATTATCTTTTACAATATCAATATTATATCAAAATCATACAGGTTAAATAACTATATATGAGCCCTGCTTTAGGCCTTATTCATAACTGGCAAAAGAAGAATTTGTTTGACGTTGATTTTTATCTTATATGCTGCGCGATGAATAGTAATGTGTTTTATTACTATGTTTAGAACGAATGTTAAGTAATTCTTTAAAAACAATAAAAGATTGCTTTAATCAATTTCATTTTCGTGAAATGAGATATCTAGTTAGAAAATGATTCGTATTAATTTGCTACGAGCGGGGCGGCGTGGTGGCAGGAAACATGCGAATGAAGACTCCCTTTTTGTTTGGGATATTGATGGTTGCATTTCTCTGACAACTCGGACCCATGTTTTTCATTTTTATAAACAGGGCAACGGGGACGGAAGTGGCAACCGGTTGGAGGATTGAGGGGTGAAGGAACATCACCTACTATAGCTCTAAAAGGTTTAAGAGTATCTAGCTCGGGTATCGAGTCAAGTAGTAACTTTGTATATGGATGACTCGGATTCTTGAAGAGTTTCTCAACAGGTGACTGCTCCACAATTCTTCCTAAGTACATGATGGCAACAGTATCTGCCATATAACGGACCACACTTAAGTTATGACTTATGAATAGATAAGTTAGTTTATATCGAGCTTGCAATTCTTTTAGTAGATTTAGAACTTGAGCTTGTACAGAAACATCTAAAGCACTTGTGGGTTCATCTAGCACAAGAAACTCAGGCTCAAGAATTAGAGCACGGGCAATTGCTATACGTTGTCGTTGGCCGCCAGAAAACTCATGTGGATAACGTTCCAAGATGGATGGACTCATCCCTACTTCTTCTAAAGCTTTAACAATTTTCTTTGTTTGTTCTTCTGAAGAAAGCATAGGCTGGTGAACATTTAATCCTTCGCCGACAATCTTTTCGATCGTCATTCGAGGTTGTAATGAACCGAAAGGGTCTTGAAATACGATTTGCATGTGCTTGCGAAAACTTTTTAGTGTTTCTCCTTGCAGCTTCATTATATTTTTATCTTTAAAAAAAACTTCTCCCTGTGCATCAGGAATCAGCTGTAAAATAGATTCAGCTAGTGTGGTTTTGCCACAGCCTGATTCACCTACTAATGCTACTGTTGAACCTTTAGGAATATCTAGATTGATATTATCTACCGCCTTAATATGGCCGGCTACACGGAGAAACACTCCCTTACGGACAGGGAAATGGGTATTTAACTTTCGTATTTTTATAAGCTGTGTACCGTCCAGTGTTTTATTTGGTATAGGTGTAGATTCCTCATTGTATTTTATAAGGGAATTCGAATCTTTATCTATTAAATGGCAAACCGTTTTATGTTCGCTTGTGATGCGATGTGTTTTGCTTTCTTGGTCATGACAAATTTCCATGGCCTCAGAACATCGGTCAGCAAACCTACACCCCTCTCCATACTCGGTTGCGGAAGGAACTAAGCCAGGAATTGTGTTTAGCAAGGTATCCCTTTTTTCAATTTTTGGAATAGAACTAAATAGTCTTTGGGTATAAGGATGATTCATATTTTCGAATATTTGTTTTCGGCTACCATATTCTGCGACTCTGCCTCCATACATGATGCATACGTCATCGGCCATCTGATTGACGATTCCCATATCGTGGGTGATCAGTAGAATTGCCATACCAGTTTGTTTCTGTAAATCATTAATCAGACCTAATACCTGAGCTTGGATGGTAACATCAAGAGCAGTAGTAGGTTCATCAGCAATGAGGAGTTTGGGTTCGCAGGCTAGAGCCATTGCTATCATGACTCTTTGTTTCATACCTCCAGAGAGTTGATGTGGATAATCATCAATACGTTTGTGTGGATCGGGAATTCCTACCCTATCTAAAAGTTCCAGAGCCCGTTTTCGAGAATCTCCCTTAGCAATTTTTAAATGTTGATTTAAAGGCTCTGTAAGTTGTTCTCCTATTCGGAATAATGGATTAAGAGAAGTCATTGGTTCCTGAAAGATCATAGCGATATCGTTTCCCCTAAGACTTCGCATTTCTTCACTATCTAGATCGAGCAGATTTCTTTCCTGAAACAGTATTTTACCTGTTGGATGATATCCGTTTTCGGCGATTAGACGGATAATTGAAAATGCAGTTTGGGTTTTTCCGCAACCTGATTCTCCAACAAGAGCAAGAGTTTTTCCTTGATTTAAATCAAAAGATACTCCATCTACAGCACGGGCAATTTTACCAGGTCCAGCTTTAAAATGTGTGGACAGATTATTTACCGATAAGAGCATGTTCTTAGAGAGTTTTTTTTGGGTCGAAGGCATTACGAATTCCTTCGCCAATAAAAGTTAGAAGTGTGATTGTTAAAGTTAGTGATACAAATGTGGGTAATAATATCCATAATGCTTGTAGATTATTTTTTCCTTGAGCTAACAGCTCCCCAATACTGGGTGCAGGGCTGGGTACTCCTAGATTCAAGTAGTCAAGGCTTACTAGCGCTAAAATTCCTGCTGTAACCTCAAAGGGAAAAAATGTAACAACTGGAGTTAAAGCATTAGGAAGAATATGCCTGCGCATTATGGTGAAATTTGAAACCCCTAATCCTTTCGCGGCTTTGACGAATTCAAAATTACGAATTTTTAAAAATTCTGCTCGAATATATGCGGCAATACCCATCCAGGCTGTTAGATTTAAAATTAAAAAAAGTAGTATTGCTGAGGGGACTAAAAAGGAGCTTAATATTATTAAAATATATAGTCGTGGTATAGACCCCCAGATTTCAGTTAACCGCTGACCTACAAGGTCTACACCTCCACCGAAGAAGCCTTGTGTACCACCAATTAGGCATCCGATCAAAGTACCTGTGATCGCCAGTGAAGCTCCAAAGATCATTGAAATACGAAAACCATAAAGAAGACGAGCCAATACATCACGCCCACGGTCATCGGTTCCTAGGTAATGTCCATCTGTCCAGGAACTCTCAATAAACCCCTCTCCATTTAAAGCTCGGGTGCGATAGGGTGCGGCCAGAACAACATTCCCAGTTTTTGATTCTGTTGGAATATATACGTAATCATAGCGGACCGGAGGCCAAAGTATCCATGGATCCCTTGGTGAAACATAATTTTTAGAAGAGCTCTCGACAGTTGAGTCAATATACTCATCACTTTCTTCAAAATCATCCAGTGTGATACTGAAAGTCGCATCGTTCTCACCATCTTCGTCTTCAAAATCATCTAATTGAATATCGAAAGAACCGCTATTACCTACCATTGGAGTGAAATTGTCTGGTACCCCTTTTAAAATATTCAAAAAACGAGTTGACTTATAATCCGGTTCACTTGGAAGTAATCCACCAAAATCCTTTTCGCTATAAGTGTATATAATAGGAAAGTAAGGTTTCCCTTCTAATACGATTAAAAGAGGACGAACATTACAGATAAGTTCAGCTGGAAGAGTTATTAAGAAAAGAAAAGTCAGGATAAAAAAACTAAAATATGCACGCTTGTCCTTTTTAAAAACTGATAGTTTAACTTCTAGCTCTTTATTGATCTTTAACATTTCTAGCCTTTAGACTCATCAAAGGAAATTCTCTTGTCAATTAAAACGTAAGATAGGTCAGTCAATAATTGTCCGATTAATGCCATAAGTGAGAAAATAAAGAGGGTCCCAAGAACAATGGGGTAATCTCTTTGAATCACTGCTTGATAGGAGAGAAGCCCTAGCCCGTCCAAAGTAAAAATCTGCTCCAATAATAAAGAGCCGGAGAAGAACATGGCGAGAAAGGCTATGGGAAAACCTGTCACCAGAGGTATGAGTGAATTTTTTAGGACATGTTTGAATAAAACTTGTTTCTCCGGCAGGCCCTTGGCTCGGGCTGTCAGCACATATTGCTTTTGCATTTCTTCTAGGAATGCATTTTTAGTTAATAGGGTGAGCGTGGCAAAACCGCCGAGTACGTAGCAGAATAATGGGGCGGCCAAATGATGTAAGTAATCGATTAGCTTTTCCCAAGTTGTCCACGATTCATAACCGGGAGTTCCCTGCGATGTCAAGCCAGCAATGGGTACTAGGTGCGTGATGGCCCCATCACCAGGGCCAAATAGGACGATGATAAAAATTGCCAGAACAAACCCTGGCACACTATATCCGATGAGTACTATCAGGCTACTGACGGTATCAAAACGAGTTCCATGTTTCACGGCTTTGGCGATACCGAGAATTACGCAGATGGTATAGGTTAAGAAAAAGCTGGTGATACCTAATGAAGCTGAAACAGGCAATTTTTCTTTAATAAGTTGAAGAACAGACTTGTTTCGATAAAAAGAGTTTCCAAATTTAAAAACCAAAAACCCTTCCCAATTATCATACTTTAAAATACCTTTAGTAAAGGGAACACTTTTATCTTCTGGTGAATACCATAGAAAAGTACGTAGATACCTTTCCCAGAGTGGTCGGTCAAGGTGATAAATCTTTTTTAAAGACTCCATATGCTTTGGATCTATTTCACCAAATTTTTTCCCGGGACCTGTCATGGCACCTCCACCTGCTTCGGTTAAGTTACTACCGTGACCTCTTAAAAGGGATTTCATCTGGTCTATAGGACCTCCAGGTACAAATTGCGTGGCGATGAAGGTTATTGTAACTATACCTATCAAGGTGGGCAGCATTAAAAATAGGCGACGTATTATATAAGCGGTCATAGTGCTATTTGGAAAAGCAAATATTATTTATTGGAGAGATTTTCCTTGAGTTTTGGCATCCTCTAGTTTTTGTGCCTTTTGTTCATCCCACCACCACCACTCAATAAGATTGTTCGTAATATTGCTTTGTGAGGGATTGATTTTTGGACGACTGAACTTGTTCCAGTATACGGCGCGATCATAGGCTATATACCAATGTGGAACTATATAAAACTGATGTGTGAGAATTCGGTCGAGGGCATGAATTTGGATGATCAAATTTTTACGGTCTTTTGCTTTAATAATCCCCTCAATTAATTCATCTAGAGCGGGGTTTTTAATACCCATATAGTTTCGGGTTCCAGGAGTTTCTGCAGATTCACTACCCCACATATAACGTTGTTCATTTCCAGGTGATCGGCTTTGTGGGTAGTTAGCCACGATCATGTTAAATTTAAAGTTTCTTAAGCGTTCTTCATATTCTGCAACTTGAACAACTTTAATATCAAGTTGGACTCCGATTTTTTTTAAGTTATTCTTATAGGGCTCGGCGATGCGCTGAAATCCAGGGCCAGCCAAAAGAAGTTCAAACTGCAGCCGTTGATTACCCTTGGTTCTTATTCCATCAGCTCCAATTTGCCATCCAGCCGAATCGAGAAGTGTATTAGCAACTTGAATATTTTTTCTGGCTGACTGGCCTTGCCCCGGGGCACCCAAAGGTTTTTTAATCGCTGTTTTAGGAACATAGCTTTTATACTTTTTCCTAAGATTAATAAGTAAGGTTTTTACCTCACCTTCTGG
>PAJA01000047.1 GCA_002705185.1 Nitrospina sp. | reverse complement strand
CTTTTCGTCGTAGACGTATGTGGCCATCCGACCTAGCTGCCAGTTATAGACTTCAGGCATTATCGTACCTCCTTTTATTAGTTAACGTTGGCATAAAAATCAGCCACCACCTTATAGGTTCCTTACTTATAACTGTTTCCAACAAACAACTATCTAACCTACACCAGCTCTTAATTCATAAACCTCAATGCAACGATCACAACCCCCGTCTCGGCTTTCCCAGTCGGGGAAGTCAATCTGTATTGCCTCAATCACCATTTCATCACAAATACTTTCCGGATCATCCACCCAGTTATAAGTCGGAAATTTGCAGAGCGGACAAGGTGAACCTTGAAGATGAATAAAATCTTTTTCTTCTTCGGTCATATCCCCTGGGTCGACATATTTACTCATCAGAGTATCTAAGTCAGTCGCCATTGAGAGAAGTTCTTCATGTGTCAGTTTCTCAGTCTGCCAAAGCCCTTCAAATATGCCCTTGCGCTGCTTATCTGGGATTTTACGGTAAAAGTTGTCAAATTCACGGTACCTTGATTCTTTAGGCTGAACAGAAACAACACCCATGCGCGCTAATCGCGCATCCACATACATATTCCACAAAAGCTTAAACCTAGCCGTAATAAGGTTTTTTACCGATGGATTACCAGGGATAAAAGCATCTTCATAGTCGAACTCAGGATCAACCATATCTTTAGCATGCATGAACTCATGGATTAGAAAGGCATCAAGTTCCTGAGCTTCCTCTGGGTTGCTGAAACGACTCGCCAAAACCCTCATCTCAATAATGGGATTACCAGAAACACGATTGAGAACATTGGAACCCTCATCCACTTTATTAATTCCCCGCTTTACCACTACTTCTTTGATCCTCTCTTCAAATTCACGAGCCAAGTCGTAAGAAACTTCATCATTTTGTTCCGCCTCATCATCATCTTCCAATTCAGCGACGGCGGTAACTTCTTCTTCCGACTCATTCGTTTCTTCTCCGTCAGTAACATTTCCTCGAGCAATGTTTTCGAGTGTCTCGGCTTCTTCGGACACCTTTTCTGAACTTTCAATTTCTGCCACTTCGTTTTTTTGCACCAGAGCCGACTTTCTAACCGTTCGCTTTCGTTTAGGAATTAGCCCCACCGCTTCCAATGCACGCAAAACGTGATCTCCCAGCTTTAATCTCTCAAGAAAAAAAAGGCGATTAACCTTTTCAAACGCACCTTCCCGGTCATCTTCTGGTAATTCATAAATAGGATCTGCGAGGGAATGGAACTCATCATAGTCAGAACGATAGCCAGACCTCTCCAAATGATTAAGATGACGAAAAACAGACTCTTCCATTAATTGAGCGCTATAACTAACCTTCATTCATTCACACAAATATAGGGTTAAAAATACTGTAAATCGGTGGGCCAATGTAAATGATACCCTTCGAATTAAAAGCCTATGATATACCTTAACTTATCTTCTTTTAAAGGCCTGTGTCAAGACAAATGGCCTTTATTTTTTATCTGCATAACCATTCTAAAACATTTGCATTTAAGATTATCCCAGCTGGAAAACAAAATAATCCAGATTTATTACCCAGAGCTCTATGCTCTCAAATTTTTTAAACGATTATCCGTTATTTAGCTAATTTTTCTTAAAAATTTTGATGGCAGCAATCACCCTACAAAAAACACTCGATTTTTGATTAAAAATTATTTCTTATCAACAGAGTCTTTAAGTTTCTCTATCTCCTGAATGGCTTTCATGATCGGCTCAGGGTCTCCCAAATCCTTGGCAACTTTTCTAGCTTTACTGATGTATTCGTCAGCCTGATCATAGCGGGAAACTAGAATCTCCATTCGGGCGACCGTTAGATAAAACTGTGTAAGACTGGTCCAACTGCTGGTATTTTCAAAGCACTCGCTTGCTTGGGCAAAATAGTTTTCCGCTTCTTCAAACAAATAGTCTTTAAATTTCAGGTTGCCCAAATAAGTGAAGTCCTGACCAGCCCCCTTAAAATCTCCCACCTCACGAGTAAGTTCCAAGGCGCTCAAGTAAGATCGTTCGGCTTCTTTACGCTCTCCATTACTGAAGGCAAGGTTACCAAGGTTACGATAGTCTTCGGCAATTTCTTTCTTATCGTTCAATTTACTGGAAAGATTGAAAGCTTGATGAAAACTTTCTCCTGCTTTTTCCCTATAACCTCTCTCCATATTGAACTTACCTAAGTATCTGAGGTCTATAAGAATCTCTTTCGGATCATTGAGAATTCTTGAGTTTTCCAGAGCCTTGTTGTAGTAGATCTCTTGCTTAGAACGCTCTTTTTTTTCAACGTAGATGTTCGTCAATATTCGACAATCCGCGCAGACATTACGATAGTCTTTGATTTCCTCAGAAATAGCCAAGGATTTGAGTGTGAATTTTTCCGCTTGGTTCCAATCCTCTTTTTGCAAATAAAGATTATAGACATTTCTGTTATCTTCTGCCATTTCTGCTTTATTATCAGAATGGGTATTAATTTCTAAAGCCTTTAAATAATTTTTCTCGGCGTTAAGCCAGTCGGTTTTTTGTAGGCTAATATTTCCAAGGTTACGATAGTCCATCATAAGTGCCTGCATGTCTTTTTGTGATTGGTGCGTCTTCAAGGATTTTTTAACCAGCTTTTCTGCTTCATCCATTTTCCCTGACATAATTAGTACATTCAAATAACTACCATACAATTCTCGCAGGCCTTTTTGGTCCTTCAGTTCCTCCTTGAGTTCTATAGAGCGGGCGTAGTTCTCTGCTGATCCGGTATAGTCCTGTTTTTCCATAAATATACTTCCAAGATTCCCCAAGGCCGCACTCAATGCTCCTTTGTCTCCAGATTTTTCATGGATAGCAACGGTTTTCTTTGCCACATCTGCCGCCTCATCCCAATCATTTGACATAAATAAAACATTGCCTAAATCACTCAATAAGGCTAACTGGAGCTTGCTATCTTTCTCTGCTTCTGGCTTTTTTAAGGCATCACGGATCTGCTGTTTTCTACTCTCCAGGTATTTTGGCTGAGAGAAGATAAACATTAATTTGTTCTGCACCTCCTGAACTGCACCCTGCTCTTTCATTGCTTCATACAAATCACTAGCACGCATTAGATAATCTTCAGCCTGGTCAAATTCTTCTTTCTTCAAAAAGATATCCCCCAGCGATTCACATTGCTGGGCAACTCCAGGTCGATTCTCTTGTTTCTCCATCAGTTCCAAAGATTTAAAATATTGCTCTTGGGCTCCATCCCAATTTTTTTGCAAGCCTCTAACATTACCAAGGTTCGCATAACCTCTGGCTTCTCCCAATAAGTCTCCCAACTCTTGCATGATCTTAAGAGATTGCTCATAATGTTCCCAAGCTAGTTCAAGTTGATTTTTGTTGAGATAAATATTTCCCAGACTCCCTAATAGGTAAGAATTTCTCCGCTTGTCCGAGTCCCCAATCACCTCTAAAGCCTTTTTGAAATTAGCCTCAGCCTCGTCGACTTTTTCTGATTGTCCTTCACTTCCCATTTGCAAATAAATTCCGGCTAGGTTGGCATAACAAACGCCGGCCGAGTTTTTTTCACCCATGTCTTCCAGCACAGTGATAGTTTTGAGAATGGTTTCAGCTACTTTATCCATACGCTTCCATTGGAAATATAGCTCTTCTAGATCCTGTAATTTGGCAACAACCTGAGTCTTTTGTCCGCTTGATGTCAGAGACTCAACTTCGGCCAATAGCGCCGATTCGTTCTTCCCTAAATATGCAGGATGTTTATGGAGAGAGTCTATTCTGCCTTGTAATTGCTGGATTTTGCGCTCATCCTGCTTTGCCAGCTCCATGAACTCCTTGGCTTTCTGGTAATAACCAATAGCTTGCTCCAAATCCTCTTTTTTTAAAGAAATATTACCCAGATATTCGTTATAGATACCCTGTCCAAGTGGATCGTTAGATTCAACCATGATCTGCAAGGCTCTTTGATAACTATCTTCAGCCTTTTCCAGGCTGCCTTGATAAAAATAAACACTACCAAGATTACCTAGCGAACTTTCGATACCTTTGGAATCCTTGAGTTTTTCCATATATGTTAAAGAACGGGAATAAAAATCTTCCGCCTTATCAAACTGTTTACTTTGAAAACAAATATTGCCAAGGTTGCCCAATACGTAGGCCTGACCTGTATCATCCCCCGACTCTTCCATACACTTTAAGGCTTCAAGAAAGTTTGATTCTGCTTTCTCAATATCATTTTGTTGTAAACTCTCATAACCGAGTTTTTCAAACTTTCTACCCTCATCCATAATTTCACCTTCACAAAAATGAATTTGTAATTAAAATATGAAAACTTCCGCCGAGCTCAAATACTATCAACCTTCCTAATCGGGCACACCCGACATCGGTTAAAAACATCTTATATTTCACGGATTTAGGCTTTGAATTATAAAGGGGATCAGGCTCTCTGTCAACAATGCTGAGGAGTGACACTGGGCCAACATTTTTTTGCAAACATTTGCAAACAAACGACACCTCGGTTCAATCATTCATTCGATTGACCTCACGCCAATCAGCAACTTTTACCTTGCGGGGGCACGAAGGTTATTATAGATTGGCCTCCCACTAGTCTTAGAGCTTGATCTTGATGAAAGATGGAGTAGGAAAAGATCCAGCCAAAGACTCTTGGTTTAGAAAAATATAAAAAATGTAAAACTGTTGGTTAGTAAGAAAATGCTATTACTAATTCACTCCACTAGGAGTTGGAGATATTGAAGTGATTAAAACAGACAAGCTGAGCCAGGCATTAATCCGGGAAGGGTCACTAATCTTCGCCAGTAATATTGATTTTGCTATAGAACTGGAAAAAAAAATTCCCAGCCTAGAAATTTTAGAGCAGGAAGGAAGTACCCAATTTTTCGAAAATGGATCTGCCTCCTTAGCCAATACTCGTATCATAGTCTCTTCCACTGGGCATATTGTCTTTTTTAACGAGGAAGGAAGACGCTTTCTATGCACCGACCCTGAAGGAAACCCTCTTCACGAGGCTCTATGGTCTAAGAACGAGAACACTGGAGCCACTGAGTTGACTCTGGCGAGAATGCGACTTGACAACCGACAATGGGTTGGCATCAAACCCCGCGCTAAAACATTCACAACACAAATAGATATCAGCAGTCATGATGGCTGGGAAAAAATGACACTGGATAACTTGCGTGAAAAAGCTGCCGAGGCTTGGCGTGTTCCCTTCTCCGAAGTAAAGTACTTTTATAACGATGAACACATGGTTCATAAGGGAAACGGAAAATATGATATCCAGCTCACTAAAGATGGACTTTACGCACTTCACGAAGGTACGTTTGATAAATCTCTTTTTATCAGTTTCATGTTTCAGGTAAATTGGGCTCGGCTAGACTTGATTCCCGTAGTCGAGCTGTTCCAGTCCACCTTACCAGGAACTGGCGGCGCTGTATTTGAGTTTATATGGGGTATATATAATGACCAGTCACGAGAAGATAAACTACCACCCCTAAAATATCGCGGGCTACCTACTTATCCTTCAAAAGAGGCGTTCAATATTTTTTCTGCGTTTTTTGTCGCGCAAGGACCAGAAGGCAAAGATATAAAAAAATTATTTATGGATCCCATGACTTCGCACGAGATCATCTGGACTCCACAAAAACATGCGCCAGCTCGGTATTTCAGTGATAGTCAGAAAATGGTTATTACCGCACAGGACGGTTATTTATACAAAGTAACCTCTTACGATGACCCTATAACTTTTCCCTACACTAATTGCGTAGGCGTGAGAAAACCTCCCATTGAACGAGAAGTCAGAGTGGGTACACAATCATTCACCCTTTTGGAAGGCGAACGTGGGAGAGAGTTTGCTTTTAATCCAATATGGAATCTGCGTCCACAGACTTACCCTACAAAATTAGCGACCAAGTTCCCATTCACCTGGAAATGGTTTTTCAACGGCGAACCTCCAGTTGTTGATCCGATTAAGGTTCAATACACCGTTCCATTCTATCCCGAAGGTGCAGCCGATATTGATGAGTCATCTCTGCAACCAATGGTACTTGACCAGATTTTTTATTATATGGAAATGGCTCCAGCCATGCCACACAGGCTGGAAAAAATTGAAAAGGTTCTTATTCATACCTTTGACACTGTATTGGCAGGGTGTATTGACTGCACCAAAGAGCGAGAATACACTGTTCTGTTCAGTGATAACGAGTTTGCACAGAAAAATGCGCAATTGTTATGGAATTATGCTGCAGCACGTGACCAGTTGGATAATCTGCAGAAGGTTTCTTTCCTACCCGAAGCAGAGCATATCGCCCATGCCTATAGTACACAATACGGACTAATCTTTAAATGGATTCCATTTATGTATCATCCTGACCGCGAGGCCTGCGAAAACATGCTGCAAGCTTTGGCCGGGGCACTGCTACCCGGTGGCTTCCTATACCTAGTTGGACCACGTCCGCTACAAGGTCTATTTGAGCATTACGGACTCGATGTGCTTTATAATGACCCTATTTATAACATGCCATTTTTTCGACAACATCTGAAGATGTGTCCCGAAAATCAGGTCAACCCCGATCTCTGTGTATTCCTATTGGAGAAAAAGATCAAAGAAGAGAAGAAAGAAATCCAACCTCCCTCAGATCAGGCCACCAGTAATTTCGATGGTACCGTTCCACAAATGCGAGGCTTCCGACGGGATAATTGAAAACTTCTTTCACCCCAATAATAAATGATCGTTACAACATCAAACTAAATTTGTGTATCACAAACGTTGATTCGCCAAGGTTATTGTAATATCTACTTTCCCAAAAAGGAGCCGAACTACATCATAAGTTCAGGGGCCATACTGCGTTCGTGGGACTCGGGATCGTTTTTCACGTAGAGGTGTGGCAAGTCACTGGTACCAAAATGCGTGATGTAGAGGAAAACATGCTCTCGGGCATTAATCCGTAATGCCCAAGGATCAAAATCATTATGGTAGAAATTTTCGTACCGCTTCATTGCCTGTTCAGTGGTCTGGCCTGATTCAGGTGTGTAATAAAAGTCAAGGGCCAGATCATGCTCAGGAATTTCTTTAACTTTTATCTTGTACTCATCTTTTTGAAACATCACCGGTGCATTTTTATAGAGCACGAAAAAATACATCTCCACCGATGGAATTCGATCCTGATTATCCAGAAGAAACCGTCTTGTATCCTCTGCCTCGGCTTCCGTTTCTGAGGGAAACCCGTAAAAACACATGACATGGCTCCATATACCTACTCGCTTGGCTTGTTCTAGGTTGATTTTTGCAGCTTCTATATCTGTATCTTTTTTCACCAGTTTGATGATGCGTTCATTTGCGGACTCCAAGCCATAATAAAGAGAACGACAACCGGACTTGTGTGCCATGTCCCACAACTCTGGCTCTAATAATTGCGACTCAAACCGAATTAGCGTAGTCCAGTAAATGTCGAGCCCTCGTTCAACCATCATCGGCGGTAATTTGATGAACAGGGCCGGCGGAAACGACTCATCAGTGAACATGAAATGTTGGGTGTCGAGTTTATTTTTCAGATATTCCAGTTCATCTACAATCTGATCAGCATGTTTCGCGCGAAACTGGTCGATATAACCAGCCCCATGATCGCAGAACGTGCATTTACCCCAGTAACAACCTCGTGTGCCAAGGTAGGGCACAAGTTTTTCTGGAGAAAAATATTTTTCCCAAGGCATACCGTCAAAGTCGGGCGGTGGCAGTTCGGTAACTCGCTCCTGATAAGTTTCATTTACATGCATTTTACCGTTTTCATCTTTATAGATGAGATTGGAAACTTCAGACATTTTTCTTTTTCCAGAGAGGGCTTCCACCAGCCATACCAAGGCATGCTCCCCCTCATAGGTGATCATCGAGTCGAAAACCTTTCCAAAGAAATGCGGCTTCTTAGCAAGCTCGTCCTTGAGGCGAGTGATAATGTTGCCGCCGACGGTCACATGGATATTAGGGTAGGCCTCTTTTATCAATGTGGCAAAGGTAATTCCGGCCATGAGTTGCACAGGAGTCCCGATAGAAATTCCGACTATATCTGGTTCTTCTTTTCTAATTGACCTCAATACAAGCTGACGACAGATATCTCCATAAACGTTTACATCCTTGTCATGTGGAACTTTTAAAAGGTCTTCAGAAACCCATGGTCGGTAAATATTAAGATTACTCTCGACTGGATAAAAATTGATGCTGGCGGGAAAATAGCAAACTGAAATATATTCCATAACTTCCCGAAAGGCGTTGAGTGCCCATTCGGCTTTTTCGATCTCATAGAACTCCGGCCCACGCATGATTCTTTTGGCACGACCAACTTTATTTATATGATGATCCAAGTCGATATGTTGATAGTCGTTGAGCATTTGCTTTAGCTCAGAGTCTTCCGGACTTAACGCTCCTCCATATTCTTTTTGTGTCAGTGCTTTTAACCGGGCCTGTATCTTGCTTTTGACAAATAACAGAAATCCAGATGTAAAAAAGTGGTCAAACATCTCCACATTGATGTCTTTAAGAATCGTCTCAATACCATTTTTACGCAGAACAGCAGCAAGACTGGGCAGGGCCAGATATGGTGCGGTAGGCACCCATTCTGGCGGAAATATCAACATGACTTTCTTCATAAATAACTTGACCTTAACTGGGCGCCAACTTAACTATGGCGGTTTAATACTCTCTTATCTGATTTCATACTTTTAAACAACTATCAATAGCTTCTTAAAAAATGAGTTTTCACAAATTAAATAGTCTCACCTGTCGTATCTATATAGCTATGATAACATAGTCAGTAGTCTCAATTTCAACCGAACCATCTAGAGTGCTCTGGAAATTCTTTGGAATTGAATAGGTTAATGCTAACATATTGCNATCTATACAATTNNTCAAAATCANGCACGAANNNGTTAAGTCTTTCTAAAANAACTNAGANGCTANANCTANTCANNANNNAGTGCTAANACTCANAGTTAAATGGAGCAAAAAATAAGCCATGTCCAACACAGAAACCAGTTCGGAAGTTAAGGCCAAAATCCTGCTGGATGAAGCAAATCTAGCATTTTCAGAAACGTCTGAACGTAGAGACAGCCCAGGAGAACGTAACGCTGAAGGATCGGCCTGGGAAGATGGTCGTATGGAAGGAGAATATGACGAAGCCGATTATCAAAAGATTCTTGAGCTACAGATGCNTGCTGCAATTGTTTGTGATGATCATCCTGAATTGGAAGAAAAGACCGCAAAATTATTTGAGTCTATCACTCCGGATAACGCGGATGAAGTTCTCGCAACTGTGGCAAAAGATCAAGGTATCATGACTTTGGGTAAAGCCGCGGTCACAACATTTGTCTTACGCTTCCCAACAGTACAGTCCTTTGTTAATAAGGGTCACCCTTTAGTACTGGCTATGGACGAGTACATGCTTGAAAATGCAAATGCTCAAAACTGGCATGACTATAATAATATAGCCCAGGAAAATGGTTGGCTCTAACGAGCCAAANACCTTGGGAAGCTAATACTTTTCGCGAGAACTGTTAGTTCCTAATTATGTTGTATCGGTTTATTACTCGATATAATACTTACTTCATTTCCTAATATAATTTTGTAAAACACGACCATGAAGTTCAGACATAATCTCGCAAAAGAGACATTTAAAGGTAAGAAGAAGAATACTGAAAGGGGTGTTGAAGATCTTATCGATCCGGATCAACGCGGCAATCACAGCAGTGCTATACACGAACCTAACCCCCTCAGTTTGGATAAGGAAACCATNACTCCAAAAACAGAAGAAGAACCCAGAGAAGTGTCTCGGCGTGANATGTTTTCGTTTGGAAACTTTCTCGATTTTGGGGCTGCAGTAGAAGATGAAGCAGAAGCTAAAAAACCTAAACAAAAAGAATCCACACCACTTATAGTTGAAGAATCCCAATCTATAGCAGAAACATATGAAGTTGAACCTGTGGAGAAAGTTGAGAGTGTTGAGAAACCAGAGGAAACGGAGCCTATCCCAAAAGAAGGGTTTTTCAAACGACTGGTATCGAAGTTCAAAGAAAGTCCTGAAGAGAAGCGTTTACTTCGAGGGGAAGAACTTTTACCTCCAGACAAAGCTGAGCTTGNTCCAGAACAATTAGAAGAGCCGGATTCTCCCGAAGCAACTTCAGGTCATAATATTTTTGAGGTTGAAGAGGTAGAAGACAAAGAATATGACCGACGTAATTTATTGCGTCAGGGCGCCCATTTTTTTGCCAAGCCTGTTGTCCAAAACGTCCAAAACAAAATCGACAACGTCAACAAAGCGGTCGATAAAATCACGAAACGAGTTCCTCTATTAAGACCACCGGGCGCAATTTCAGAGAAACAATTTTTGCAATCATGTTCTCGTTGTGACGAGTGTATACACGCCTGCCCGAAGGATGCCATCGTACGTGCACCTAAAAAAATGGGATTTCTAGTTTACAACACACCATATATTGATCCCATGCGTAACCCCTGTGTCATGTGCACCGACTTACCATGCATTTCAGCCTGCCCGGATAAAGCCCTGCTCCCGGTTCAAGACCTGACGGATGTAAATATGGGTTACGCAATTTTGGATAAGAAAAAATGTCAAGCCTACGGCGACACATTTTGTCAGCAATGTGTGATCGACTGTCCTGTTCCTGGAGCAATCACCCAAATAAATGACAAGCCCATCATAGATAAGAATATCTGCACCGGCTGCGGAGTCTGTATGCGCTCCTGCAGCACAGTCAATATCCCTCTGGCAATCAAAATTAAGCCGCAAATGGTTGTCGAGTACCAGCTTCATAAAAAACTGAAGGAACAGGAGTTAGCTAAAATAGAAGCTGAACAAAAAGCAAGTGCACTTGCAGAAGCAGGGCAGGAGGCCCTCATTAGCGAAGAGAGCGAGGAGGTTAAGGAAGAGTCTTAATATTGCACCCTACCCTCTCGCCAGATTAACACTTGCAAGTCTGCCTTGTTTTCAGTACCTTGTTCAACTTTGGTTCCTTAACTTGGGACAACTTGGCAAGAGAATTTTTAAAATAGATAAAAATTTCAATCACAAGTTGATTTTACGCAACCCCCATGTCGAGAGACTTTTTTAGGCATACATATTTTCAATCCGATCAAACATCACGGATTCAGAACCTAACGATAATTATATGGGCAACGAACTTCAAAGAACGCATGACTGCGGGACATTGTCGGATAAGCATATCGGCGAAACAGTAACTCTATGCGGATGGGTACATACTAGGCGCGATCACGGAGGGCTTATATTTGTCGACCTATGGGACAAATATGGTATGACGCAAGTGGTGCTGAACCCCCAAATAGACCAACTGGCTCACGAACACGCTCAATCGATTAGAGGCAATTATGTCATCGGTATCACTGGTGATGTCCGTGCTCGTCCGGATGATATGGTGAACCCAAAACTAAAAACCGGCAAGATCGAGGTTTATGTTGATGTTTTAAATATTCTGAATCCATCCGAAACTCCTCCTATTTCACCCTGGGATCCACAGGACACTTCGGAAGCCTTGCGCTTAAAATATCGATTTCTCGATCTTCGCGGACCAGAATTGCAGCGCAACTTAAAAATGCGGTACGACATAACCCGAGTAGCAAGAAACGAATTACACCGAAATGGATTCATGGAAGTAGAAACCCCCATGCTAACTAAAAGCACACCGGAAGGAGCGCGCGATTATCTAGTGCCAAGTCGCCTCAATTCGCAAAAGTTTTATGCTCTTCCCCAGTCACCTCAGTTATTCAAACAAATTCTTATGGTCGCAGGCATGGACCGTTATTTCCAAATCGTTAAATGCTTCCGAGATGAAGACTTACGTTTTGATAGACAACCCGAATTCACACAGATCGATATCGAAATGGCTTTCGGTAATGAAAAGCTCATGTTCCAAATGATAGAAGAGATGATGGCCGGAATTTATCAAGAAGTCCTCGGTATTAAAATTGATACTCCATTCCCGGTCCTGAAATATCAGGATTCTATCGACCGATTCGGAACAGATAAACCGGATATGCGATTCGGCATGGAAATCGTTGATCTGGGGAAAATTGTACTTGGTACCTCGTTTAAAGTTTTTGCCCAAGTACTGGAATCAGGCGGACAGGTTCGCGCTCTAAATGTAAAAAACAGCACCGAAATTCTATCTCGTAAAGGGCTTGACGATTTAACAGAAATTGCCAAAACATACGGAGCTAAAGGAATGGCCTGGATCAAGGTCCAGGAAAACGAATTACAATCACCTATCATAAAGTTCTTTGAACAGGAAATGCTCAAAGAAATGTTAAAAGCCTTGGGTAGTGAACCTGGAGATACAGTGGTTTTCATTGCAGACACACCTAAAATTGTTGCCGATGCTCTCGCCCACCTTCGTTTAGCTTTAGGTAAGCAATTGAACTTGATCGATGAATCAAAGAATATCTTTACCTGGGTCACCGAGTTTCCTTTGGTCGAATATGATGAAACAGAAAAAAGATATACCGCCATGCACCATCCTTTCACCGCTCCGCGTGAAGAAGATCTTGAAAAATTCGATAGCGACCCGGGCTCAATCAAGGCGCGTGCTTATGACCTAGTATTAAATGGCAACGAGATCGGTGGTGGTAGTATCCGTATTCATCAGAAAGAAATACAAGAGAAAATGTTCAAACTCCTCGACATTAGGCCCGAAGAAGCAGAAACAAAATTCGGCTTCCTGTTGGACGCTTTACAATATGGTGCTCCACCGCATTGCGGTATTGCAATGGGACTTGACCGAGTCACCATGTTACTTTCCGGCGCAAAGTCGATCAGGGATGTAATCGCTTTCCCAAAAACGCAGAAAGCTACCTGCCTTATGACTCAGGCTCCATCAGAAGTTGAACCAAAGCAACTACGCGAACTGAAACTCAAAGCCGATTTATCCTGAGGGCGAAATTTTTCTTGTAAATTTTGTTTAGCGCACAAGGACAAAACCTCAGAAAACTTATCCCAAGCCCCTTGTTTTTATTGGCTTTTGAAAAATCACCAAGTCAAATTATTTAATCCAAACTATAAAGACAAATTCAGAGCAAAGCTAGTCCCCAAAAAGGTTCTTCCTGAATATGCTTATAAACTAATTAATATGGAAAGAAACAAAGTTTCTTTTTATCTTTCCAAATACAACAACTGCTTCTCGGTTTTCTGACAACAGGAAACCCTGTACCCAGTTTTTTTTGCACTCTCCTTTGTGGTACTCTTAACCAAAATCAATTTTTAAAATACCTTATGACACTTGAACAAAAAACAAAAAAAATTAAGTCGTTGATCCTAAGAATGGATAGTGCTTTAGTTGCATTTTCTGGTGGAGTAGACAGCACTCTAGTTCTCGCTCTTGCTCATGAGGTTCTCGGTGAAAAAGTATTGGGAGTCACAGCACAATCTGCCAGCATGCCAAATCGTGAAATGCAAGCCTCCCGACAATTAGCGAAAGAAATTGGTTCAAAGCATCTAATTATCAAAACAGATGAAATGTCCAACCCTGAATATCAGGCCAATCCAGCCAATCGTTGCTACCATTGCAAAACCGAGCTTTATTCCAACCTCAAAAAAATTTCCAAACGAGAAAAGATTTCGCATATTTTAAATGGTATCAATACTGATGACTTAGGTGATTACCGACCCGGGCTTGAATCCGCGCGTGAACAAGGAATACGTAGTCCACTGGTGGAGGCAGATTTTAACAAAAAAGATGTCAGGAGCTTATCTCAAATAATGGGACTCTCTATCTGGAACAAACCAGCAATGGCCTGCCTCTCATCTCGGATTCCCTATGGTCAGCCGGTTACACCAGAAAAGCTTACCAGAGTCGAAAAGGCAGAAGATTTTCTGCTTTCTTTAGGGTTTAAGCAAGTCCGTGTGAGACACCTTGGCACTGAGGCTTGTATTGAACTAGATAAAAATGAAATACCTCGATACCAAAGTGACGAATCTATTCGGAAATCAGTTCAGGAAAAATTACTGGTTTTGGGTTTCAGTAGTGTGCTGTTAGACCCAGAAGGCTATAGGATGGGGAGTTTAAATAAGTATTTATTTGAGCACAAAGATCATGTTTAAATATGAGTTAAGGCCTGAGATAAGAAGGAAATTGAAAGACCCGGACGGGTTTGAAAAAGGTTTGAACGCTGTATTCCTAGGCTTGGCCGTCTGCATGTCGGGCGTTGCACTGATGCTCATCCTCTTCTTCAATAAGCCAGAACATGTTCTACACCCTACCTGGATTCTCATACTGGGATTTGTTATTACCATTTGGGGCGAATACAAAAAATTCAAATGTAAGTGAATAATAATATAGTGAACTCATTAGTAACTAATCCCAAGCGACTTAATTTTTACTCGTTCCATACTTTTACTAGTCAATCTCGTTGAGGGCAATTTCACCTAAATCACGTGAACGCAAGGTAGCATCTTCTACAGCATTCATGAGAGTTGTGCGCAGCCCTCCCTCTTCCAAGGCATGAAGCCCGGTTATGGTGGTACCAGCCGGTGAGGTGACCATATCTTTCAGTTCGCCAGGATGTTTGCCACTTTCTCGCGCCAGTTTAGCGGAGCCCAACACGGTTTGAATCGTTAAAGTATTTGCTACTTCACGAGATAGTCCCATTTTGACCCCCGCATCGGAGAGCGATTCAATCAGCATAAAGATATAAGCTGGGCCGCTACCACTTAAACCAGTCACAGCGTCCAGTTGTTTTTCTTCCACATTAACAGTCAGGCCAACTGCTTCAAAAATCTGGTGAGCAATTTTTAAATCGGCTTTACTTACGTATTTTCCGGCAGAAATAGCTGTCACTCCCTCCTGAACCAGTGACGGAGTATTGGGCATAGTTCGCACCACACTAAATTTCTTCTTACTTTCACCCCGCAAAACGCTATCGATAATGAAAATTGGAACTCCCGCAGCAACTGATATCACCAGCTTATCACTTCCCACTACCGAACGAATGTCGCATAGAACCTCTTTCAAAATCTGAGGCTTCACAGCGAGCATGATGATATCGCATTTTTTTCCTAGCTCACGGTTATCCCCAATGATCTTAATTTTATATTTTTTCTGTAAAGTACTACATTTAGATTTTGAAGGTTCTGAAACAAAAATATTTTTTGAATCAAAAAAAGATGTAGAAACAAGCCCCTTGATCAGAGCCTCCGCCATATTGCCGCCCCCGATGAACCCAAGTTTTTTATTTTTCAGCACAAAGTTATTCTCCCGATTAATTTAAATCTGAAAATATTAATAACCTCAAAGCTAGTAATAGCTTCACCTGGCTGGCATAACTAATTAACTGTCCAATAAATGCCAAATTAATTTTCGCCAGGTCTGGGCTGGCGAGAACCAAAAATTGCTGTCCCAACACGGACCAAAGTCGCGCCCTCTTCTATAGCAATTTGAAAGTCGTGGCTCATCCCCATGGAAAGTTCGGGCAGTAAAAGCCCGCTCTGTTTTTCGCATTGATCCCGAATCTCCCGTAATCGTGAAAAATGTTTACGAGAATTTTCAGGATCGGAATAAAATGGAGGAATAGTCATCAGTCCTGCCACGTTAACACCTTTCAAGCGGGAAAAATCAATCATCTTTTTTTCTAACTCGCTTGGTTCCATACCAAATTTTGTGGTTTCGCCTGAGACATTTACCTGCAATAAAATTCTCTGCACTCGGTTTTCTGAATGACAATGCCCAGCGATTTTCTCTGCTAGCATAAAACTGTCCACCGAATGGATTAAGTCGAAACGTTCGTCAAGAAACTTGACCTTATTCTTTTGTAAATGACCAATGAAATGCCATGAAATCTCGTCCCAGCCTAGCTGCGCTATCTTAGGAATCGCTTCCTGAATCTTATTTTCCCCGAATATCACAGCCCCAGCCCCCCGGGCTTCTTCTATTCGGTCAACACTAACTTGCTTGGAAACCGTAATTAGGCTAACACTATTCGGTGTTCTTCCCGATTTTTGGGTGGTCTGGGAAATTCGTTCCAATACATCAACGAGACTTTCTGTAATCATCGACATTTTTCTAAGGCAACCGCTAGGTGAGAAACCATTGAGCAATACTTTAAACTAACATTGCTCTCTACTCTATCAAGTTAATACTGTCTACCTCCGGCGAGTTCACAGTTCAGTAACGAACTTTTTTCATTTTTACCTATGATGGCATATAATTAATTTAAGTCGAATCAATGGTAATTGCAATGAGATTCATGCTGTTACCGATTCGCTATTTTCCTCAGAGGGGAGAAGCAAACGGTGCCAGTTGTGCTTTTCCCATTTCCTAGCCTCTTTGAAGTTCTTGTACTCACGTTCTTTCTTCTTGAATTCAGGGTGATGACTTTGCCAGGTTCCATTCCTCTTATAAGATGGGGCATACTGGTGGCACATTTCGTGATAAATGGTAAGTTCCAAAACGGATATAGGAACAAAGTCCTGCTTCAATCGCGGATGAATACGAATAATTCTTTTTTGTTCATCATAGGAACCATAGCGAAAACCACTTTTATTGCGGGATTTGACATCGCGCCCCCATCTGATCTCGGCCTGAATATGGTTATCGAAATACTCACTATTAAAACGTTCAAAAATTTTATCGAGATCCCGGTCATTACTAGATATCAATACAGTTTCTTTCTTCTCAGTCAAAAGCTCCTGATATTCGATATGTTCTTGGATCAGGTCTTTTACCTCTTCTGGCAATTCCTTGTCCTTTAACAAGCGACTTAAAACCTTCTCAGTAAGATAGTCACGCACTAAAGCTTCAGGTTGGTCAAACTCTTCAAAATAGCTTTCGTTAAAGACTTCGATACGGGCGTGCGGGTTTTCGGAGCGAACTCTAACCTGACCCACATAATCCATTCCTTTTTTCTTTAATGTAAACATTCGATTCAGGGCAACAGAATCACTTGTACTCATTTGACACTTCCCCAGAGATAAAATCCCGAGATTGAGAGCTTTTACCAGAGTTTGAACAGGTGTTTTTAATGATTTCATAAGGCAGGCCATAAGAAGAGTTAAGAATGCTTAAACGCAGCTAAACAGAAATAAATCTTACCGCATGGCAGGATAAAATTCCAATAAAATTAGTCACTTAGGCTATTCCTTAAAGTCTTTACAAAGATTTTAAAATTAGATACTGTATTACTCATGAATATAATAAAAAATATTTTGATCATTCTGTTTTTTGTGTCGTGCTCTGCAGTCCAAGAACCCGGTACAGTGCGAGAAATACTCGACATCAAATCCGAAGTAAACTTGTTTCTTTCCACTCAGGACCCTGAGGTGGAAAAGCAGGTGCTAAATCGTTTAAAACAAGTCCAGCATGAAACTATAAAATCCATACTACGCTCCCGAACACAAAAAACTTCTAATCCTATCGGGCTGCAAAAAAATTTAAAGATTAAGTATAACCGGAAAGACTACCCTTATTCCCTATTTATTCCAAGTGCATCAAGAACTGAAGAAAAAATCCCACTCGTGGTTGTTTTGCATGGACTTGGCGGTAGCGGTGCTAACACCATCTCTGCCTGGGTAGAGCGTTTAGGTGAAAAAGTTGCAGTCTTGTGTCCCACTTATCCTATGGGGGCCTGGTGGGCTCGGCCTGCCGAGGAGATGGTACTCAGACTAATTGATGAAACTCGTGAAAAATACAACATAAACTCTGACCGAATTTTTCTTGCTGGATTATCAAATGGTGCCATCGGTGCGTATATGATTGGCATGTTTTATCCTGATCGATTTGCGGGTTTAATCCCTATAGCCGGAAGCATTACTCCCAGATATATGCACTTTCTGATGAACTTACGTAATACACCAATTTATATGATTCAAGGAGTACACGACCCCATTTTCCCCATCAAACTAAGCCGTCGCATACATAAAATTTTATCCGATATGAAGTATCCTGTTATCTACCGGGAACATGAGGAGAAAGGACTTGCTCATGGTGGTCATTTTCTACCCGAATCAGAAATTCCTGCAATGGTAGAATGGATAGGCAAACAAAAAAGACAGAACAACCCAAATGTCGTCCGTATGACTAGGGAAGGAAACCATATGGGCTTAATTAACTGGGCTCAGTTAATTGAAGGTAAAAACCTTGCTTTACTTGAGTTGCCAGGACCAGAAAGCCCAAAGCCTATTATTCGTGATGGCAAAATTTCCAGAATGTTTGCCACTCGTAAAGGACCAAACCAGTTTGAAGTTATGGGAGAAAATATTGTTAAATATGATTTATATTTTAATAGCGAAACTATTGATTTCGATAAAGTCGTCACCATAACTACGCAAAAATTTCAAGTTCAAGGTAATAATTTAATACCCGGAGAAAAAAAGACCAGCTATAAAAAAAAGGTGAAAAAAGATCTAGCAGTTCTTTTGTATGGATATAAAAAACTCCGCGAACCCAATCGCCTGTATGACGCCAAGGTAACAATTCTACTTGAATCTACTTTAGTCGATCATTCCCCAGCTAGTGAGATAAACAGTAATGGTCGTATCTCTTAAAAAAATATTATCTCGAAAGAATAATTCTGATTACCCCTGCCAGGAGCTAAGAGAAAGTATCATTCGGCCATCCCACATGATTGAGTTGTGAGCAATACCCCCTCATCCAATTTGATTGACCTGATCGAAAAATCCATGCAGCTTTTGGGGTGGGGACGAGTCGTTTCGGCCTTAGCCAACCATGCCTGCTCTCCAATCACTCAGAATAAATGCCGACAGTTAAGACCCGAAGATAATTTTAATTTCGCACAAGCTTTACTCGAAGAAACTGCCGAGATGGTCGCGTTGCTAGACTCTCTCGATTCATTTCCTATGGATCGGTTTGAAGACATTGGTCCTGTTTGCCAAGAAGTCGAAGAGCAAAAGATTATTGATCCTGATCAATGCCTTGCTCTCATCAAACTTTTGTATTTATGCAAAACACTTCTTAGCGAAAACGACAAGAAAATAATATATCCTCGCTTACTGGTCTGGTTAGAAAGGCTTGATCCACTGAAGGATTTTTACGATGATCTGATACGTTGCATTGATGATGAAGGGAACATCCGGGAAAATGCAACGCCTGAATTACGTCAGGCCATCCGCAATGCCGAGACCGCAAAAAGCAAACTCGAAGAACGGCTAAAACATCTTATCAGTTCAGATAGAGTTCGAGAGGCACTTCAGGATTCTTACATCACTGAACGTGAAGAACGCATGGTTGTTCCTGTAAGAGTGGAGCTCAAGTCCCGTGTAGAGGGCATAGTTCACGACAGCTCTGGAACAGGACAGACCCTATTTATAGAACCTGCTTCTATCGTACCCCTGAATAACCAGTTAAAGATAGCACGTCTTCAAATCGCACAGGAAAAAATTAAAATCCTACAATCCCTGGCTCTTAAAACAATCCAGTTTCAAGAACCACTAAAGATAAATTTAGAGGCACTGGTATCTCTTGACCTTATTTATGCTAAAGCAAGGCTGGCCAAAACCATGTCGGCAGTCCACTGTCCAATGAACTCAGACTCTATAATAGAACTTAAGGAAGCTCGGAATCCAGAACTAGTTCTGGATGGTGAAACGGTAATTCCAAATACTATCAATTGGGACAACTCTATCCGAGTTGTCATCATATCTGGCCCGAATACAGGTGGAAAAACAGTTACACTCAAAACTTTAGGCCTGCTAGCTTTAATGGCCAGAGCCGGGCTATATCTTCCAGTAAAAGAGAATTCAAAGATTCCATTTTTTCCAAAGATATATTCTGACATTGGTGATGACCAGAATATTCAATTGAAGCTATCAACGTTTTCCGGACACTTAAAAAAAATCGTTCATATCCTGAATCATGTTGACACAGGATCTCTAGTACTTCTCGATGAGCTGGGTATTGCTACCGACCCAGCAGAAGGTGCAGCCCTAGCCGAAGCAATTCTTTTTGATCTTAAAAATAAAAATGTTATGACATTGGTCTCCACCCACTATTTTACTTTGAAAATTTTAGCACAGACCCATGAAGGTTTTCTTAATGCCTGCACAGAATTCGATCTTGAAACATTAGGCCCCACCTATCGCTTGATTTTTGGAGTACCTGGACAAAGTGCAGCCTTAGATACAGCTGAAAGATTAGGTCTGAAACAAAGCATTATTGATCAGGCCCGTACCTTGTATCAAAATAAAGAAAACCGTGCTGAAGATCTACTAGACGATTTGACTCGACAGAGACTGGAGCTCAGTCGTGAACGAGAAGCCATCAGGCAGCAGAAAGAGGAAATCGAAGGTCTAGCAAGAGAACAGAAAATTTTAACGCATAAACTGCGAGATGAAGAACAAGATTTTAAAAAAAATAAGGCCAAAAAACTACAACTGGAAGTTCGTGCCGGAAAAGCAGAAATTCAAAAAATGATTCAGGAAATCAAAGGCAAAAAAGATCTCCCCAAAATTCGCAAGGTAGAAAAGCAAATACAGTCCATGAGTCAGGTAACCTTATCTTCAAAAGTTGATGATATAGATGAGTGGTCCTTGCCTGCCGAAAATCTAAAATCTGGAGATCCGGTTTTAATTTTGAATCTTGGAGCCCTTGGTATCCTGTTAGAAAAACCTACAGGAAAGAAAAAGCTACGAGTGCAAATGGGTAATATAGCAACCGTTGTTGATGCCAAAGCTCTTCGCGGAAACCCGAGAAGAAAAGGAAAAAAGAAGGAAAATAAATTTTCGATGAATGTTCATACTGACTCTGTAACCGGTGATTCATCATCCTGTGACTTGAGAGGTATGAATTCGGAAGATGCAGAAGCCTTAATGGAGGATTTTCTCAGTAAAGCCATTGTTCGCAAAGCACAAAGAGTACTTATTATACATGGTCATGGTATGGGAACTATAAAAACTCTAGTCCGCAACTATTTGGAAAAAGCTGGACTATGCAAACAATTCACACCAGGGTCACGCCACGAAGGCGGCGATGGCGTTACTGTTGTTGAGTTTTAAAAAAATTGAAATGGATAGATAAATTCATGCTTCAGAAATCATTAGTAGCCATATTCGGAGTTTTCGTCTTTACAGGGTTAAGTTGGGGCCAACAAAATATCACTCTAAGAGGGAAACCCCTTACTCTGACAGGAGAATTAATACAGGTGGGGAAAACAATACCAACTGTCTACCTCCCTGACTTAGAATTGAAAATGGTTAGCTTAAAATCACTTAAAGGAAAGGTGACAATACTTAGTATTGTACCCTCTATAGACACGCCTACCTGCGAAAAACAGACTCATATTCTTAGTGAAGAGAACAAAGGGCTTGATCAATTCATAACCTTGGTAACAATAAGCCGGGACCTTCCTTTCGCACAAAAACGCTTCGCGAGAAATGCAAAAATTCGCAATGTTTTGTTCTTGTCTGATTATCGGGGTGCTGAGTTTGGTCAATCGACCGGGCTATTGATCGAGGAGAGCCGCTTGCTGACACGAGCCATCATAGTATTAGACCGGGAAGGAGTCATTCGGCACCTTGAAGTGGTTCCTGAACTCACACAACTCCCTGAAATGAACAAGGCCTTTAAAATTGCCAAGTCTCTATAACTGAGTATTCGACTTGAACTTAGACCTTCCAGCATCTGATGTTTTTTGAAACGCTCCACATAGTCGCAGCAACTAACTTTAACAAAATAAAAGGAATCCCAATAAATAAACCGAGGTAACTGGTTCTAGCTTGTCCTTTCTCTTGCTCGACACCCTTACCGTTAGTAGTTAGTTAAAAACTTTGACCAGCTGACCAAATACTGACTTAGATTTTTTAAGCTTATCTTCATTACCCAAGGCACATACATTGCCGCTATCCCTGATTTTTTTAAATAAGGTAGCGTAACCCTTTAAATCTTCCAGTCGAGTGGATAGCAGTTCCTCACGAAATTTTTGCCTTAACTCGTGGGTGCGCCCTGTAAGGTGATCAATCATGGAGGCAGAGCCTTTGCGATCGGAGGTTAAAGGTGGATCCATTTTCCCAACACAGCCGATGATGATTTTAGTCAATTCTTCAGATGACAGTTCCAGGTTACTCAAGAAATCTGCAATTTCATCATAGACCGCCAGCGTCTCAGGGAGGTTGGGGTCTCTATAGGAAACCAAACTATAATCCCCCGTAAAAAAGTTAAACGAGTTGCTACTTCCATAGGCGCCACCATGAACACGAACCTTATCCCATAAAAATCCAGTTCTAAGAAGTGCTTTAAGAATCTCAAATTGGCCGGAATATTTAAAGCCGAAATCATAAAGGTTGGCTCCTTTACCAACATGCTGAATATTACTGGCAGTCAAAAAGCCCTCGTTAAGAGGTATGGTTTTCAGATCCCATTCCTCAACCGGCCATGCTTTATCCGAAAGAACTTTCACTGTTCCGGAAATTCTTTTTTCTATAGTTGGATAATCCTTTTTACCAGAGGTCACATTAAATAGAACATTCTTACGAGTAAAGACTCTTTCAGCTACCTGTCGAAACTGATCAGCAACCTCAGCAGGGTTTTTCTCCACACTCTCGAGTAGTTGCTCTAAAAATCGATAATACGTGATGCCGTCTGTAAGCTCATCAAACTTCCCAAGTCGTGACTGATAAGACTGAAGTCTAGCCGAAACATAATGATTGCCATGCGGGACAATCGAATCTTCCATATCAGCCTTAGAGCTACGAATGATTTCAACTAACCGTTTAGTATCATCAAAGCTATACTCGCCAAACAATTCATCAAAAAGATCAAACAAGTTGTCGACTTTCTCCATTAACGCTTTTCCGTTGAAAAAAACATATGAGAGAACCTGCTGGCGGTTCTCGACAGTAGCGGAAGAGAAATGTGAATTACGAATTCCACCAGTATGCATACCCATCAACTTCGAGATTTCTATGTAGCTATGCTTATGAGTTCCCATCCCCATTATCAGAGTTGCCAGTAAAGGAATATAAGGAATCATTTGATTAGGCACCGAGTGAGTACTGAATCCTATTTGGATATATGCGATATCATTGGTGAACAAGTCATGGAATAGTATCTTTGAGTCGCCTTGTCTTTTTATTTCTAGAGGATACTTCTCAATCTCTTTAGGGACATCATTAATCTCGAGAGAAGGGAGTTTGGCAAGTGCCTCTGGGGAGTCAGAAGCCAATTGACGTTCCTGCAGTTTTTGTGTTTCTTTGATCAGAGCATCCATTTGTTCCGAATCAAGAGCATCTTTAACCGACTTTAAAATTTTTCTTTCCTGAGCCTCCCATTTCTTTCCCAACCCCTGTTTAGGCGTAGCAACCAGAATACTACGGTGATTATTTTTAATCAGGTAACGACGGATCAAATCCTCAAAATACCCCGTATACATTTGTTTTTTGATTTTCAGTAGTACCTTCTCAAAACTTAGATGGGTGAAAGGATCTTTATCATAAAGCCAAGAACCCAAAGCCTGAATGTTATAAACAATGCCTTTGGGGAACCCACCAAAATTTGCCTCGCGAAGTCTAAAGTCTATCGAATTGACTGCAGAAAGAATCATATCTTGCTCTATGCCATTATCGGCCAGTTCACAAAGAGTTGAATCTATGAGCGTAAGAATTTTATTTTCGTGCTCAGGCTCTGTTCCTTTTAGCCCTACGGCAAATATAGTATCAGCTCTATTATCATCGAATCCTCCACCAATAACTTCGCTACCCAACTCAGAGGTGATAAGGGCTTTTCTTAAAGGGGATGCTGAAGAGCCCAGAAGAAGATGACTCAGTATGCTGAACCCAAGGCAATGCTCATGATTAACAGCCTTATCCAGTTTATATCCAAGAAGAACGTAGGTTTTTTTGTCCAGCGATTCATCGCTTGAAACTGGATAGGACATAGGCTTTCTTTTCGGCTTCCTAAAAGACCTCTGATAAGCAATAGAAGTTTTGATATCAATGCCTTCAAAATCCTGTAAATATTTTTCCTGTAAAAAATCAAGATAACTTTGGGTGTCCCCATCTCCGTACAAGAACAGTCTACTATTCGAAGGATGATAATGCTTTCGGTGAAATTCCTTAAATTTTTGGTATGTAAGTTCGGGAATTCTCTTCGGGTCGCCTCCTGACTCAAATCCATATGCTGTAGAAGGAAAAAGTGAATGGGCCAGCTGGCGGTCGATACTACTTTCCGGATTCGAAAACTCACCCTTCATTTCATTAAGCACCACGCCTTTATAGACAATTTTATCTTTCGGACTGTTTAACTCATAATGCCAACCTTCCTGCTTGAAAGTTTCTTCAGATATATTGGGATAAAAAACCGCATCCAGATAAACATGCATTAGATTGAAAAAATCTTTCTGGTTTCTACTGGCAACTGGGTACATAGTCTTATCTGGAAAAGTCATAGCATTAAGAAAGGTCTGCAAACTTCCTTTCATCAATTCGACAAAAGGTTCTTTGACTGGGAAGTTTCTAGAACCACACAAAACACTGTGTTCTAAGATGTGAGCTATCCCTGTATCGTCTTCGGGTGGAGTCCGGAACGTAGCACTAAACACCTTATTATCATCATCGTTTTCAAGAACCATCAATTCAGCTTTGGTGGCCTCGTGTTCAAAAAAAAGACCAAGAGATTTTAGTTCATCAATTTCCTTCTTTTGCGTCAATCTAAATCCGCTATAGCTTTTGTTGAGCTCAAATCCCATAAAATTCCCACTCCAATTCAAAATATTTTTTTATTATGATGCTTAATTGAGAAAACTTATTTTTTTAGGGTGACAGTTTATTAGATAAACTGCAATCCAAAAAAGATCTAAGGCATACTAATTATTTAGCCTTAATATCAAGACCTATAGGGCAATGGTCGGAACCCATGACATCAGACTGAATGAAAGAGTCTTTAACTTTTGCCATGAGTTTTTCAGTGACAAAAAAATAATCAATGCGCCACCCTACATTTTTAGCTCGCACGTTAAACCGATAGCTCCACCAAGTATAATGATCCGGCTCAGAATGAAAAGTTCTGAAGCTATCTACATATCCATATGAAATAAGCTTATCAACCCAAGCCCTCTCTTCCGGCAAAAAGCCTGAGTTTTTTTCATTAGCTTTTGCATTTTTCAAGTCAATGGCCTTGTGGGCAGTATTCACATCTCCAGTAATAACTAATTCTTTTCCTTCTGCACGCAATTGCTCACAATAATCCAGAAATGCTTCATAAAATTCCATTTTATAAAGCAATCTTTCTGAACCGCTGGTGCCATTTGGGAAATACACATTTAAAAGATCGAAATCTTCGAACTCTACTCTAATTACGCGTCCTTCAATATCAAACCTCTCAACCCCTATGCCCTTATGAGTATCTTTCGGTTTCTTTTTCGTGAAAATAGCAACACCGCTATAGCCCTTGCGCACGGCTGGGTTCCATACTGCATGATAGCCAGCTGGTTTTAGTATGGACTCCTCTAGGTCTTCAGTTCTTGCCTTAATTTCCTGTAGGCACAACACATCTGGCGTTTCAAGCTCCAGCCAGTCGAAAAAACCTTTTTTAACAACGGCACGCACACCATTTACATTCCAACTTAAAATTCGCATTTACAGTTCCAAAGATTTATTCGAATGACTACAAGGTTTTTAAATTCATTGTTGGGTTAACTCGACAGATTACTATAAACACATACCGGAAAGTATAATCGCAGATTAATTCAACTCCATCGACCCAGATAAAATGCCGCTAAATATGCCATAAATCCCAGCCAGAGGTTTCTACACAGTCCTTGATAATGTCTAAATGTAACTATATCCTCATTTTCTTCATCAAAAAAAAGGCCGTACTCCAGTATGAACCAAACCGGTGGCCCTAGTGCCCAACCCGCAAAAATGACATGGCGGGGACAACCAGTAATATGGGAATGATAGGTATAGGCTAGCCCTCCAACTACTAAGAGTAAGCCAAGATATTTTCTTATTTCTGACTTTGTCCATGATTTCATAAAGTTACCTGTCTAATTCAACCGGATTTTCATATGAGTTCTGACTTTAACATATTTCTACGGACTCTAAGTATAGGCAACAGATCAAAGACTTTAAAAATAAAAAAAACTGATTTATCTTCAAAAGTGCAACTCATTGCTATCATTTTTAAGATAGCAATGAGCTACTTATCAGGTCATTACTACTCACAGCAATGAAATACTTCAAAAGTCTTTATATATTCAATAGCTTACACACAATACTTGGTTTTTCCTCAAGAAATAGGGTATCCTAAAAAAGTATTGAGTCATATTTTTTTTCATATATCATAAAAAATATAGGTAATTAGGAGGAAGAATAATATGTGGATGAAAAAGGCTGCGGGATGGATTGTAGTGTCGTTAGCATTTTTTATGAGCGCACCACTCTCCATGGCGACGGAAGTTGCCAATACAAAGGCTTGCGATGAAATCACCAAGGAGGTTCGGAAAGGACGCCCCGGAGTAGCCCCGGTGACAGTTATTGATGGAAAAGGGCCTACCGACTCTATGTCGAGAACAGGTTTGTTCTCTTCCGCAGCAAAACCAACGGGAAAGCTTTCTAAAGAAGATCAGCGAAACCTTTGCCTAGCACTAACCCCCATCAAAGACCCTGAAAGTCGTTACAAACATAAAGATCATAGCAACTATTACTGCACCCTAATTCTAAACCGGGATAGCCAGACATATTGCTACTCTGTCGTTCTTGGTGACCCAAAAAAATGCAACAATATCGTTAGTGCTGAGCTTGAAAAAGAATGTCTTGCCAAGTCCAAATAATACTTCAGAAAACCTACTCATTAGAAAAGGTGGCCAGTAGGCCGCCTTTTTTCATTTCGTTCTGACAAGCTCGTCCGTAGTTCACTTCTTTTCTTTTGATTCAATATCAATTACGCCCGAATATTTCACAAGTCATTTACATAAAAAACTCCCCATTAATAACCTTCATTTACTTATCACCTAGAAGCAATTAAAACTCTCTAAAATAGCTATTAAATGTACAAATGATTTATTATAACTTGTGAGTTTAAAAACTAAGTTTATGCAAAATCAGACTTTTTAACTGTTTATTAAGAAAGTAAAGATGCCATTACCGGAACTAGATATTCAAAACCTAAAAATTTCTTTTTCTACACCTAAAGGAAAGCTGACGGCCGTAAATAGAATAAGTTTTAAATTAAACAAAGGGGAAACTCTGGCTCTAGTAGGTGAGTCAGGTTGTGGCAAGACAGTAAGTGCCCTGTCTATTCTTCGCCTTTTACCAGAGCCACCGGCTGAAATTTCGAGCGGGAAAATCCTTTTATCCGGTCAGAACCTCTTATCTCTCAATGCAAAAGATCTACGAGACATACGCGGCCACTCTATTTCAATGATCTTTCAAGATCCAATGACCGCTCTCAACCCAGTCTTGTCGATTGGGGAGCAAATGGTTGAAACATTCCTTCGCCACACAGATCTGAAACGGAAAGAAGCCCTACAAAAATCAGTAGATCTATTAAGCCGGGTGGAGATTCCCTCGCCGAAAGAAAAACTAAAATACTACCCCCATCAGCTGAGTGGAGGAATGCGACAACGCGTCATGATTGCAATGTCCCTAGCCTGCTCTCCCAGACTTCTTATTGCTGATGAACCTACTACCGCGCTAGATGTCCTGACTCAAGCTCAGATTCTAGAGCTTCTGGAAAGTTTAAAAAAAGAAAATGGAATGTCTATCCTCATCATTACTCATGATCTTGGAGTAGTAGCGGAAATCGCTCAAAGAGTTTTAATAATGTATGCCGGGGAAATCGTTGAGTCAGGTCCTGCTCGTGCCCTCCTTGACAACCCTCTTCACCCCTACACAAAGGGTCTTATCGCATCTGTTCCCAAACTAGGGGCTCTAAAAAAATTAGGTGCACGATTAGATGAAATTTCAGGCAATGTTCCGAGCCTAGAACAACGTCCTTCAGGTTGTTCATTTCATCCTCGTTGCACCTGGGCCATTGAAAAATGTAAAACTCAAAAACCTCAATTACGTGAGGCAGAAGGACAGAGGCAATGGAGTTGTCATTTAGAACCAGGGTCGTTATGAACATAAAAAAAGAAATACCATTGTTAGAAGTTGTAGACCTCAAGAAATATTTTCTACCAACAAAAAATATTCTCGAAATGCAAGTTGCATCAGTTCGCGCAGTAGATGGTATTTCATTCACCATAAGTAAAGGAGAAACATTGGGGTTGGTAGGAGAGAGTGGGTGTGGAAAATCTACAGTGGCCAAAACTTTACTCCGCTTGATCGAACCTACTTCAGGACAAGTAAGTTTTTTTGGCACAAACCTATTTGATCTTAAAAATATAACAATGAGAAATATTCGAAAAGAAATGCAAATTATCTTTCAGGATCCTTATTCTTCTGTCAACCCGGCAAGGAGCATCGGAAATATTCTTCAGGAACCTTTTGAAATTCATAATTGTCGAGACAAGAAAGAAAATGCCGAAAAAGCCCTTCAACTTTTAGAACGTGTGGGACTGACCTCCGAGCACTTTAAAAAGTACCCCCATGAGTTGAGCGGAGGTCAACTTCAGCGGGTGGGTATCGCTAGAGCAATCGCCTTGAACCCAAAGTTCGTGGTAGCGGATGAGCCTGTAGCAGCTTTGGATGTTTCCATACAAGCTCAGATCATCAACTTATTGTTGGACCTGAAAGAAGAGCTGGATATTTCATACCTATTCATCTCTCATGATATGGCTGTGGTGGAATACTTCTGTGATAGAGTCGCAGTGATGTATCTTGGGAAAATCGTTGAAATTGCTAGTAGTGAACAAATTTATAAATCACCAAAGCATCCATACACTTTAGCCTTGCTAAACGCTATCCCCAAACTGGATTCAGGGAAGATCAAACAAAGAATACCTATCAAGGGTGACATCTCCTCTCCTGCCAGCCTCCAAACAGGCTGTGCTTTTCAAAGCCGTTGCCCTATTAAGGAAAAAAGATGTGAAGAAGAAATACCTAATCTTCAAGAAAGCGCTCCTAATCATCATGTCGCTTGTTTTTTTAAACAATAAATTATCGAGGATATAATTAATTCTTGGAACTATCGTCTGTTTTGCGAATATCGGGGACAGGCGAAGCGTGATGCATAACCATCTTCCATAAATCGTTCTCACGGCAAAACAGGTTAGTGGAAAAAACTTGAGAAGCTAGCACCCCACTTTCTGCGATAGTATAAAGTTTTTCGATACAAGAGACCCAAGCCAGGTCACCGGAAACTAGAACTCGTACATCAGCAATCTGAACCTCCATATTTCCCGAATTTTCAAATATACCTGCCCAGCTATTAAGAATAGACTCAAACCCTTTAAGAGGAGGCCATCCTGGATGAACACAGGTTGCAGTTGCATCACTCGCCCACACCTTTTTCATCAGCTCTATATCTCTTTTATTAAAGGCTTCATAAAAGTTTGCATTGGCAGACTCAGCATTATCTTCGTTTATCATTAAATACTTTCCTTAGTGTTTATTGTTTTAAAAGGTGTTCCACCGCCTCGAACGTCTCAAGTGATTCCCAATTTTTTCCACCATCGACTCGGGCAACGACTCTGCCCTGCTTGTCAACCACATAGGTAAATGGAATGGTGAAAGACGGATAGAGTTTTTCCGCAACTCCATCAGTATCCAACAAAACTGGAAATGATAATTTGTACTTATCGGCAAACTCTTGAACTTTGGAGGAAGAACTTTTGTCCAGGCTGACTGCGAGAATAGTCAACCCTTTCGAACGAAAACGTCGGTATAGATTTTCAAAGCTCGGCATTTCCTTAACGCAGGGAGTACACCAGGTTGCCCAAAAATTAACAATAATCACTTTTCCTAGGTGATCGTCAAGTCCCTCTAAATTCCCCTTAAGATTTCTTAAAGTAAACCGAGGTGCCAGATAGCCTTCTTGCGATTTAAACTCGTTAATCTCTGGTTGAGAATTCTCCAAGCCAGGTTTCTGATTACGAAGTACAAGAAGAGTTAAGGCAATAACAATTAGCAGTCCTAGAAGTCTGTCCTTAGGAAGAATAAAAATTTTTCCTTTTAAGGTGGTCAATTTCATCTTTTAGTTTTTCCTGTCGCACTCGCTCACCCATCAATAAAAAATAAAGTAGCGTGAAAGCAAATAGAGATAATCCGAGTGTAGCCAGCATGCTGGGATCCATTCCCTTACCAATACCCTCATTGGTTATAACCTTTGGTTGAGGGTGGAATGTTCGCCACCAAAGTACTGAAAAATGGATAAAGGGAATATTTAGAAACCCAACAATACCTAATACAGCGGCATAACGAGCTCTCATTGAGCCAGAATCACTTTGTGCACGAAGCATCAGATAGGCTACATAAATAAGCCAGAGTATAAGGGTAGAGGTAAGACGTGCATCCCAAACCCACCAAGCACCCCATATTGGACGTGCCCAAATCGGACCCGTGATCAACACCAAAGAACAAAAAACTACCCCTATCCCTGCTGAGGCATGGGCATAAATATCCCACTCTCGATCCTTCTTCCAAAGAAAAAGAATGGAGCATATGAAAACCACAAAAAAAGCAAAAAATGAAAGCCATGCACAAGGTACATGAAAATACATAATTCGTTGAATCACCCCTTCGGTTCGTTCGGTGGGGACATAGATAAAGATACTAATCATCTGCATCAGCAGTGCAATGCCAGTCAACCACACCAGAGTATTACCTTCCTCATTTTTTTCTTCAGTTCCATCAGGACGCATCATCATCCTTCCTTACTCAAAGTTTCTTTCAACAAGTCTAAGTCTTTTTCAAGAGCACGGTTACGTTGCTTGAGCGTGTAAACATAATAAATAATTCCACACCAAACAAAAACATTAGCCGCAAATAAAAATCCTAGATTATCCATTCCGTCACTCCTCAAGAATATGATCGATCGTCATAATGGAGACACCTATATAAATGATATCGAAAGAAGCCGTCAAACCAATCCAGTTCATCATTCCTGATAAAGGCTCACCAGCCAGAATTTGTCCTGTCATCCGCACTACTCCGATCACAATTGGCACCAAAAGGGGATAGAGCAAAATAGGCAACATGATTTCCCGGGTTTTAAGGTTTGAGGACAATGAAGACAAAAGGGTTCCCAATGTACAGAACCCTAGTGTACCAAGAAATATAACAAGTAAAAGTGGAAGTAGATGCTCTAAAAGGTCAATGTTAAAAAAAACCATAAACAATGGCAAAATAAACAGTTCCATAGCAGTCAGGAAAACAAAATTACTGATTAGTTTACCGAAGTAAATTGTCGTTCGATCTGCAGGCGCCAAAATCAATCCCATGAGGCACCCATTTTCTTTTTCAAGCACAAAAGAACGGTTCAACCCGAGGGTCCCAGAAAATAAAAATGCTACCCATAAAATCCCAGGTCCTACCTCACTGGCTTTGACAATACTCAGGTTCACAGAAAAAATAAATATAAGAATTACCAGCAATGCAAAAATAAACATAGCGCTAAACAGTTCCCGTGTCTTAAACTCAGTCACGAAATCTTTCCAGACAATCGCCATGATTTGACTAACAAAAATGTTCATGAATTTGACTTGGTATCAGTGTGAGCGAATAGCCATGGTGAATTGATTATTTCGTACCATATCAAAATATAGCGCCTCAAAGTTTTCTTTATCAACATCTTTAATATCTTTTAAAAAAGCAAACTTGCCCATTACCTGCACGGCTACTTTGTCGCACATTTCCAATCCGCAGGAAATATCATGCGTGGTCATCAATATGGTTCTTTTATTATTATGTAAGGTTTGAAGGTGCTCCTTGAGTATGTTCGAAGCATGTATGTCCAAACCAGTAAAAGGTTCGTCCAGAAATAATATAGAAGGATTGTGCAGTATTGCTCGGGCAATGGATAGCCTTTGCAACATACCCCTGGAAAATGTTCTCACCCGATCATTTCTGCGAAACGCTAGCCCTACATCTTCAAGAACTGCCAGTGCTGAGTCCTGAGGGTGATCCAACCCATACATCTTGCCAAAAAACACCAGGTTTTCCATGGGAGTAAGGTCTGCATATAAAGCAGGCGAGTGAGAAATAACACCTATCTGACGCCGCATCTCTGGTATCCCATCTTCAACCTGATAACCGGCAACCTTAGCTATACCTGATGATGGCCGAGTCAACCCCGTAAGGACTTTGATTAATGTTGTCTTCCCAGCACCATTTGGACCAAATACAGATAAAAATTCACCACGCTTCAGTTCAAAGCTTATTCCATCAACAGCTTTCAAACCCCCAAATTCTTTACATAGCTGGCGAACTTCAATAGCAGAATAAGAGGAGTCGGGTTTCGGGATATCTATCATTCTTAATAGGACCCAACAATCGCATCAGGTTTAATGGGATTTTTTAGGCTTGTTTTTTTTTACGTCTCTGTTCCAACTGGTCCAGATGCTCGAGAATTCCCGTCGCTTCGGTTTCAAGCCTATTTAGAAGTTCTTTATAGTCAGGCTCTGAAATCTTTTCTGTATTAAAATCGAATTCCAGTTCTTTAATGGAAATTAGTGTTTCTTCTTTACGAACTAGAAGATGTTTATATTCTTCAATAGTAGGGTCAACTGGTTCGACTAATCTTTGAAATTTCAATTTACCAAAGAGAGGCACACCTACGATAAGCAGTATTGCAACTATTAGGATCAACTCTAAGAAGTGGCTGAATCCCATTTCTATAACTCAATCCCATCTAGCTCGTCTTTTAAACGTTTGGAATATTTTTCTGAAATTTTTGATTCGGCAACAGGTGCCTCGATAGAATCAATATTACCTTTTTTCCCTACCCAGGCTAGAAGAACTTTACGAACCCCAAACCCTCCAGCAACTAAAGCTAAAAAAGGAGTCATCCAAGCTGTGAGATTAAATCCAAATTTGGTAGGAGCAGACAATACAGTTTCACCATATTTATCGACCTGCATTTTCACAATTTGTTCTACTGTAATGCCTGATTCAAGCATTTTTGAAAATTTCGCGCGGGTTTTATCGGAAGTGGAGCAGGTACAATTAATAAGAACTTTACCGCACTTATCATCACATTTGCACATTAACTGGTTTTCAAGGTCATCCAATAAAGCCCCGGCTCCTGCGTCAGGCACAAGTCCCATTGAAACCCAAACAAACATAAATAATATCGTCATTATTTTTTTAGTATGCATCAGTTACTCCTGAGCAGGAGATGGGAACAACTGTTCCTGCTTACGTATCCTATCTAAGCGACGTCGCTGCTCCAGCCGGTCTGGCCACATAGATATCATGGTTCCAAAAGCAATGATCCATCCGCCTGTCCACATCCAACTTACCATCGGGTTCACATAAACCTTTATAGTTGCCGACTCATCTTCTTGGAAGTCTGCAAGGATCATATATAAATCCTCCTTCCAGGTCGAAAGGACATCCACTTCAGAGACTGGCTGGTTCTGTCCCTTATAAAATTCTTTTTCAGGATGTCCGGTCCAGTAACGATTACCATCACGCTCTACAGCAAGCTGAGCAATGATTCGAGTCTTAATATTTGTAGCTTCAATTGCAACTAACTTTTCATATTTAATCGTATATCCTCTTATCTCAAAAGATTCACCCAGTTGCAGATGCTTTTCCGTATGCGTTCCATATGCCTGAGACCCGGCAATACCAGCAAAGATCAACACTACACCGATATGAACAATGTAACCACCATAACGTCTTTTATTACGCCAGGTCATTGCAGTTAAAGCCCCAGCAACAGACTCTTCATGCAAACCCATTCTTGAAACAGTTCCCTTGTAAAACTCAGTAAAGATACTGGTCACCACAAAAGCACAAAGCACAAATGTCACATAGGTGTAAATTTCAGCTCGATTTCCTAACGGAATAAAAGGGAATAAAACAATTGCCACTATTAGGCTAGCTAAGATAGGCTTAAAAAAGTTTTTCTTCAAGTTTGAAAGTGTGGCTCGACGCCACGCTATAACAGGCCCAATGCCAATGAGCGCCAAAAGAGCTAAACCTATGGGGACGTTAACCTGATTATAAAATGGCGGTCCGACGGTAATTTTTACATCTCGCACAGCTTCTGAAATAATCGGAAAGATAGTTCCCCAGAACGTCGCAAAAGCTATCCCAAGTAAAAGCAAGTTATTAAATAAAAAGCTACTTTCCCTGGAAAAAAAAGAGTCTAGCTCGTTTGTGCTCTTAAGCAGAGGTAGACGCGCAATGATCAACGTCGTACAAGCAGTAATAATTACAAAAAGAAATGCTAAAAAATAGTACCCCAAAGTCGCCTCATCAAAAGTATGAACTGATTGAATAAGGCCGCTGCGAGTGATAAAAGTCCCAAAAATTGTCATCGCGAACGTCAAAAGAATCAAAGACATATTCCAGACTTTCATCATGTCCTTTTTTTCTTGAATCATAACCGAATGCAAAAAAGCGGTGGCAATGAGCAATGGCATAAACGCTGCATTCTCAACAGGATCCCAGGCCCAATAACCACCCCAACCAAGCTCAACATAAGCCCAAGAAGCCCCAAATAAATTACCCATACACAGAAAAAACCAAGAAATCAAAGTCCACTTTCGGGTCATGCGAATCCAGCCGTCATCTAGGTCTTTACTTATAAGGGCTGCCACTGCGAAAGCAAAAGGAACCGTGAATCCCACATAACCTAAGTAGAGGGTTGGGGGATGAATCACCATCCAATAGTTTTGCAAGAGTGGGTTGAGACCACGCCCATCTTCAGGGGGCAGAGGAATTCGTTCAAAAGGATTGGTCGAAAAATTAATCAAGAAAAGAAAGAAAACTACGATGATCAGCATAACTGCCATCGCATAGGGAACTACTCGGAGGTTTTTATTTCGGTTCTGAAAGTAAACTACGAGCATGTAGGTGCTCAAAAGTAGAGTCCAAAAAAGAAGTGACCCTTTTTGTCCTCCCCAGAATGAAGAAACCTTATAAAACGTATCCAACTCTCGGTTGGAATATGCCCATACATATTGAAGGCTGAAATCATCGGTTAGAAAAGCCTTCCATAAACAAATGGAAGAGATAGTAACACATACCCACACAATAAAAGGGGTCTTGTCCGCGCTCAAATAAAGGTCTATACGGTTTCCTCGCGCTGACATAACATAGGCAATACAACCATATAGAGCTGTTGCCAGGGCTAACAGTAATGTAAACTCACCAATATCATTCATGATTTCTATGAATACGCCTCTAATCCCGCACTAGCGCTGGATGGCTGGGTTACTTAATTTTATAGGGAGGTCAGATCGTTTGTTTTTGGTAATTCTGCTTCATTGAGGCCTGGCTTCTGATACTCATCAGCGTTAGGGAATTTCCCCGGGTGCATCTTTCCAGCCTCTTTCTCCGCTTCATATTTTGACGGACAACTAGTCAACAAAGTGTTGGCGTGAAATATTCCATCTTTTCCCAAAGTTCCCTCGACAACTACCTCACCCCCATCAATAAACATATCTGGTGTTACACCTTGATAAGCTACCTTTAGCGAGGCGTCGTTTTCCTCAATAGAAAAATTAACATTTAAATAATCGCTTGCGTCTCTTTGAATAGAGCCATTAACCACATTACCTTTCACTTTCATCCCAGTACCAGCATACGAGGTTTTTTGACTCATCAACTCATCAACGGTAAAAAAATATTGTGAGGTATTACTAATTCCCATAGTTATCAGATAAGCAATGGCTCCAACAATCAGCATACTACCCACTAAAAATCTAATTTTTTTCTGCTTCATAACCTAACGATACCCTTTTGGTTAAAGAATCTAATTAATTTATTGAGGCTTTTTTTATAGTAGCATCCAGAATTTGGCCTTGTCAAAGCAAATCCATTGAAAAGGAAATGGATAAAAAAATACTCTAGAAAATTTATGTAGCTCACATATATATAATGAACTAACCCCGATAAATATTGTTTTTAGCCCTATTTCGTTGTGTTAGTTAATACTTCTTGAAAAATAGCATTTTTGTCGTTTCTTTTGATAGCAAGATCACAATCTTATCTTTCTATTTTCTCCAGGAAAACTCTTTTCTCTTCTTAATCGCAATCTATCAAGCTCTGCTTAAATATAAAGTTATGCCATTTTTGGCCAGCAAAGGTTTTCGTTTCTTATTATTCCTTTTCTGTTGACAGTTTGTCGCGTTATGCTAGGATTATGTAAGAAAGTGTCATAAAATGTATTTTTATGTCATAACTTTTGAACACCGGTGAAAACAGTGAATAACAACTTTCTAGGCACTTACAACATCAGTTTAGACGATAAAGGCCGCTTCAATGTGCCCGCGAAATTTCGCAATACACTAGAGCAGTTTGGCCCGCAACTGGTGGTGTGCGTTATGGACCACTATCTCGTTGTCTTCCCTCAGAAAGAATGGTCTGAAAACGAGGCTAAACTAAGCGATCTAAATGCCTTCGACAAGATCGATCGCAACCGATTGCGCGAATTTTATTCCAGAGCCACTGAGTGCGAAATGAAGTCTGGGAAAATACTACTCCCTGCCAATCAGAGAGAAATTGCGGGACTAAATAAAGAAGCTGTCTTGGTAGGAATGTCCAAAACCTTTGAAGTTTGGTCCCCTAAAGAATGGTCCAAACAGGGGGAAGAATAGAAGGCCTCACATATACATTAGTTAACCGTGGAGCAGCCAAAACATTATGCCAACATACCACAAATCAATAATGAGGAAAGAAGTTCTTCATTACCTGAATGTTCATATGGAAGGAGTAATTGTGGATGGCACCCTCGGTGATGGAGGTCATACGGAGTTCATCCTGAAAAATACAGCACCTGATATTCGAGTTTTTGCGATCGATCGGGATAGTTCCGCTATAGAGCGCGCCAGCGAAAGACTTTCTCTTTTCCGCGACAGGGTAACTCTAGTCCATGGAAACCTAGGAGATCTTAAGAGCCTTGCAGCTCAAAATGGAATTACCCGCGTAGTTGGAGTTTTTATGGATCTGGGAGTCTCTTCACCTCAACTGGACACGCCTGGACGTGGCTTTAGCATTCAAAATGATGGACCCCTCGATATGCGAATGGATTTCTCTCAAAAAACTTCAGCGGCAGACCTTCTGAAAAAGCTTTCTGATATAGAACTAGCATCGGTTATTAAAAATTTTGGCGAAGAACGTTACTCAAAACGAGTCGTCCGCGCAATTCGTAGAGAACAAGCTGAACGACCCATTACTACTACCGGACAGCTTTCTCGGGTTGTGGCGCGAGTGTTGACATCATCCCGACATTCACGGATTCATCCTGCAACAAGAACGTTTCAGGCTCTAAGGATTGCCGTCAATGATGAATTGGAGCAATTAAAAAATGCGTTGGCCGACATGCTGGGCCTCCTTCATTCAACGGCTCGCGTTGCGGTAATTTCGTTTCACTCGCTGGAAGACAGGATTGTAAAAACATTTTTTAGGGATGAGGAAAAAGGATGCTCTTGTCCACCCAAATTACCTATGTGTGTTTGCGGAAGGAAGCAAACCTTAAGGATTTTAACTCGTAAGCCTCTTTTGCCTTCAAAAGAAGAGGTTGATCAAAACTCGAGATCGATCAGCGCAAAACTAAGAGTAGCTGAAAGAGTATATGTTTGATGAAGTTCGTAGTTTTGCCAAAGAGCAGTTACATATTTCTTCTAAAGGTTTCTGGATGGCACTTTTGGTCTCCATACTTTTCATGTTTGGGGCTTTGGCGTTGGTTTGGCCTAATATTAAGAAAATTAAACTGGGTTATGAATATCAAGATTTAGCCAAAAGACGTGAGGAATTGTCTAGAGAGAACCACCTACTTAAACTTGAACGCGAAAGCCTGAGATCACTGAATCGAATTCATCTTCTGGCTAAGAATGACGTTGGCATGCAAGAACCTGATGAAAATAGAGTAACAACCATTTTCCTGAAATAGCTATATGACAAAAAAAGAAAACAGGTCTACAGGAACATTTAAAGATGGGATTAAAACTCGACTTATAGTCATCTCGGTTTTGTTTTTTCTTTTTATAACGGCCTTGATCACTCGCCTGGCGTCTTTGCAAATTGTTCAGCATGAAGCTCTACTAAAAAAGTCAGAAAAGCAGTACGTTGGAACCGTTGAAACCCAGTTCGGGCGAGGAGTGATCTATGACCGAAATATGAATGAGCTTGCCCAAAATATCGAAGTGGAGTCTGTTTATGTGACTCCTGCGGAAATACTAAACCGAAGAACTACTGCCAGAGTTCTCTCAACTGCCTTAAACCTCGATCAGGATAAGGTCTACAAAAAAATCTCTTCCAAAAAAGATTTTGTCTGGATTAAGCGGAAGTGTGATCTTAAAGGCATTAATAGGCTAAGGCAAGCCAATCTTCCAGGAGTAGGATTCCTACCCGAACAAAAAAGATTTTATCCTAAACGTGAACTTGCAGCAAACGTTCTGGGCTTTGTCGGCATCGACAACCAAGGTCTTGCTGGTATCGAACATGCCCACCAATCCAAGCTCAAGGGTGCCACAATCAGACGAGTCACAGAGCGTGATGCTCGAGGAAGAAATATTCAGCCTCTTGAGGGGTTACGTGACTCTAGTCGCAAAAGTTATGACATTGTTCTTACTCTAGACGAGGTCATTCAATTCATCACTGAATACCATTTAAAGAAACAGGTGGAACGCTTCAAAGCAGACTCGGGGATGGCCGTGGTTATGGATCCCCATACCGGTGAAATATACGCAATGGCTAATGTTCCTCAGTTTAACCCTAATCAATTTGGAGCATTCTCCCAACAAACTTGGAAAAATAATATTGTTGCTAGTTCTTACGAGCCCGGATCAATTTTTAAACCCATCGTTGCTGCAGCGGCACTCGACAAGAAGCTGGCTAGACCACAAGACATTTATTTTTGCGAGAACGGGAATCTTAAAATTGGAAGGGCTAATATAGGAGAAGCTTCTGATCATAAATTTGGATGGCTGACAATGCGCGACATCATTGCAAAATCGAGCAATATTGGTGCGGTTAAAATTGCCCAGCAAGTTGGCAAAAAACCTTTTTATAACTACATCCGAAATTTTGGGTTCGGTGAAAAATCAGGTCTATCGCTTCCTGGCGAATCTGCAGGTCAGCTAAAAGACCAAGTTAGCTGGAATAGCCTATCTCTTGCCTCTATTTCTTTTGGCCATGAGATCGCCGTTACTCCTATTCAGATGATTAGGGCTCTGTCTGCAATTGCTAACGGTGGAAACCTCATGGAGCCTCATATTATTAAAGCACTGATCAAAGACGGACAGGTAGTAGAACAACTCCAACCTAAAAAGATTCGTCGGGTTATTTCCGAGCAAACGAGCCTTCAAATGATCGAAATATTAAGATCGGTTGTGAAGAACGGTACTGGGAAAAAAGCAGCGTTAAAGGGCTTTGATATAGCAGGTAAAACAGGAACAGCTCAAAAGTACAACATGGAAACCCAGTCCTATTCAAACACAGAATTCATTTCCTCCTTTATTGGTTTTGCTCCTGCAGATTCTCCACGACTTGTCACCTTGGTTATGATTGACAATCCTAAGGGATTGCATTGGGGAAGTGTTGTAGCAGCACCTGTATTTCGGAAAATAACAAAAAGAGCTCTGCGTTATTTAAATATTCCGTCAAGCAAAGAACGTGTTTTCATTCTCGATCGAGCATGATGGAGCAAATAAGCTTAAAAAGTTCGATAACATTCCCTGAAAGTGGTTACATTAACGTGACTGACCAAAACACACAAAAACTTTCTCAATTAATCTTAGGATTACCAGCCACTAATATTCTTGGGGCCACAGACAAGGATATTCGCGAAGTCGTATACGACTCTAGAAAAACTAGGGTGGGCAGTTTGTTTGTAGCAATACCAGGAAAAAACTGGGACGGCGGAGTATTTATAAAGGACGCTATAGCCAAAGGGGCATCCGCATTTATCACCCAAACTCCTCTCGATTCTTTAAGCCAGCTCGATTTAAGATCAAATAATGTTACAGCTTTATGTGTAGCGGATTCTCGCAAGGCGCTTTCTATCGTCAGCGCTAATTTTTATTGCCACCCATCAGAACGAATAGCCTTAACAGGAATTACGGGTACTAACGGGAAGACAACCACATCCTATATTCTCGAGACTTTGTTTATGGCAAAAGAAATACGAACAGGAATTATTGGAACCATAAACTACCATTACGGGGACAAAAAATTTTCAGCTCCTGTCACAACACCTGAGTCTCTGGACTTGAACCGAATACTAAATGAAATGATTGAAGATAAAGTCGAAAATTGTTTTCTCGAGGTCTCATCCCATGCCCTAAAACAAAACCGGGTTCATGGCATGCGTTTCAATGTCGGTATTTTCACCAACTTAACGCGCGATCACTTAGATTTCCATGGCGATATGGAGGGTTACAAAAACGCCAAGAAAAAACTTTTCTTGAGAAACCATGTCCAAAAAAAAATTTTCAACACTGATGACTCAGTCGGCAAAGAGTTTGCCGAAGAATTTAAAACGGATTCCGTCACCACAGGTATAGATAGTAGTGCGGATTTTAAGGCTGAAGATATTGTGCTGAAAAAATCAGGTTGTCAGTTTAGTTTAAAGACTCCATTTGGGACGGGAAAAATTCACTCCAATCTTCTCGGTCGACATAATATTTATAATCTCCTCTCTGCTGCCGCAGGTGCTATGGTTCAGAATGTTTCTCTCGAAAAAATTCAAGAGGTTTATCGCCAAATTCCTCCTATTCCAGGTCGATTTGAAAGCATTGATAATGATCTAGGGTTTTCTGTGCTGGTGGACTACGCGCATACTGATGACGCACTTTCCAATGCTATCTCTTCTGCGAAAGCTTTTACCCAAGGAAAGCTGATTGTGGTATTCGGATGCGGCGGCGACAGAGATAGAGGGAAAAGAATACCTATGGGACAAGTCGTTTTAAATAAATCAGACTTTTCTGTCATCACCTCTGATAACCCTAGAAAAGAGGACCCGGGGCTGATTATCAAGGATATTCTAAAAGGCATTCCTTCCTCCACATACAAAAGTACCGATTACACCGTAATTATCAACAGACAAGAAGCTATCGAATATGCGATTCATCTAGCCAGCAAAAATGATCTGGTTCTCATAGCTGGCAAAGGCCATGAAGACTATCAGGTTATAGGCACACAAACTATTCACTTTGATGATCGAGAGGTTGCACGTTCTGCTTTAAGGAAACGGAGTCATTGATGAAAGGCTTAACACAAGACTGCCTTAATGCTGTCGAAGGACGACTAATTCAGGGACACATCTCTAGTCCATTTCAGGGGGTTTCCATAAATTCCCGGACGGTCTCAAAAGGAGATTTGTTTGTTTGTATTAAAGGAGACAGGTTCGATGGGCATGACTTTCTTGCCGACGTAATTGATAAAAAAGTTGGTGGGGTTATCCTCTCTAATCCTAAAAAGCTTCCGAACGTGCCTGTTCAAGATCAGGCCCAACCATTTTTGATTCATGTTAGCGATACGCTGAAGGCTTTACAAGATTTAGCATGTTTTCAAAGAAACCGTTTTCCTTTTAAGGTAGTTGCCATTACTGGCACAAATGGGAAGTCGACAACAAAAGAAATGATCACTTCTATATTGGAAGCTAAATTTAAAACGTTAAAGACAGAAGGCAATCTTAATAACCATATCGGATTGCCTCTGACCCTTTTAAAAAGAGAACCCTCTCACGAGATGGGAGTTCTTGAATTAGGGATGAGTGCAGCAGGTGAGATTAAGAGGCTCGCCGAGATAGCGCAACCTGATATTGGTGTGATCACTAATATTTCTGAGGGGCATCTGGTGCAATTGAAAAACCTTAAAGATATTCAATCTGCAAAAGGTGAATTGTTTGATGCATTGACAGAAGAAGGAACTGCAATCGTTAATGCAGATGACCCTCTCGTTTTAGAGCTAGGGGAGTCGATTCGCGCTAAGGCCTTAACCTTTGGCATCGATCAGCATGCCGATGTGAGGGCTAGTGAAATAGAACACAGAGATAACCTTGGGTTTCAATTCAAGGTCAATCTTTTCGAAAAAACTCTTTCTGTTCGTCTTCCTTATCTAGGCTACTGCAATATTTATAATGCACTGGCCGCACTGGCAACTGGTTATTCATTAGGTATTGAGGAAGAAGCGATGGCTCTAGGTCTTGAAAGCTATGAACACATGTCTCAGCGTAACGAACAAATCCGACATAAAGAAATTGATCTCATTAACGATGCTTATAACGCCAATCCCCAGTCCATGACCGAAGCTCTGAGAACTCTGGATAATTTCAAAACTCAAGGCCGTCGAATATTGGTAATTGGAGATATGCTTGAACTAGGAGACAGGTCTATAGCTGCCCATAAGAAATTGGGCGAACAAATATCCATATCACAAACGGACATTATGGTCACTGTAGGAAATCTGGCGAGCCTATCAGCAAAAAACGCTCAATTGCTAGCAGGAAAAAAAATTCAAATTCATGAATTCACTGGCCATAAGGAAGCAGCACAGTTTTTAGTTGAGGAAACGGGGGGGGGTGACTGTGTTATGTTCAAAGGTTCGAGAGGAGCCGCAATGGAGAAAGTATTACAAATCTTTATAGAAAATAAGACCTAAAAATGTTCTATCACGTTTTTTATCCACTTAGCTCAGAATATTCGATACTGAATGTTTTCAAATACATCACCTTCCGTTCTGCTTACGCTGGAGTGACGGCTTTAACATTAAGCTTGATTTTTGGGAAACTGATGATTCGCGCTCTACAGAAGCTCCAAATACAGGAAAAAATTCGCAGTGATGGCCCTCAAAGCCATAGCTCGAAGTCTGGAACTCCAACCATGGGCGGACTACTTATTCTAGCTACCTTCATAGGCTCTACTCTACTGTGGAGTGATTTGAGCAATCATTACATCTGGATTGTTATCCTTGCGGCTCTTGGATTTGGAGCTATCGGACTGTGGGATGATTTCCTTAAGTTACGAAAGGGAGAAGGTATCACAGCAAAAGAAAAAATTCTTTTCCAAATATTGTTAAGTCTGGCTATTGGAATTTATCTTCTATATTTCGACCCTACTCGAACGGATTATGCTACACACCTATCAATTCCATTCTTCAAAAGTTTCCAGCCTGATCTAGGGCTTGGCTATTTGGTTTTCATTATTTTTATAATAGTTGGGACCTCCAACGCCGTCAACCTTACAGATGGGCTTGATGGATTAGCTATAGGCCCTATTATTGTTGCCACATTCACCTATACCGGTATCGTTTATATCTCTGGTCATTTTAATTTTTCAGAATACTTGAGCATTCAACACATCAAAGGTGCTGGGGAAATCGCAATCGCCAGTTCAGCTGTTCTTGGATCCAGCCTAGGCTTTCTTTGGTATAACTCCTATCCCGCCCAAATATTTATGGGCGATGTTGGGTCATTATCCTTGGGAGGAGTACTGGGAACAATTGCGGTGATAGTTAAACATGAACTTCTCCTGATTCTTGTTGGTGGCGTTTTCGTGATCGAAGCATTGTCCGTCATCATTCAAGTTGGTTATTTCAAGTATACCGGTGGAAAACGTTTTTTTAAAATGGCGCCGCTTCATCACCACTTTGAGGAACTCGGCTGGTCAGAACCTAAGGTCATTGTTCGGTTTTGGATTATCGCTGTAGTTTTGGCCATGATTAGCTTAAGCACTTTGAAACTAAGATGACTATGAAACTTAAAAATAAAAATTTCTCTGTAGTTGGGCTTGGTCAAACAGGCATCGCTGCAGCTAATTTTCTTTCAAGGCAAGGTGCGCTCGTCACAGTGACAGACAGTAAATCCCGCGAGCAATTACTAGAACCTTTGAAGCTATTATGTGCGGACGTTAAAACTCGTTTTCAAGATCCAAAACCATCTTCTAATGCCGAAGGAGTCGTATTAAGTCCGGGAGTGGACATCCGTTCGCCATTTCTTGAAGAAGCAAGTCGCAGAGGAATCGAGATAATCAGCGAAATAGAGTTGGCTAATAGGTTCAATACCGTACCGATTATTGCCATCACCGGAACCAATGGTAAATCGACGTGCACCAGTTTAACCGCTGAGATTTTTGTGAAAGCTGGGAAAAAAGTTCACGCAGGAGGAAATCTTGGGACCCCATTTATCTCTTTACTGGAATCAGGTAATGCCGATTACAGAATTCTTGAGCTTTCCAGCTTTCAAATGGAAGCAACATCAACTCTGCACCCTATCGTTTCAGTCATTCTTAATATAAGCCTTGACCATATGGATCGACATAAAGATTTCAAGAGCTACATTGAGTTGAAGAAGAAAGTCTTTGCCCGTCAAACTCAGAGCGATTATTTAATACTAAATCAAGATGACCTTAATACTCGTGACCTTGGAAAAGACTGCCCGGCAGAAATCATTTTTTTCAGCACAAAAATTGAACTGGAAAAAGGAATCTTTTTACGTGGCAATAAGATCATAGCTAGACTAAATAATCGTGAAATAGAAGTTATGTCTCTTGAGTCTCTGCCTATGAGAATGCAGTGGCAGGTTGAGAATATTCTCCCTGCCATCGCAATCGCATTAACTCTCAACCTACCACATGATGCCATTAAGCGTACTTTATATAGTTTCACAGGCCTTGAACACCGTCTAGAGTGGGTTCGCAATTTAGACGGTGTTGACTTTATCAACGATTCAAAAGGAACGAACGTAGGGTCTGTTTGCAAGTCACTAAATACTTTCCGCCGCCCTATCATTCTCATCGCGGGCGGAAAAGACAAGAACACTGATTTTTTTCCACTAAAGAACCTGATTAAAGAAAAAGTTAAACACTTGGTTTTGATTGGAGAAACTCGTAATAAGTTCAAAGAAATTCTTAACGGCTCTCTCGGTTATGAAGAAAGTGACAGCCTAGAAGAAGCTGTAGGTCTGGCTAAAGCAAAGGCCCAGGCGGGGGACATCGTTCTTCTTTCTCCAGCCTGTTCAAGCTTTGACATGTTTAAAGATTATGCAGACCGAGGAACTCACTTTAAAGCTATCGTTAAAAACCTATAAGGATAACAGAATTTGGCAACATCTCAGGTAAAACATTCAGATTCTTTACTAGGCATAACCGTAGCTGTTCTGGTCTTGGTGGGTATCGTTATGGTTTTCAGTTCCAGCGCGGTGTATGCGATGGAAAAATATAACGACTCCTATTATTTTCTCAAGCGTCAGGTTATCTGGTGCTTTCTGGGAACAGGGGCACTACTTATTACCAAAAACCTAGACTATCACAAACTCCATCAGCACACCTATCTCATTATGGTAACGACTTTTCTACTTTTGCTTGCGGTCATGTTTCCTTCGATCAGCAAGGAGGTAGGTGGAGCACGTAGATGGCTGGTCCTCGAAGGACTTTCTTTTCAGCCCTCGGAGCTGGCAAAATTTGCCCTTGTTCTTTTTATCGCCAAGTCTTTAGTCAAAAGAGCCGATAAATTAAGGGACTTCGCTTATGGTTATCTTCCCAACCTGATTGTATTAGGTTTTTTTTTCATTCCAATTCTGTGTCAGCCGGATTTTGGAACAGCCATGATCATATGCATGGTCACTTTCACAATGCTATTTATCGCCGGCCTGAGAAAGAAGTTTCTCTTTCTTTCGGTGCTAGCACTGATTCCTTTCATAGTTTCAGCAATCATGGGTGCAGAATATCGTACTCGAAGAATTATTGCTTTTCTAGATCCTTGGCAAGACCCGTCAAATGCAGGGTTCCAGGCTATTCAGTCTTTTTATGCTTTTGGTCGAGGAGGTTATTGGGGGACAGGTTTGGGAGCCAGCCACCAGAAACTATTTTATCTTCCCGAGGCTCATACGGATTTCATTTTTTCTGTCATCGGGGAAGAGCTAGGTTTTATGGGGACTACAGCAATCATTCTCTTATTTTCAATTTTGATCTGGCGAGGTTTTGTCACAGCATACCGCGCCAAAGATCCCTTTGGAACTCATTTAGCAACTGGACTGACTCTTTTAATCGGGTTTCAGGCTTTTATTAATCTAGGAGTGGCCGCTGGGCTTCTTCCAACAAAGGGATTAACTCTTCCCTTCATCAGCATGGGTGGATCATCAATGCTAATAACCATGCTTTCAATTGGTGTTCTGTTAAATATTTCAGAGCAAACAGCAAAATATTAATGAGTATCTAATGCAAAAAAGAGTTGTCATAGCCGGTGGTGGAACTGGAGGCCACCTTTATCCAGGAATCGCTTTAGCAAAAGCACTTATGAGGCAGGATATGAATATTAAAGTTTCATTTGTAGGAACTCAAAAAGGCATAGAATCCGAGGTTCTTCCTCGCGAAGGGTTTGAATTGAAAACTATTTTATCCGCGGGTTTGCTAGGAAAAAAAAGTGTCAGCCGCTGGATGTCCTGGGTCAAGTTGCCAATAGGAACTGCCCAGTCTATGTGTTTCTTGATTAATAAGCGACCTAACCTCGTTGTCGGTGTAGGAGGGTATGCATCAGGACCTCTGGTCCTCTCGGCATGGCTATTAAGGATTCCTATCCTTATTCACGAACAAAACTTTTTCCCTGGTCTAACTAACAAATGGCTGGGAAAAATAGCAACTAAAGTGGCTATTTCATTCAAGGATTCGGCAAAGTTTTTTCCAAAAGATAAAGTCGCGTTAACAGGAAATATGATTCGTGAGGATTTCTGCCAACCTCAGGAAGAACTACCCGTAAAACCCCAAGAATTCTTCCGTATTCTTGTTCTGGGAGGAAGTCAAGGAGCGCACTCAATCAATGTTGCCATGGTAGAAGCACTTCAGTCTCTTACTTCCAAACTAGGAAATATCCATATAACTCATCAAACCGGTAAAAATGATTATGAAATGGTGAAAACTGAATACGAAAATAGTGGTCTCTCTTATGAAGTCAGACCATTTATCGACGACATCGCAGAACAATACCATAAAGCCTCACTAGTAATATGTCGAGCTGGGGCCACTACTCTGGCGGAAGTGACAGCTTGTGGGAAAGTGTCTGTTTTAATTCCTTATCCTCACGCAGCCCATAATCACCAGGAAAAAAATGCTCAGGTTCTGGATTCGGCCAATGCTGGCGAGCTGATGCTAGATAAAGATTTATCAGGTGAACGTATTGCAAAATCAATTCTTCGTGCCATAGAGGACCCAAAACGGATGCAAGAAATGGAAAATAACAGCTACCAATTAGGAAATCGAGATGCTACAGAGAAAGTCCGAACAATATGTATGGAGTTGCTGAAGGATGCAAATAAAAAATCTGGCCGGGCGGGAAAAATAGAAGGGAATTATGTTCTGTCATGTTTCTAGGAAAAACAAAACGGATCCACTTTATCGGAATCGGAGGTTCGGGAATGAGCGGGATTGCTGAAGTTTTGATAAATCAAGACTATGAGGTAAGCGGTTCAGATCCTTCTTCTAACCGAGTTACCGATCACCTAAAGTCTCTAGGTGCTGATATCCGCCACAATCATAGTCCGGAAAATGTCACCAACAAGCATGTTGTCGTTGTATCTAACGCAATTAAGGAAGATAACGTAGAAGTTCATGCCGCCAAGGAAAAATCTATACCGGTAATCCCGCGAGCTGAAATGTTAGCAGAGTTAATGAGAATGAAGTACGGAATCGCTATTGCCGGCACGCATGGAAAAACCACAACAACATCACTTGTAGCCACAGTTCTAGCGGCTGGCGAACTTGACCCGACAGTAATAATTGGGGGAAGAATCAAGAATATGGGTGGACATGCAAAACTTGGCCAGAGTCAGTACCTAATTGCCGAGGCAGATGAGAGTGATGGTTCTTTTCTGAAGCTTTCACCAACACTTGCAGTTATTACAACTCTGGACGAAGAACATATGGATTTTTATCAGACATTGCATAATATGAAATCCACATTCCTACAATTTCTCAACAAAATCCCTTTCTATGGCGCCGCAATTCTTTGCCTAGATGATGTCAATCTTCAGTCCTTACTACCTAGAATAAAAAAAAGAACCATTACATATGGTTTGACATCTCAGGCCGATTATACCGCTCGTAATATCTCGGTGGAAGGGTTAAAAACCTACTTCACCGTTTATCACCAAGATAAAAAGCTAGGCAAAATATTATTGGGAGCCTTAGGAAGACACAATGTTTGCAATACACTTGCTGCGGTCGCTGTAGGGATGGAACTTAATATGGATTTTCCAACAATCGCTAAGTCACTAAAAAACTTTAGCGGAGTACAAAGAAGATTTGAAATTCTGAAACAGTCGGAGTCCTTAATAATCGTTGATGACTATGGTCATCATCCAATAGAAATTCAAGCGACTTTATCAACCGCGAAAGAGGTCTGGCCAGAACGAAGACTTATCGTGATTTTTCAGCCTCACCGTTATACGCGTACAGCACATCAAATGGAAAATTTCTATTCAGCTTTTAATGATGCAGATCAACTACTTTTGCTTGATATATATTCAGCGGGTGAAGAAGTAATAGAAGGAATCCATTCTCATAGAATAGCGAAAGGCATAAAAGAGTTTGGGCATAAAAATGTGGAGTATATCGGATACACAGAATCCGTAGTTCCGTATTTACAAAAGATTCTCAAACCGGGAGACGTTGTTATGGCTCTTGGCGCTGGAAATATTGGGGAATTGAGCCATAAGCTCGTAACCCACTTCAATGACTGATCTTTTTCAATAGGAAGGATTGTCACCTATGCTTAATGAAGCTTGGAAACGCCGATTGATTCACATTGCCCACTCCGGAAATGGAAGAGATTATAATCTCAAAACCAAAATGGAGTATCCAAAAACCGTCCTCGGCCAAAAAATTCATCAGAGTAAAACTATGAGCTATTCTTTTCCGTGGTTATACAAAATAAGAGGTACCGTATTACAAAACGAAATTCTGGCCCCTTATACCTCTATTCAAATCGGAGGGCCAGCGGATGTACTAATTTTTCCTGAAGATATCCACGATCTTCAAACGATTTTAAAGCATAAAGGCTCACAACCTCTTTTCATTCTTGGTGAAGGAACTAATTTGCTTATCGGAGACCAAGGAATACGTGGAGTCGTTATATCTTTAAAAAACTGTTTTAAGGAAATTAAACGACCTCTATTCTTCCGCAAAAAAGATGGAAACCGCAGGGCAGTCATTAAGGCTGGGGCTGGCGTAAAGATGTCATACCTAACTAAAAATGCGGCTCGTTATTCCCTTACCGGTATCGAACATTTGGTAGGCATCCCCGGATCACTTGGAGGAGCAATCGTCATGAATGCTGGAGCAGAAGGAATAGAAACAGGGCAAGTACTTCGCAATTTGACCCAAATCACCCTAGATGGAGAAGTTCAGACTTTAAAGCGTGAGCAGCTTTCTTTCGAATATAGAAAAACTATTTTCCCCGATGGAGGCGGAATCATTATTGAAGCAGAGTTTGAACTTGAGGAAGGCAAACGCATTGAAATTCAAAACTTGATGGATAGACATCTCTCGAGAAGATCAAAAACCCAGCCACTGACAGTCCCCAACTCAGGCTCTGTCTTTAAAAACCCTGAGGGAGACACAGCCGGAAGATTAATCGAGTCTATAGGGCTTAAAGGACTTTCTGTTGGAGATGCTGGGGTTTCAATTAAACACGCAAATTTCATTATCAACAAAGGGGCTGCAACGGCTCAAGATGTGAACTGTTTGATTGAAAATATTCAAAGTGAAGTTAAGAAAAAAACTGGCATTGATTTACAAACTGAAATTGTTTATGCCGGCAAATGATATGGGAGCGTAACAATATTTAACGGGTCTGCAAACAAGGGTCACTCCTCCTTCTTTTGTTCTCCCGTCCTTTTGGCAAAGGACTGGGCCAGACCTGCTTATAAAGAATTTTATGAAACGATTTATGAGTAACTTAAAAGGAAAAACTATAGGAGTCCTCATGGGAGGACTTTCTTCTGAGCGAGAAGTTTCAATCATTACTGGAAACTCTGTTCTTGAGGCTATTAATAGGAAGGGACTAAATGCCTTGCCTATTAACGTTGATCACAATATTGGCGAAATACTCAAGTCGAGTCGGATCGACCTCGCTTTTTTGGCCCTACACGGGACATTTGGAGAAGATGGATGCATTCAAGGTTTGCTTGAATATTTTAAAATTCCTTATACAGGAGCAGGCGTTATAGGAAGCGCCTTAGCTTATGACAAATTAAAATCCAAGGAGATTCTAAAGTTTCACGGGGTACCTACAGCAAACTATGAAGTTTTCTATAAAAACCAAAAAGTATGTAGAGGGTTAGATCTTCCCGTTGTTGTAAAGCCTATCAATCAAGGTTCGAGCCTGGGAGTGACCATAGTCACAGAGGAGAAGGATTGGGAATCGGCACTGAAAACTGCATTCGCTTATTCTAATGAAATAATTGTAGAAAAATTTATTAATGGGAAACTATTAGCAATTGGAATGAATGGAGTCAAACCTATGCCAATTGTTCACATTCGCCCCAAGTCCGGATTTTATGACTATGAAGCAAAGTATACATCGGGAAAAACCGAATACATTTGTCCAGCCGTTATTGGGAAAGATGAAGAAAATCGCTGCAGAAAAATAGCAACACAAGTGTTTCAGTTATTAAGAGGCAGAGGATTTCCTCGTGTAGATGTCATTCTGGATAGTCATGGAGTCCCACAGGTTCTAGAGATGAATACTATCCCAGGAATGACTCCTAATAGTCTTCTACCAATGGCAGCTCAAAGGATGGGGCTAGAGTTTGATGATTTAGTCGTTGAAATATTAGAAACTGCTCAAAGGGATTACCCGGAATAGTCATGGATTTTGCAATCGCAGGTCAAAAGAGGCCATCCGAAGCATGGTCAGGACTTCGCTCTGAAAGGAAAAAAAAGCAAAGGCGAGGCGGTGATCTAAACAAAAAGGCTCCCTCAAAAAAATCTATCTATGATATTTCTTCGTTAAGAATATTATTCGAACTAACTTCGAAAATTTTCCTAGCCGGGGTAGTAATTTATTTATTTTATGTAAGCTATAGTTTTATGATTTCCGATCCCAGGTTTAAAATAACAGATATATCGTTTCATGGCCATCATGTACTAACAGAAAAACATCTTCTGGATTGGTTGGGGCCAGTTCAAGGAAAAAACCTTTTCAAATATGACTTAACTAAAGCCACAAAAAGTCTTGCTAAGCACCCATGGATTCTTTCAGCGTCTGTACAAAGGAAATTTCCAAGAGAAATACAAGTCGAGTTGACTGAACGTGTTCCCTATGCCCGAGTCAAGTTCAATAAGATATTTTTAATGGATAATTTCGGAAAGATTCTCTCTGAAGAAAAACAAGAATATAAGCACCTACCACTAATCGTTGAGCCTGACAAAAGGAAGAAACCAGACAATTTCTCAGGAGAAAAAGTTATCCAGAGCCTTAAGACTATGCACTATTTTAACAAACTTCCTTTTTTTAAAAATAACCCTTTAGATATTGTGGAACTAAAAGGTAACTCCAGAATAATATTTTTTACTCGAAATCGGGATCTACAAATTCAAATGTCTATGGAAGCGTTAAAAGATGGGTTTAAAAATTTTATGATCGTCCTCGACACTCTGGAAGATAAAACTATGAAAATCCAGATGATAGATCTATCGTTCAAAGACCAGGTTGTCGTCCGAGATCAAGATACAATCAACTCAACATCCATAAAAAGACAAACCAACTAGGAGGAAATGGGACGCATGGCCAAGAAAAGTAATTATATAGTTGGACTGGATATTGGAACGACCAAAATCTGTTGCATCATCGGCGAGGTCGTTGATGATGAAAAGATAGATATTATAGGGCTAGGCCAATACCCATCAAGAGGCTTGCGTAAAGGCGTGGTTGTAAATATAGATAGCACTGTAGAATCGATAAAAAGTGCTGTCGAAGAAGCTGAGTTGATGGCTGGTTGCGAAATCGACTCTGTTTTTGTCGGAATTGCTGGAGGGCACATCAACAGCATGAACAGTCATGGCATCATTGCAGTCAAAGGAAAAGAAATAACACAGAAAGATATTGATCGTGTTATTGAAGCCGCTAAAGCCATTGCCATTCCTCTCGACCGAGAAGTCATTCATGTCCTTCCTCAGGAATTTATTGTCGACAATCAAGATGGAATCACGACTCCCTTGGGAATGGCCGGGGTAAGGCTCGAAGCTAAGGTTCATATCGTTACCGCAGCTGTAACTTCTGCACAAAACATAGTTAAGTGCGTCAATAAAGCAGGGCTTGGAGTACTCGATATTGTACTGGAACAACTAGCTTCTAGCGAATCTGTTCTATCTCAAGACGAAAGAGAACTCGGCGTGGCAATGATTGATATAGGTGGTGGGACATCAGATCTAGCAATTTTTTATCAAGGGGCTATTAAACATACTGCTGTTTTGACAATTGCTGGAACCCAAATGACAAACGATATTGCTATCGGTCTTCGCACTCCAAACTCAGAGGCGGAAAAAATCAAACACTCTTATGGTTGTGCCTACCCTCCTCTTGTCAAGGAAGATGAAAGTATCGAAGCACCAAGTGTCGGTGGACGAGCACCACGAACAGTCCCACGTCAAATTCTTAGCGAAATTATTGAAGCAAGGACAAGAGAAATGTTTGAGCTGCTTGACCATGAAATAAGTGAATCCGGCTACAGAGAAATCATTTCCTCAGGTATTGTTCTGACAGGAGGTGCATCAAGTATGCAAGGTATGGCTGAATTAGCTGAGAATGTTTTCCAATCTCCTGTTCGCGTTGGAACACCAATAGGTTTAGGAGGTTTGATGGATGTCGTAAATAATCCCATGTATGCCACCTGCACAGGATTGATCCAATATGGGTCCAAAAGATTTAAGTCAGGAACGAATCGAGAGCTTCAAGGAAGAAATCTCTTCGACAAAATTTTTACACGTATGAAAGATTGGGCAGATGAATTTTTTTAAAACCGGAGGACAACATGAGTTTAATAGAGTTTGATAACGAAAATGATTATTCAGCAACAATAAAAGTCGTTGGTATAGGAGGTGGAGGCAATAATGCCGTAAACTCCATGGTCCGAGATAATATATGTGGTGTTGAATTTATTATCGCCAATACAGACCTTCAAACACTTGAAAAATCTGAATGTTCTGGCAAAATTCAAATTGGTGGAGAACTTACCCGTGGACTTGGCGCTGGTTCCAATCCTGACGTTGGAAGAGACGCCGCCGAGGAAAGTGAAGCTACGATTCGAGAGATGCTGGAAGGAGCAGATATGGTATTCATCACCGCTGGCATGGGTGGTGGAACGGGAACCGGAGCTGCTCCAATAATTTCTCGTATCGCTAAGGAAGTAGGAGCCTTGACGGTCGGCGTAGTCACTAAGCCTTTTGCCTTCGAAGGAAAGCGACGAATGAGGCAGGCTGATGATGGAATACAGGAACTCAAAGATGCGGTCGATACGCTAATTGTAATTCCAAATCAAAAGCTCCTCAGTTATGTCGGTAAACAAACATCATTTACTGGGGCATTTTCTATGGTAGATGATGTTTTAAAGCAGGCCGTCTGTAGTATTTCAGATCTAATCGTTATACCCGGTCTCATCAATCTTGACTTTGCAGATGTCAAATGCATCATGGGTAGCATGGGTAAAGCTCTTATGGGTAGTGGAACTGCAACCGGAGAAATGCGGGCTGTTGAGGCAGCACAGAAAGCGATCTCAAGTCCTTTACTTGATGAAGCAACCGTAGATGGAGCAAAAGGTATTCTAATTAACATTACTGGGGGTGAAGATCTGACCCTACTGGAAGTAAACGAAGCTTCGATGTTAGTTCAGGAAAATGCCCATGAAGATGCACATATCATCTTTGGCGCGGTAATCGACAAACAAATGGAAGGAGAGATGCGAGTAACTGTTATTGCAACAGGGTTTGAGGAGCCTGAAAAAATTAGAGCAGAGGAAAGACCTAACTTGAAGAAGGTAGTCGGGGGAGAGCCTGCTTTAAATGATAAGTCAAACACAACTTCCTATAAACATTTAAAATCCCTAGCATCTTCTATTAAAGAAGAAAATCAGGATCCTGGAAGTCTGAGCTCAAATTTTGATATACCAACATTTCTACGTAAACACGCAGACTAATCATCGTTCGTTAACCGGCGGGCACTTGCCCGCCGACAAAGGTTTATCCTACTTAATAAAGGTATATTAGGATGGCCAAAAAAATTAGACCTAAGTCTAATAGCCGTTTATATTCCAGTTATAATCTAGGTAAACAATTTCTATTTGAGGATCATTCAAAATCTGTTTTTCCTCTGCAGTAATATACTTACCAATATAGTTCAAAACTCCCCCGTAGTTTTCAAAGTCCTCTTCAAACCATTTAAATATGAGAGAAAGGTAAACCCTGCCTTTCTGTTTATCAAACTTCATTCCTTTATCCCTAGAACTCAAAAAACTACGCATCTGGTCATCCAATTGTGTATATAGATTATCCACCGAATAAACTTCCAAACGAAGATCCGGACAGCTTATAGAAGCACAAACGATCGCGACATGAATTCGCGGGTCATTCATTTTCCTGAGGATTTTATGCTCGATATCATTAAGAGTGTAAACTTTACCCCCCAAGATACCTGCTGGTTGTTTCCAAACAGATTTGAACAAACTTCCAGCATCTTTAATACTTTCTAAAGGATAATTATCAGTTATCATTTTTGCGGCTAAAATATTATAAACATTAATCCAAAAAGTCAGAGTAGATTTTTCAGACCTCAAGTCATCTAAAGGATAAGACTTTAATTTCGAGTTCAATAAGGAAAAAAGTGGGTCTTTTTTTAAATTATTATAGTCTACCGAATTTATCAGAATCCCATCTACGGTTTTAGGTACTACATGTTTTTTGATTAACAAACCCCAATTAGAAAAATCAAAAGCCATGCTAGTTGAACAAAAACTAAAGAAAAGAAATACAACCAAAACTGAAAATTGTATATGTCGGGCTAGAACATTATTTTTCATAAGATCAAATCTCTCTTCAAACAAATATTAAATAACTAAAGAGTATGTTTTTAGTATACTCTCAATATAAATACTGACAAACAGATTGCCTACAAACATTTTAATCGTCACCCTCCTAAATCTTTTAACTAAAATAAATCATATGAGTATTACAACACCTTATGAATAAAAAAAGTTTATATATTTCCGATCTTGACGGCACCTTATTGCTTCCCGACAGTTCCTTTCCTAATGACTATAAGAAACGACTAAATCGGCTGATTGATATGGGTCTTCAGTTCACTTTTGCTACGGCTCGAAACTATGATTCAGCTTACCCAATTTTGAAAAATATTAATTTGAATATACCTGTCATTTTATTTAATGGTGTTTATCTCGCTGATTTCAGCACGGGCCATATTTTGGAACACTCTGATTTCATTAAAAATGAAATTGTACAAAATATGTTAAAACTTGCTTTGTCTCGAGATATTGACCCTTTCATTTATACATTTGGAGAAAAGCATCATCTTTATTATCTCAATGCAACTAATCCCGGCTCGCAGTCTTATGTCAAGAGTCTTGGTGAAGATGGAAGGCTTTGCCAGGTTTCACATTTTGATTTTCGAGAAGAGGAAAAGATCTCCGGATTTTTATTAATAGACACATACGAGCGGCTCGATCCCGTCTACCAGTCACTTAATAAAAAATATTATAAACATCTTAATTTATATTTCGCTGAAGATGTTTCTATGAAAGGCTATTACTGGCTACAATCATTCCATCAGCAAGCCAACAAAGGAAATATGGTCAAGACACTTGCAAAAAGATTGAGAATCTCACTAGATAATACTGTTGTATTTGGAGATTACTTGAACGATTTAGATATGTTTAATATCGCTGGTCATTCTATTGCGATGGGCAATTCATTACAAGAGGTCAAAGATTCAGCCAATGAAATCATCGGAAGTAATGCGCAGGGGGCTGTGCTGAACTATCTAGAGTCTATATGGCTTGAAAATTGAGCACATTCAAACTAAACTATAATCAAAGCCAAAACATAAAAAATTAACATAACCTATTTATATAAAAATTATGTCTGAAACCGAACAACCCCAAGAACCCGAAAAAACTATTTTTGAGCGTGATAAAACCGCAAAGGAACCTCAAACTAATACCCAAAAAGCTCCTATCAAGCCTAAACCAAAAATCAAAAAGGCTTTCGTTCCGACAAAAAAATCTTTTACTACCGACAAGCCAATGGAACATAGAGTTAGAAATATCCGCATGACTTCCTTGGAGTCGGCCAAAATGATTTGGGAAACTCTTATTGATTATCAAAATGATTTGTCACAACAAGAAATGGACGATCCTGACAAGTCTTTTCATGACTGGGAAAAAATTGAAAAATTTTTCATTCGTCTTGCTAAGAAATACAGCGCCTGCATGAGTAAAAATTTAGGTGGGTCACTAGGCTGGATTTATCAAGGAATGGAAATAACTCCACAGACGATAGACCAGGAGTTGATCAATAGTGTTTTCAAGTCAGAGAAATTCAAGATTCAGGAGCCCATCAAAACAAACTTAGGCTTTCATATAATTATAGTTTGTGAGAGTCAGGTACATACCCCCCGCGAAAAAATCATTGTGGAAGAAAAGCCACCTTTGTTCTAAACCTACATTTTATTCACTACCCCAGAAAGAACTGTTGGATAGTTTTAACAACATATTCCTGCTGAGCTTGATCGACTTCATGAGATATGGGAAGTGCTAGTGTCACTTTTGCAGCTTTTTCTGATTCAGGAAGGTCACCGTTTTTATAACCCAAGGATTTGAAACAGTCTTGTAGGTGAAGGGGAATAGGGTAATATATTTCACACCCAATCCGCTTACTATTTAGAAACATTCTGAGTTCATCCCTTCGATTTTCCACGCGGATGACATACTGATTATAGACATGACCAGAAAATACTTCAGGAGGTAGTTGGATAAACGGTGTTAAGGCTGAATCTTTAAAAAGCTGATGGTATCTTTGCGCATTTTCCCTTCTTTTGTTGGTCCATCCTTCCAGAAAACTTAACTTGGCAATCAAAACATCAGCCTGAAGTGCATCCAGTCTAAAATTACCCCCCATAACATTATGATAGTATTTCGGCTCTGATCCATGCACTCTTATAATTTTTAGTTGTTCGTAAAGCTCTTTCGAGTTGGTGGTGACCAATCCCCCATCTCCAAAGCCTCCGAGATTTTTTGCGGGAAAAAAGGAGAAACAACCCATATCTCCTATCGAGCCTGCCGGTTTACCCTTGTAACTCGAACCAATCGCTTGCGCAGCATCTTCAATTATCGCCAAACTGTTTTTTTCAGATACTTTAAGAATAGGGTCCATATCTGAACATTGTCCATAGAGATGGACTGGGATTATGGCCTTCGTATTCGAGGTGATGCAACGCTCTATATGTTCAGGCTTAATATTAAAAGTAACATCATTTATATCAACAAAAATTGGTTTGGCTCCAGAACGAATTATAGAACCCGCAGTTGCAAAAAATGTATAGGGCGAGGTGATAACTTCATCACCGGGACCAATCCCCAAAGCCATCAATGCAATCAATAACGCATCGGTCCCAGATGAGACCCCAACAGCATACTTAGATTGGCAATACTCAGCGATCCTCTCTTCCAGCTGAGAAACTTTAGGACCAAGAATAAAGTGTCCCGATCGAATAGTTTCTGCCATTTCTTTTTCCACTTTATTCAATATCTGATGATATGAGGCAGTAATATCTAGCAAACGGACTTCACTAACCGGACTAGGCCTGGAATCTAGTCTTTCCCTCAACTGCTCAGGGCTCATAGCATCTATCTTTAAGTTGGAAAAATTTTCAGGGAATAGTGTGACCACGGCATCTAGTCCGCTTTTCTCTACCAATCGTACAGCTAGGTCTTTAGCAAATACTTTTTCAGACTGTAACGCCTGATTGATATCATGAGCTGTAGGAGTCAGGACAGCTAGGTCTTGCAATACAGATTGAAAATCCTTTGCTGACACCCCTTCCTCCTCCAAAATAATAGGAATAGAAGTAGACGCCACCCAGCCATGGCAACGTTTCTGACGGCAAAGGTTTAAAATCACCGATTCCGACATATTTTTTAAAGCCTGAATCAGGCAATCCGCTTCTAAAAGAATTTGCATTAGTTAATTTACACCTTGATAGTTCCATTAAAAAAATACTTAACGCAAGCTAAAAGCCTTGGCATTTTTATTTTTCTATTTTAACCAGCAGGAAGAATTTCTCAGAATAGTTGATAGGTTGAATTTTTAAAATTGGACGTCCTGACCTAGCTTTTCGCGAAGAATGATCTCTGCCGGGGTATAATATTTTTTGTTCACATTACACTTTTTACACGAAGGCACCAAATTCCCGCGCTTACTTTTTCCGCCCCGGGAAATAGGAACAATATGATCCATTGTCAATTCTTCAGGCGGAAAACGGCCTCCGCAATAATGACATATACCAGCTTGGATTTTTTCTTTCCACCACTGTGACTGGCGAAGTTTGCGCGCCTTTGATTTTTCAACCTTAAATTGTTGCTCGTCCATATTTTTAATTAACAGCCTTGGGTTTTTTCTGCCCAACACGGGTCAATCATCAACCGAGGTTTCCAGTCATTGCGTACGGCTCGAACAGTCCCTTTAAGACTCCCCTTGGGATACCAGTGAATATCTCCCAAATCAAACTCAAAACCAAGTGCCGCAGACAGTCGGGTTTTACTTGTCCAAAAGCAACATCCATAGCTGAACTCAAAAATCGGGTCAATATGAAGAATGAATGTTTTACCGCGTGACTCGAATGGTTTAGCTATTTCATAGATGCTTTGAATTTCAAGCCGGTCTGGTAAACGCCAATCCTCATAGTTGCCAAGTTTTTCTAAATTTAAGTTTTTAATATAATCCTGGGCATCATACCAACTGATGTTATTACCAGTCTCAATATATGCATAACTCTCTTGCCAAACCAAGCCAGTGTGAACATCCGATATCGTTCTATTTCCATTTTCTATAAACCTTGGTCTCATAACCTCTTCCAATAACAGAATTATAACAGAGTTCTTCAGAACTTCTTTAAGCCTACATTACTCATTAAAAAAAATTAAGTAATTTCATATCAACTAGTCTCATCAAAAACCAATCGTTTATTATCACCCATACATCTTAGGGCAGGGTATATCGAATACTATAATAATAAAGTTATTTGCTATCTGGAAATATACGATCTTTTATAACTCCAGCAACCTATCGCAATTTATACTTAGCTCACCAAAAGGAGAAATTATTTAGGTCAAATACAAACACAAACAAGATACCTGCTTTATAGACACCTGCTTTAAAGAAGTTTTGCCTGATTAGGAACTACAAACCTCCAACACAGCTATTACTAGTTTTCGACTCGTCAAGTCGATCGGTGAAAATTATAGCCGCACTCGAGAATGTCTTCTATATCCTCTTTGCTTGAAGGAAAGCGATGACAAATGAAGGGTTTTCTTGGGCTGTCGTGAGCAAGACACTTGTTATCGGTAGTCAGTTCACTACACCGAACATCCATAGAGTAATAAAGTTGGTTTCTATTTTTGTCCGAACCAACAACCCTAATGCCTCGGTAGGATAAATAAAGTTCTAATTCCTTCAAACTGCCATGTTGTTGGATTGTGATGTCCCGCACAACAGTCATGTTAACAGTCTTGCAACACTCTCCACAATGATGGCATTCTCCAGTTCTTTGCATTTCCATAACTTTAGACCCCGTGCATCAATGAGATAGTTTGCCTTTTTTATTAGTAGGTTTTTTAGCACAATGCTCCACTGTAACCGTAGTATGGATTCCACCGCGCACATTAAATTCACCAACAATTTTCATTTTTCTTGGGCGGCACGCTGAAACAAGGTCATCTAAGATGATATTAGTAACTTTTTCGTGAAATCCTCCTTCATTTCTATATGACACTAGATAAACCTTTAAAGACTTTAACTCTAGGCATAATTTATCCGGAATATAACTTATATGAAGAATAGCGAAGTCCGGCTGCCCGGTTTTGGGACACAAACAGGTAAACTCAGGACACTCCATTTCAATGGTGTAATCTCTCTCTGGAACTGGATTTGGGAAGGTTTCAATCTTTAAAACCATTTTTTCCTTAGTATTCTTCATAATCTACAGTTTTTTTCATTTATTTTAAGGCGAGGCCTTGCTTTTTAATATTTAGATTTTATATAGTGTCAGCACTCATACCTGAAGAGTGCTAAAAATTCAGAACCTCTAGCCAAACCTCTCCTGTTCAGAGCATAAGGCTTTTTTATATCAATAAGTTAGTAAATTTTTTTACGTATTTATGTAAAGCTGTTGTTTTTTATTATTTTAATCGGAGTTTAACATTTTTTCAAGGAGTCTATATGAAAATCCAACCATTGCACGACCGCATTCTAGTTCAACCTATTTTAGAAAAAGAAGTCCGAAAAAGCGGAATCATCATTCCCGACTCGGCTAAAGAAAAACCTATCGAAGGACGTGTGAAAGCAGTCGGAAAAGGCAAAGTTGGCGATGACGGTAAGCCAGTCAAGCTGGAAGTGAAAGTCGGCGATAAAGTCCTTTATAGCAAATACGGCGGAACAGAAATCAAATTTGACGGAGATGATTTCCTATTGATGCGTGAAGACGATGTTCTTGCGATCGTAGGCTAAATTACTATCCTAATCATTTAACATAAAACTCATTCACATCTCTTAAGAGATAAGGAGAACAAAATTTATGGCTAAACAAATTTCATACAATGAGAATGCTAGACATAAGATACTAGCTGGTGTTAACCAACTAGCAGATACCGTAAAAATCACTCTGGGCCCTAAAGGGCGTAATGTGGTTATTGATAAAAAATTTGGTTCCCCAACCATCACCAAGGATGGTGTTACGGTAGCTAAGGAAATTGAACTTGCGGATCCTTTTGAAAATATGGGCGCACAAATGGTCAATGAAGTTGCAAGTAAAACCAGTGATAACGCCGGTGATGGCACGACCACAGCTACCGTTCTTGCTCAGGCAATTTTTCGTGAAGGAATGAAACATGTCAGTGCTGGTGCCAACCCCATGGATATTAAGCGCGGTATTGAAGAAGGTGTTAACGTAATTATTCCTGAAATTCAAAAGATGGCTAAACCCACCAAAGATAAAAAAGAAATTGCTCAAGTGGGAACCATTTCTGCAAATAGTGACAAAGCTATCGGGCAGATTATTTCTGAAGCTATGGACAAGGTAGGAAAAGACGGTGTTATTACTGTTGAAGAAGCCAAGAGTATGGAAACCTCTCTTGAAATCGTTGAGGGAATGCAATTCGATCGCGGTTATCTTTCTCCCTATTTCGTGACAGATTCCGAGCGCATGGAAGCTGTCTTAGAAGATTGTTACATCCTGCTTCATGAGAAAAAAATTGCCAACATGAAAGACCTTCTGCCATTGCTGGAAAAAGTTGCTAAAGGTGGCAAGCCTCTTCTTATTCTTGCTGAAGATGTGGAAGGTGAAGCACTGGCAACTCTCGTAGTTAATAAGCTACGTGGAACACTTAATGTTTCTGCCGTCAAGGCTCCCGGATTCGGAGACCGCAGAAAAGAAATGCTTAACGATATTGCCATCTTGACAGGCGGCAAAGTAATCACCGAAGACATCGGCGTTTCCTTAGAAAGTGTTGACTTGGCTGATCTTGGTCGTGCAAAACGTATCACTATTGACAAAGAAAACACTGTAATCGTCGATGGCAAAGGAAAAGCTTCTGACATCCAGGCGCGGGTAAAACAAATCCGCAATCAGATAGAAGAGACAAGTTCCGACTATGATCGAGAGAAACTTCAGGAGCGGTTAGCTAAACTAGTTGGTGGCGTAGCTATAATCAAGGTAGGCGCTGCAACTGAAACAGAAATGAAAGAGAAAAAAGCTCGTGTTGAGGATGCTCTTCATGCTACTCGAGCTGCGGTAGAAGAAGGAATCATCCCTGGTGGTGGAGTGGCTTTCATCCGCTGCCTAAACTCCTTAGACAAGATCAAAGGTGACCATGATTTCTTGATGGGAGTAAAAATCATACGCCGCTCCTTGGAAGAGCCTCTGCGCCAAATCGCAACCAACGCGGGTGAAGAAGGAACCGTGATCTGCGAAAAAGTAAAAAGCCTGAAAGGTAACGAAGGTTATGATGCTAAGACAGGCAAATACACCGACATGATCAAAGCAGGAATCATTGATCCTGCCAAGGTTGCGCGAACTGCATTGCAAAACGCTTCCAGTATCTCTGGTCTACTACTGACCACCGAAGCAATGATCACTGATCTGCCAGAAGAAAAAGATGACCATGCGGGTCATGCTCATGGCGGTGGAGGTGGTATGGGTGGTATGGGTGGAATGGGTGGTATGGGCGGTATGGGTGGTATGCCTGGGATGATGTAATCCCTTTTGCCCATTAAAGTAAAGAAACAGGCCGGCTCTCCTTTAAAGGGGGGCCGGTTTTTTTTATACTCAGTTGACAGCTTAAATTTTTAACAATATCATCAAACTATATAGATTATCTGGTCCACATCCGAGAAAGTTTTGTGAAAACCACCAAATACTTATCTCGGCTTAATATAACTCCAGATTAGGGAAGGCTAAGGGTATTTTTTTTCTTTCCCTCTAATCCCTCTAATCCCTCTAATATTCTCCCAATGACTCAAACCGTTTCAGGAGTTGACCATTTACTTGCTCATCCCGAGAAATATTTAAAAGGTAAAACTGTAGGACTAATCGTCAACCACACTAGTCTAGCAGGAGATGGCAGGCACTCCATCGAGCACTTTAAATCCCACTTGAGCTTTACCCTCCATAGTTTATTCGCCCCTGAACATGGGCTCTATGGCACAGCACAGGACATGATTCATATTTCCGACGAGGTCGACCCTATTTCGGGTCTTAACATAAAAAGTCTCTATGGAAAAAATGAAGAGTCTCTAGTTCCCGATCCGGCATTACTAGTCGGCATTGATAATTTAATATTCGATATTCAGGATGTAGGCGCACGCTACTATACCTTCATTTATACAATGGCCAACTGCATGACCATCTGCAAAGACGCTGGGATAAGAATGGTGGTTTGCGACCGCCCCAATCCGATAAACGGGAATTCCGTCGAAGGTAATCTTGTGGGAGAAACCTGGCGGTCCTTTGTTGGTCAATATCCTCTGCCGAACCGCCACGGCATGACAGTAGGTGAGCTAGCAAAACTATTTAATGACTATTTCAATATACATTGCGATCTCAAGGTCGTACCAATGAGCGGATGGAGTCGAGACATGTGGTACGACCAGACCGGTATGGTCTGGACTTCACCATCGCCCAATATGCCGAACCTAGCAACCGCCATTGTCTACCCAGGCATGTGCATGATTGAAGGAACTCTGCTTTCAGAGGGACGCGGCACCACCCTGCCCTTCGAACAAATTGGAGCACCTTTCATCGACCCACATCAACTTGTCGCGCGACTTAAAAAAGACTCAAAGCTATTGCCAGGCGTGCTGTTCCGCCCAAAATATTTCAAACCCATGTTTCAGAAACACGCCGGAGAAGTTTGCGCTGGGCTTCAGTTTCATGTCACAAATCGGGAGCAGTTCAAACCCTTACTCACAACTTTAGCTTTACTGCGTGCCATTGCCGAAATTTATTCCAAGCAATTGCAATGGCGAACTGAACCATATGAGTACGTTAGCGATCGCCTGGCCATCGATCTGCTTTATGGCAACGAAAAATTACGGGAAACCATTTTTAGCACCAACTTTTCTCTGACCGCATTAGAAAACACCTGGCAAGAGGAATTGACAGCCTTTCTAGATCGAAGACAGGAATACCTGATTTACTCATAAACAGAGGATGTATCACCCACCTGTATGTTAAAACTTGACCATTCATATCCACTAGTAACTATTTGATGTTATTAAAGTATTTTTTTCTCCCACCCCAGTAGTTAGCTAATCTTAAAAAATTATCCGAAAAATAGAAAAATATGCAATAATGTAGTGCTTAGAGAATTTAATTTAAAGTACCCTGTCAAAACCCGCCGGCCTTTGCCGCCATATCTTTTTGATAAAAAGGGGCTTAAAGTTCTTTAAGCTTCGTTTTTTCATCTTTTATTTATTTACCTCGAAGTATTGACAAAGCCCGTGTGGGTCACTATATTTCGCATCTTGTTTGATGGAATTAATTTCATGACTTTAAAGGAAAAACTCCTTGCACATATGAAGGAGGCTCTTAGATCCAAAGATTCAATCAGACTCAATACCATACGTAGCTTAATTTCCGCTACTAAAAACCAGGAAATCGATCTCCGAAGAGAGTTGCAGGATGAAGAAGTTTTGTCTCTGATTACCCGTGAGGTTAAAAAAAGAAAAGAGGCGTCTTCACTTTATAAACAGGGGGGTCGCACAGATTTGATGGAAAAGGAAGATCAGGAACAGTTAATTTTGCAGGCCTATTTGCCGGAACAAGTTTCTGAAGAGGTTTTACGTAAAAGAATTCAAGAAGTTATTGAAGAAACCGGAGCCGACGGGATGCAGGATTTTGGTAAAATCATGAAAGTTTTGGTTCCAGAATTTAAGGGTAAAGCGGATAACGCTCTGATCAAAGATTTGGCGGGAGAGTTTTTGAATTAGCACGCTGATATTTACCATATCTATACAAAAAATTTAAACAAAGCCCATTATTATTTAGGCCGGATTTTTCCAAATTATCTTATTTTGAAACTTTCAATTCCAGATCACATCATTGATGAAATTCGCGATCGAACAGATATCGTTTCGATAATTTCAGATCATGTCGTTCTCAAAAAAACCGGCAAAAACTTTAAAGGACTTTGCCCTTTTCATTCCGAAAAAACATCTTCTTTTTCAGTCAGCCCGGATAAACGGATTTATCACTGCTTCGGTTGTGGAACCGGCGGCAATGTTTTTAAATTCCTCATGCAAATTCAAAGTATCTCCTTTCCGGAGACGCTCAAAATTTTGGCCGAACGTGCAGGTATTCCCCTTCCCCATAATAACTCAAGACAATCCACTGATCCCAAGCAAAAGGAGCGGGACGCTCTGAGAAAACTTAATGAGGCCGCAACACGATATTTCCAGTCCTTATTGAAAAATCCAGAAGGAGGTCTTAGCGCAAGAAATTATCTAGCTTCCAGAAATTTTGAGGCAGAAATCCTGGAAAAATACCGCATAGGCTGGGCAACTCCTACATGGAAAGGCTTGTTAACCCATGTTAAGAAAAAAAGCTCTGTAACTCAGCAGCAACTCATTCAGTCCGGATTGATCATCAAAAAAGAGGATAGTTCTGCAGTTTATGACCGCTTTAGGGGCCGCATTATTTTCCCGATTATGGATCTATATTCAAACATAATCGGTTTTGGAGGGCGTTCCATTAATCAGGAAGATCAACCTAAATACCTCAATTCTCCCGAAACACTTCTGTATCAAAAAAGCGAAACTCTTTTTGGTATGGACCATGCTAAACAAGCCATACGTAAAGAGAATCAAGTCATCCTAGTTGAAGGCTATTTTGACCAGATGCGGGCAGTTCAACATGGTCTTGAGCATGTGGTCGCGACTTGTGGAACTGCTCTGACCTCCAAACAAGCAAAGATATTACGAAATCATGCGGAAACTGCCATTCTGATTTTCGACTCGGACTCTGCTGGCCGTTCTGCGGCTGAAAAAGGGTTTGATATCCTTACAGAACACGAGATGAATGTTAAAATCGTTATCTTACCTCAAGGTCAGGACCCAGACTCGTTCATCGAAGAACATGGAGCTGAAAATTTCCTCGAAAAGATCCGTAACGCAAAACCTTTTATGGAATCTTATATTGATGATCTGGTACAAAAATATCCCAGTAAGACTCCTACAGATAAGGTCAGAATGGCGAATCACATTCTTCCTCTACTCGCAAAAATCAAAAATACTGTAGAACGATCTGCCTGGCTGGAAAAATTCACCTCCAAAACCAATATTGATGATAAAACTTTTTTAAAAGAATTAAATAAAGCCCTATCCCAAAACCAGCCACATTTGGTCGAAACGAAAAATGAATTAGCTCCACTTTTAAACCTCGAGAAGCATTTAGTTCATTTAATTCTTTCCGATAAGGAAACGGCCAGAGGTATTCTATTAGAGATAGATCCAGAAGAATTTAAAGACCCGGCCTTGAAAGCTATTGCTAAAACCTGTTGGCAAAAAATCAACAATGATGAGGACCTCAGAATTGACCAACTGCTCGACCAAACCGAAGATCCTGAGACTAAAAATATTTTATCCCGGTTAGGACTGGAAGCCGTAGAGTTTGATGCACCTGAAAAAACCGTTAAAGACTGTGTCGGAAAATTCAAAAGTATTAATATTAAATTAAAAATCAAAGATCTAAAATTGCAGCGTCTTAATGCCGCAAAAGCGGGGCAGGTAGAACGGTCTCAAGAAATACAGGCGCAGCTTAGTAAAATGCACCTAGCCTTAACTCATTAACATCTTAGCCAAAAACCAACGTGTAATTAGGAGAAATCAACCAGATGGCTACAACCGAAAAACTTACGCATGTATCAGAAATCAATAAACTGGTATTACTGGGCAAGGAGAAAGGTTATTTGACCTATGAAGAGGTCAATGATGTTCTCCCCTCTGATGTTGTAACCCCAGAACAAATCGACGACCTCATGCATCTTTTTGGTGAAAATGAAATCGACATCGTTGACACCAGTCTTAAAGGAGAAAAAATAGTCGCCACCAAGGGGGATCGTGATAAGGATGATAACGATGCAACCAATACCCCAGCATCCAAATCCGATTCGGTTTCCATCGATGATCCAGTCCGGCTCTATTTACGGGAAATGGGAACCATTTCCCTACTCACTCGCAAGGGCGAGGTGGAAATTGCNAANAGAATTGAAGCTGGACAAAATGAAGTACTTGCCGCAGTAGCCAGTTGCGCAGTTACAACTCGCGNGATTGTTACCATGGGGGACTATGTTAAAAAAGGAGAAATCCGCATATTTCGTTTGATTCAGAGCCCGGAACCAGAGGATAACAAGGAACAATCTGAAAAAGATGAGACTAAGAAATTTCTAAAAAAAGTCAAAAACTTGAACTCGGAATTTGCCAAGCTAGAAAAGCTTCAGGAAAAAGTAGATAGCGGTAAGTTATCTGAAAAAATGCAGGTCAAAACTTCNGATCAATTGCAAAAACAGCAAAAAGAAGTTGAAAGCCTGATTGCTGGTTTAACTCTCTCTGCTGATAAAATGGACGAGGTTATCGAAAAAATTTATGCCATTGCAGCAGAGTATCGAGAAGCAGGCAAACAGGAAAGAGATATTGAAAGACAAATGGGTATTTCTCTGGCGGGAGTCAAAAAACTAGCTAAAAACTGGACCAAACAGAAAAGTGTCAAGGTGCCGAAGGGAAAAGTTATTACTCGCGCCCAATACGATAACTTTATTAAACAAGTTCAAAGTGGACGCAGAAAAATCAAAAAAATAGAAAAGGAAACGGTAACTAGTAAAGATAGTTTACTAGCAACTGTGAGATCAATTGCCCGTGGACGGGTTAAGGATAAAACAGCAAAGCGTGAACTAGCAGAAGCCAACCTTAGGCTCGTAGTTAGTATCGCAAAAAAATATACCAGCAGGGGTCTCCAGTTTCTTGACCTGATTCAAGAAGGAAATATCGGCCTTATGAAAGCAGTAGACAAATTTGAATACCAACGAGGCTACAAGTTTTCGACTTATGCAACTTGGTGGATTCGACAAGCTATTACCCGCGCCATAGCAGATCAAGCAAGAACTATCCGGATCCCCGTCCATATGATCGAAACCATTAATAAACTCATCAGAGTATCTCGGCATCTCGTTCAGGAGCTAGGACGCGAACCAACACCAGATGAAATCGCTGTTAAAATGTACCTGCCAGTGGACAAGGTTCGCAAGGTTTTGAAAATTGCTAAGGAACCTATCTCCCTTGAGACTCCAATTGGTGAAGAAGAAAACAGTCATCTGGGAGATTTCATAGAAGACAAAAAAGTATTATCTCCGATCGATTCGGTAGTAAAAAAAGATCTGAAGGATCAAACCTTAAAAGTTCTCTCTACTCTGGCATCAAGGGAAGAACGAGTATTACGAAAGCGTTTCGGTATTGGTTTGGATTCCGAACACACACTTGAAGAAGTCGGGCAGGATTTTGCGGTCACACGGGAACGTATCCGGCAAATCGAGGCAAAAGCTTTACGTAAACTGCGCCATCCAAGCCGAAGCAAAAAATTACGAAGTTTCATAGAAAGTTAATCGTGTGGGCCTATAGCTCAGTTGGTAGAGCCCCCGGCTCATAACCGGTAGGTCACAGGTTCGAATCCTGTTGGGCCCACCAAAATTACAAGGACTTACGGCAATTGCTGTAAGTCCTTTTTGGTTTAGAGTAAAACATGAGGTAACATTTGAAAAGAAACAAGCTAAGCATATCTGCTCAGTTACGATTTTGCAGAAAATGGTAAGATTTTCCTAATAACATAATTCATTTGTAGTTTTTTTAAACCTTCACCTCTAGGTATAGATTATTTCTTCAATGTTTCTGAATTTAAAACCATCCTACGTATACTCTCTCTCAAAACTGTTTCTGACACTCCTTTTTCTTACCCTATTGCTGGTTCCTCAATTAATACCAGCAGAAATGAANTCACAAAAACTTGGCCCATTAAAACTCTACTTGCCCTCTGATACTCAGATAAGTTTATTTGCCGCAGGAGTACCTCGTGCCAGACATATGGCTTTTGACGATCAGGGAGTCCTATTTCTAAGTCAGGCAAAAGAAGGNAAGGTAGTAGCTTTGCCAGATCTCGATAAAAATGGCAAAGCGGATAAAACCCTACCCATCCTTAAGAATCGAGATATTCCGCATGGTCTGGCCTTTGCTCAACTTGATGACGGGTATTACATATATATCGCAGAAGAAACTCAAGTCATTCGCTTGAAACGTCTCGATAAACCTTTTAAGTTCGGAAAACCAGAAGTCATTATCGCTAATATCCCAGCCGGAGGACACTTCACCCGTACTCTGAAGATAAAAGATAATAAACTGTATTTATCCGTTGGATCATCCTGCAACGTCTGCGTTGAAAAAAGTCCATTACGCGCTGCCATTTCCAGGTTTAACCTTGATGGTTCCGGTAAAGAAATTTTTGCAGAGGGGTTACGTAATTCCGTAGGTATTGAGTTCTCTCCCTATACTGGCGAATTATGGGGTGTCAATAACGGGCGCGATATGTTGGGTGATCAGCACCCGAAAGAAGAATTGAATATTATTAAGGAGGGTAAACATTATGGTTGGCCCTACTGTTATGAGTCACAGACTTTCGATAAAGATTTTGACAAAGATTACGATTGTTCAAAAACTGAAATTCCGGCCTATAGTTTTACCGCCCATATGGCCCCGTTGGGAATGGCTTTCTACCAAAAAGGAAATTTACATAAACATTATGACAATAGTGTATTCATAGCCTTTCATGGTTCATGGAATCGATCGGTTCCAGCAGGATATAAAGTATTGCGGCTTAAACTCGATACCGACGGTAACATTCTTTCCCATGAAGATTTCATANCAGGTTGGCTGAGAACAAGTGGTNCATCAGATGGTCGTCCNGTAGATATTGAACAATCCCCTGAAGGAGACCTTTATCTTTCAGATGATTATCTTGGAGTAGTTTACCGTATCACAAAAAAATAATGGCTAAATTTTTAGCTGAGTAAGGTAAGATTCAGCATTGAGCCTAAGGACCTATCAATAGCCCCGAGGGCTCTAGCAAACTTTTTTAATTCTTCTTTGTACAGCTTGACAACCGCTACCTTCGGTTTTATTCATAAGGTAGGATAAGAAAATATCCTCTCGGCCGAGAGAAACGATACTTATGTTATCAATCTCTCATCAAAGGAGTANGTTATGAATTTCGTAAATTTTAATCCAGATCAAGAATTAAATNATTTTTTTGATACAGATAGTTATTTTGGGTTTCCTCAGATTCACNCTGAGCACTCATCAACTCTGCCTAAGGTCAACGTTGTTGAAAAGGATAAAGCGTTTTACCTTGATGCAGAAATCCCGGGTTTGACATCGAATGATGTGTCAGTCGAATTCCAAGACGACATTCTGACACTCAAAGGGACTCAAAAGCAAAACTCACCTAGCGATAGCAGTAACTATCGTATACGTGAATTTAACCAACAAAGTTTTGCCAGAAGCTTTAGGCTAAGCAACCAGATTGATTCAGCAAAAGCCGTGGCTAGAATGGATCAAGGAATTCTAAAGATCACTCTGCCTAAAAAAGAGGTGATAAAACCGAAAAAAATTGAGATCGCGGTTGACTCTTAAGCCTTTAAATCTGAATTGTTTTATACCAACTCATGTGGGGGAGAACCCTACATGAGTTGGTTCTTATTATCGGAACAGACAAACTCATAAATCAGCTTCTGTCTTTAATTTTTCATACGACCTTAGACAAACTTGTGGTAAAACATGAGAAACTCCAAATTTGGTCAAAACCCGAATAAAAGATCGACCCAATCAGCCACATTAATTTTTAATACAGGGAAGAATGAAATCACTTGCATCCATCACAGATAAAGACATTGAAACCATAAAAATGGCACTGAATGATTCAATTTCAGACATGAATACTGAACTCAAGCAGGAATTATCTCCTGAAAAAAAGAATGGCCTCACCGACTTTAAAGCTAAATATACTCGTGTCTTTGAAAAGCTTAAGCAAAGTGGATCGATGTACGCATTGGCAGAAACCGATCTCGATATTGTTGCAAGTGGACTGATTGATGCGATTGAGTTAATTGAAGATAATCTGACAGACGATTTGACCGATGAGGATAAAGAAGAGTTTATGGGATATAAAAACGACTGCCAGAAATTGGTTGACCTTCTTTCTTCTTAAATAATTTTTTTATATAACAAAATTCATGTAGTACCCATAATAGAACATCCATCCTGTAATGCCGGTACCAGCCACCATGCTTAACACCCATCCAATACGGCTATCTTTTCCAATATTTTTTTTGTCTTCATACATCAAGGCAGAGTGAATCATCATACCCATAAAATAAGAGATCGTAAAAAAAGATAACCCCAGGATAAAAAACATGAACCCTGTGAAATCTGACGACTGAATATTCACAGAAAAAATCCTGATTGGGCTATACCATAAAAAGCTAGTAGTTGAGCCACACCCAGAATTACCGAAACTATTACAGCCAAGACAGAAATAACTTTGACCATAACCCAAAAAATTTCACGACTGGTTCGTTTTTGCTTCCACCAACTGATCACTAGCGTAAGAACTGCAACAAGAGTCGCAGTAAATAAATAGTATCTTGGAGACATACGAAACCTTATCAGGAAATAATTAAAAAAAAGCTTTTGCTGTCAGACTCCACATAAACGTTTTACCGTCTGTAAAAGGTTCAAGGCTTTCAATGGCTTGCTTTAGTCCGACAGCTATAAATATTTCTTATTTTTTTTCAGGAGAAAGTGCATAACTTTCGGGAATTCTTCGAAAAGGCATCATCAATAGTTTCATTAAAGATACCTCCTCACTAGTGCGAAAGGTATTAACTCCAATTATAATTTTAGATTGTTGTTTCATTGCATCATGAATATATGTCCCAAAAATACGATCCCAAATCGACAGATTGAAGCCAAAATTCGCGTTGGTTTCGTTTGCCTCTACCGAATGATGAATACGGTGCATATCAGGGGTTACAACCAAATATCTTAGTAATCGATCAAGGCTCTGAGGCATAGCAATATTTGAATGCGTAAACTGAGACATTCCATTCAGAATCGCTTCAAAAATCAAAACCGCTAATGGCGAAGGTCCAAGAGCAAATACCAAACCAACTTTATATAACATGGATGTCATTATCTCTAATGGGTGAAAGCGCAATCCCGATGAAACATCCAGGTCGAGGTCGGAATGATGCACAACATGGAAACGCCAGAAGAAAGGTATCGTATGAAATACAACGTGCTGTATATAAATCATCAAATCTAGGATGATAATACATAACAAAATTTCTATCCCATCAGTCAGTTCAAGATAATTAAATAAACCCCAGCTCCTCTCTTCAGAAAATTGAGCAGCACCTAATGCGGCAGCTCCAAAAATAAAGCGTACTAAAAGAATATCTATCCCTGTTAAAGCCAGGTTAATTGTTAGACGACGCTTTTTCGAGTCAACAGTTGGGTGACGCTGAATGAATGACTCGAGCACTAACATCACTAAAAATATAAAAATAAAAACCGCAAACCGAATCTGATTGGCATCCATAGTATTGGCTTTCTAATAATTCGATATTTTAAAGTTTAACGCAGCATTTACTCAGTGCCTTAAAGACAGTTAAATCACCAAAATTTTATTTTTTGTAAGATTCTTTTTTAGTTGAAACTAAAGCTTGGTCTTTTTCTTTTTTATAATTCTTTATCCGTGCTTCAGAGTTGCGCCGCATGATCACAATGCAAGCCTCAATCATCAAACCAATAAACCAAAAAGTGGTGAAAGACATAACAGACAAAAAAAACAGATTAAACCAATACTGGTTGGGTGTGAAGTCTCTCGATATATGGATAAGTGAGCGAATCCTTTCCTGCTCTACAGTAGAAGCCTTAATATATTTCTTGTAAAAAGGATGTTTATTTGTATAAGCGAATGTAATTTGCTCATTATTATCCAGGTTAATGAACTTACCCACCTCCATATTTCTTTCCTTGAAAAACATTCGCATCTTAATTATTTCCGGCGAATCTCGTGGGTTTGCCTGATAATACCAAACCACCAATGCTGTAGTTAAAAGTAGAGAGGCCCATAGAGAAATTCTTCTAATCAATCTTTCTGTATTGTCATCCATTTCCTCCAGTATCGGCTGTTCTTCCATTAGGCACCTTTATGTTGAAAAGTTTTTTTCTATTAACTTTAAAGATACCAGACCACGAAAACTAATTCCAGTTGCAGATTCCGACTAGGATCTTTAGTATAAATACTGTATCACCTACCTTATTTTTTCCAGGAAATTTTGCATGCAAAGCAAAAATACGATTGGCTATTTTCGTCTATTACGCCAGAATACTGAGTTCCGCAATCTGTGGTACGGTCAGGTAGTATCAGAACTAGGAGACTGGCTTAACAGTATAGCTATTTACGCATTGATTCTTAAACTTAGCGATTCAGGAATGGCAATGGCTGGAGCAATGATGGCAAAGCTTCTTCCCATTGTCCTGATTAGTCCAATAGCCGGAGTTGTTGTCGATCGTGTAAGTCGAAAAAATGTGATGATCATAAGTGATCTTTTGCGTTGCATCGTTGTTCTGGGGTTTCTTCTTGTAGAAGATCAGGGCGCTTTATGGCTAGTTTATACTCTAGTAGTTGTTGAAATCTCATTATCAGGTTTTTTTGAACCGGCTAGGAGCGCCATCATCCCTTCACTCGTACAAAAAAAAGACCTGGTGACGGCCAACGCCTTGAGCGGTTCAACCTGGTCGGTCATGCTAGCTTTTGGTGCTGCCTTGGGAGGCGTAGTCGTCCATTTATTCGGAATAAGAACTGCCTTCATACTTGATGCTAGTACATTTATCGTTTCAGCCTGGTTCATTTCAAGAGTTCCCAATCAGGAAAAATTGAAGAAAAAATCCTCCCCCAATCAAAGCGGCTATCAGGAGTTTGCAGACTCTATGCGATACCTATGGTCTGAACCCATGGTACTTGTATTGTCATTACTTAAGGCTGGTTTAGCAGTAGCTGGAGGCATCATGACCCTAATTCCTTTGATGGCGAGTAAGGTGTTATCAGGCTCCCTTTCTTTGGGAATTGGAATACTCTATTCTGCACGTGGATTAGGAGCGGCTTTAGGCCCCATTCTGGTTAAACGAATCTTTGGGGAAAGCGCTCGAGTTTTACAATGGGCCATTGCAGGAGCATTTTTTCTAAAAGCTTTATCTTATTTATTCATCGCTCACTCCAGCAACCTTTGGACACTTTCCCTAGGTGTAGCTCTTGCCACTTTATTCGGCTCCATAATCTGGGTTTTTAGTTCAGCTTTGATCCATCTCTCTGTTCCCGATAGTTACCTGGGTCGCGTTTTCAGCTTTGAACTCGCATCATTAACCTTATTTATGGGCCTTAGTAATTGGGGTGTGGGTTATGCCGTGGATGGATGGGGCCTCGATGTAAACCAGATTGCCTTGAGGATGGCTGTGCTAGTCGCTTTACCAGGAATTTTATGGTCGGGGTTCTTGATATTTATCCAATGTAAACTAAAAAAAGGGGAGCGCGTTGGCTCAATATGCCCTGTTGACCCCAATGGGCTCAACCCAACCTCTATTGCTGGAGATGGAAATCATCAGGCTGAGATAAAATAATCAGCTACAGACTTGCCTATGTCCAGATGGCTAATGATTCGGGCTCGGTCATCCTGGGTTTCAGCCCATCGATATGCTTTCTGAACATCTTCATTTCTTCCTAAAGCATGAAGAACTCCAACCGAAACGAAACAGGTCGCAAGGTCGCTGGACTGAGAAAAACGTATCACCATTTTCAGCATCTCCTGCATGCTCTCATCTTTGAGGTCGCGATACTTCTGAACTAGACCCTGAATATTCTCCTCTCCGTATGTGTTGGTATAGGAAGCACCAATCCCAGGTACCTCATATAGGTACAATACCTCTTCTTCTAAGGAAGTCTCCAATTTTATCTCTCCTTTTTACAGAACGGGTTTTTTTTTCAGCCAGAATTCTTCGAATTCCTCTTGATAAGCCAATTGAGTCAGGTCTTCCATGCGATCCAGAAACACCTTGCCGTGCAGATGGTCGATTTCATGTTGCAAAACCACAGCTTCGAAGCCTGTGGCTCGCTTCTCTACCTTGTCGCCATTTCTATTGTAAGCTTTGAGGGTTACAGATGTATATCGTGGAACTAGCCCTCTGAAATCAGCGAGACTCAAACAACTTTCCCACCCTAAAACTTTTTCCAAGCCAAAATCTGACAATACAGGGTTTACCAAAACTGTTACAGGAATAGAGAGCTCTCCAGGGTATCTTTCATTATTTTCGTACTCCAGCACAACGATTTGTAGTGATCGATTGACCTGAGGAGCAGCCAAACCCACTCCATCCTCCTCACGCATGGTATCGATCATGTCATCTATAAAACACTGGAGTTCACCATGTTGTCCCCCCAACTCTTTTAAGTTCACTTGTTTCGCTACTTGCCTTAAAATAGGGTTGCCAAGTTTAGCAACTTTTAATAATGCCATGTCCAGCCTCTAAGGTTATGTTTAGTATCTGTAGGAAAAATAAAAATCAAAACATATTCTTACCGCATATTTTTTTAAGTACCCAGTTTTATACTCCCGGCAGAATAAAAAATTAGTCGAAGCAGCTCTCTAATTAGACTATCTCTAGGAATAGCGATAATACTTGATTTCAAATCATTTATTATTTTATCACAACAAATTCAAATGGACGAATTAGCCTCTCAATAAAGGGTTGGACTGGATACTGACTTTTTTTTTTGTTTGACATTTGCCACTGGTTTAATAATAATGCACCAGCCTTATAACGATTTGAGAGGAGGGGATGAATCTTGACTAAAGACGAATTAATCAATGCTGTGATCAAAAGTTGTAAAGAAGATGGTCTTACGAAGAGATTAGCGGGGGATGTGATAGACGCCACTTTCGATGCTATTTCTAAAGGAATCAAAAAGGAAAAACGGTTCGCTTATCCCAGTTTTGGAACCTTTACGGTTAGAAGCCGAAAGGCAAGAAAAGGTCGGAATCCTCAGACGGGCGAGGAAATTAAAATTAAAGCTAGCAAGACAGTTGGCTTTAAACCTGCTCCCACTTTGAAAAACTCCTTATAGTTTTTCGACACAAATTAAAACCGCTCACTTAAAAGTGAGCGGTTTTTTTTCATTTGGTCTTGCTATAGGGCTTCTGATAAATTATTAGGGAGAAATTAACTTACCTATAAAACCAAATTGTTTCAACTGTTTAAGTATCCATTTTGCGTTTTCTTCGTTTTTAAAAGCACCCACAACCACTCTAAAACGGGTTCCGGTCGACTCATTGAAAGAAAATAGCAATAAACCCGAAAAACCAAATTTTCTTAGAGATTTTAATAAAACCCTAGCTTCCTTTAAAGAGTTAGGCTCTCCAATCTGCAACGCAAGTGGATAAGGGATTGCTGTTGCATGACGTCCAAAAGGTTTTTTTCTCAATACCTCAACTAACCTATGAGTCTGCTTCCAATCTGAGAATCTCCCAACATAAACTCGATAAATAAAGGTATCTGCTGACATTCTGACTGGAGCCCAATAAGCGTCAAAACCTTGCTTCCTTAATCGGTTAGTCAAGGAAACAGTCCTAGATTTATTGGGATGACTAGATACATGAATGACAAAAGGGAGATTCTTTACTGGATTGATACTACTCCCAAAACTAACCTCATTTTCTAAAGGTTGCTCTCCTGAATTAGAGAACGTTTCATAAAATTTTTCATCACGTATTTTCCAACCTGAGGACGTACGCACCCAATCAAGTTCCTTCAGTCCCCAACTTTTTAAGTTTTCAGCAAAAAAAACCTGTGTAAAGAAAACAACTGGAATTCCTTGTTGGAACAATATGAATTTTGGAAATATCTCCAGGTCAAACCTAGGATATCTAGCCATTAACTGTCTTTTGTTAGAAAGAATTGGTTTCTCTTTTTCCGAATTTTGGTAATAATCAAGATGACCCTCTATATCCATCTTTTCCCAAGTGGTCTGCCAACCATTTACCTGTTTAAGAAGGTCATTAATGTCTTCTAAATTTTCAGAGAGCAGAGGTATTTCAGAAACGGTTGCAACCCCCTCCTTATTCGAGGTAGTACTTTTGATCAGTTTCCATTCTACAGCCTGATTTTTTAAAATATTTCCAGCCTTCTGAAGGTCAATATCAGAAACATATTCTTTAAGGTTTTTGAGGTCCAGCTTAGCGCCTTCGGAAATACCGTGGATATTCCCAAGCATAAACTTATCAATATTATGTAACCAGATAGTGGCTGCAATCTGAGCTGGATGGTAATCGCCAATCTTGAGTTTTCTGGCAACCGAAAACAGCCGCTCTCCTTGCTGCAAAACATACTCCTCTTTTGAAGCTGTTAAATCTGGTTTATCAAATTCTTTCTCTATTTTTTCAGTTGCTAATATTGGGTTTGGCCTTGGATTGGCCCAGATAACTCCTGAAAGACGCCTTCGATGCATTACCCCGGTCTTCGGTGGGACAGGATCTATGGACTTCTCAGGCAGGGAGTTATCATCAGCAACTTTAGTATCCGGCGTTTTACTTTTAGACTCTGCTCTCTGCTCTTTTTCGATAGACGGTTGATCATCTGCAAAGGGCTCCATCTCTGGAGGGTGAAGAGCCTTTTTCTGACTTAGCGTAAACTCGGGGCTATACTTGAAAGATTCCTTATCAGGAGTCTTTATTTGCTCGCCACGTAAATTTAACCCCAGGCTTTTCTGAAAATCCACTATTACCAGAAAGTTCTCCAGTAAAGTCCCGCCGTTATGAGTTGCCCAAACCACAAGGTTGAGCGAAGGGAAAAATATGGGATTATTGGAACTAATTTTGACAGTACTTTTTAATTTATCTCCTGACCTAATAAGGTCTAATGTAAACGCATCTATAATATTATCTCTTTCAAGCCCCATCTTGGCATAGTCATCTTCATCCCCAAGCCCCACTTTCACAGGCCCTTCAAAATCTAAATGTATTTCAAAGTTAGCATTAAGTCTTTCACCATACTGACTTCTAACTTGGAAGCCATCAATGGAGAAGGCAAAAACCTCAGGCTTCATAACCCAAAGCATCCCGATCAAAAAAACCAAATATTTAACAAAAAACTTCACCTCAATATCTCATTCTTTCTTCCAGGACAATCTCAACACCGGAAAATAAGCGTTTTGGGCTTTACTTAAGTTTTCTTTCATTACCCATTAATTTCTTATTAATTAGGTTATTTTTGTTTTAAAAAAGAGGTTTTGAGTCTTTTCAAAAATGCGGTCAACCCTTATAGTTTCTTCTCAGCTTTTTTCCTAGAATTCTTGACTTTTTTCCGGTTTTCATCTTCCGGCATTAGAGTCTTGCGTTCGTGCTGATTATGCATCCAGTTTCTTTCAATATAATGGCAGGCTCGGCACTCCCGAGCTTTTTTAAAAACTGGGTGATGATAAAGGTTTCTGACTTTGGAGACATGCAGTGGGGGATCGAAATCTTTGTGGATATGGCAACTTTGACAGTACTCACCAATTATCTTATTAGCTTTTCCTGGTCGAAGGTGGCCCTTAAAAGCCCTTTCAACGTCCCTAGTCGTGCATCCTGAGAAAACTAAGAGCAACAAGACCACAAGTAGACCTTGCTTCACAAAATCAAACTTTCTCATAGGAAAAACTTTGGGGTATTTAAATTCCTTCAATGTTTGCATAGATGACAAGTTAAATGTAGGACGTCGAAGAAAATATCGTTCGTGGTGACCCTAAATAGGTTGAAAACGAATCTTTCTATAATTCTTAAAAACTTTTCTGGAATAGCGCTTATGGGGAAGATAGCCTTTTCGCAGAAAACGGCTCAATCGCGAGGGCCCCTGATTATAAGCTTCCAATGCTAGCGTAAGATCACCAAAGCGAGTCATCATTTTGTTTAGGTAATAAGCCCCTAAAGCTATATTCTTTTCAGGGTCATATAGAGTTGGAGTGCCTTTCCATTTCAAGTGAGTTTCGGATGCCAGCGCAACCGCAGTAGCCAACTTTAACTGCATTAAGCCATGGGCACCCCGGTTTGACTTTGCCCAGTTGTAAAAGGAACTTTCTGTAATAATTAAAGCAGTAAGAAAAAGCGGGTCATAACCATATTTCTTACTTTCGGCTAAAATCCACTCAGGAATGAGTAAAGAACTGGTCTCGTCCAACCCTGTGTTATATTCTAAAATGACTTGACGTATTTTATTGCGAGTACTCTTGTTATAGGCAAGCTCACTTTGAAAACGTTTTTCTTTTGCCCTATCGAAAAAGTTCCCCTCCATTTGGCTTACAGAAGAAAAAAATGGCGATAATCCACTAACGTATTGAGAGGTTTTGCCCGTTAAGAAGCTTGTAAACGCCAAAACTAGAACGGAAGAAAGAATAATTTGTTTTGCTTTGTATGAGGTCATAATCTACCTTAACGGCTCATATGCTTTTAAAGTGAACGAATTTATCCGGGATAAAAATGCAAGCGTCAAAGGCCAGAAAGCCTCATGCAGATGGATGTTAATGCTCTACTGTCATTGTACTGATTAACATTATAGAGAAATTGTAACACCTTGTCAATTTAGCATCCTCTTCACTATTAGGGGTAACACCTAACAAGGGATTAGATATTTACTTTTTATTGAAGAAAAAATACAATAACTAAGTAAATATTTGATTTTTATAGTTTAATGAAAATTTCCTGTCCTGATTGCCAAGCTAGTTATGATATTGACCTACCAGAAATCCCCAAAGAGGGCACTCAGGTTAAGTGTGCTAAATGCCAGCAAAGTTTTTTAGTAATGCCTGAGTCTAGGGAGGAAAATAACTCTGAACTCGACAGCATGCTCGATGACCTCATCGAGGGTGATATAGAACCCAACACAGAAACAGCAACAGATGACTCAGCAGAACCAGAGCTCGACAG